>JAYTOE010000140.1:0-17998 GCA_043747935.1 Akkermansiaceae bacterium
TTCCGCCATTCCGCTAACCATCGTGCGCGTCTCATGAAAAAGAATTACCGGCGTAGGGCCGCCTTGTCACGCTGATAAATGGCCTGTCCCTTTGTCATTGGTCGGCCTTGTCACGCTGATAAATGGCCTGTCCCTTTGTCATTGTCACGCTGATAAATGGCCTGTCCCTTTGTCATTCCCTTTGTCATTGCCTGTCCCTTTGTCATTACACCGATCCATTATGAATGTTGAAATGCGACACCCTACCCCTTTGACGACCCCTTTGAGACATCATGTTTCGTATTGCCCTACCCTGCTTCATGTAATACACATGCTCCATGCAAACACTCGTGATCCGCATTCCGGATGACTTGGCAAGGGAACTGGAAGCCGAGTCGAAAAAGACCCATTTGACCAAGTCGGAGGTCGCCCGCAGGCGGTTGATCGCGGCGGGGTCACGATCCCATGATACGGCCAGCGGTTTCGATCTCATCGCGGATCTCGTCGGTTCCGTGGAGGGTGGCCCCGCTGACATGAGCGCCCGCAAGAAGGAATACCTGAAATCCAGCGGCTATGGGAAATCCCGCCATCGTTGACACCTCCTTCCTCGTCGCCCTGTGGAGGAAGAGCGACCAGAACCACGCTTGGGCTGTTCACCAGGCGCGCCTGCATCCGCCACCATGGATCACCTGCGAGTCCGTACTCTCCGAAGCGGATCATCTCCTGGCACCCGATGGTTGCGCCACCCTCCGCCTAGCATATCGCCGTGGCGCCCTTCGAATCGTTTCGCTGGAAGGGGACTCCTTCCTGCCCGTATTGGATCTCCTGGAAAAATACGCCGATGTGCCCATGAGCATTGCCGATGCTTGCTTGGTGCGTCTCACGGAAATCCTACCCGAACCCCTTCTTCTCACCACCGACTCCGACTTCAGGATTTACCGCCGCCTCGGCAAGCGGGTGATTCCTACCCGGATGCCTTGAAGTTCGGAACCCCATTCATGAAAGCTTCGCACTCATCCCAACTCCACCTTTCCATGTCAGCAACACAGATGACGGAGGAACAGGAAGAAGTGCAAAAAGCATGGCTTCATGCGCACTTCAGAAGCATGCCCTGCCTTGCGGCGGCAGCATGCACGCCATGAAAAACCTATTGACTAATATTCCATTTGGGAATATGCCCGACTCGTCATGAGCTGGCAACTGGAGTCCACCGAACAATTTGAGCGTGACGCGAGGCGCTACGCCAAAAAGCAGGCTGGTGAATACATGGCGGTCATGGAAAATTTGGAGAAATACCTGATTTCTCTTGAAGAATCCAACCATTCAAGGCTGGTGCAGTTCGGTTTCCTTCATGACGAGCCGAAGGGTATTCGAGCCGTCGATCAATCCGGAGGCGCACTTGCAAGTGGCGGAAAAAGGGGCAAATTGACTCAGACAAGACTTTACACGTATGCCGCTTTGGAATCAAAGGTTCTGCACTTGCTCTGCCTTGGCTCCAAAACGACCCAAGCGAAGGACATCCGCTACGCCGTGAGCGTGGTGGATGCCCTTCGCAAGGAATCGGGGGATTAACTTTCCCCACTAAGAAAACACACACTATGAAAACAGCCACCATCCCAACTCCCGCCACACGGCCGAAGCGCTTTGCCTCGGTGCGGGATCTCGTCAAGGCCACTGCGGCCGATGATGGGCAAGTCCGTGAATTCGATCGCCGCATCAAAGGCGCGGTCATCGTCAATGCACTCATCCGCACCCGTGCCGCAGCCGGAATGACCCAGGCGGATGTCGCGGAAAAGATGACCTGCACTCAGAGCGCCGTGTCCAAACTGGAACACGCGGCCGATGCCGAACTCACCCTTCAAGACATCGCCAGTTACCTACATGCCACCGGCGGGCGTCTGAATCTCGGAGTCGGCAAGCAACCTAACCGAGTCGAACGGATCAAGGAACTCGCCATCTGCCTCAAGGCCGAACTCGAATCCTTGGCCGATCTGTCCTCCAACAGCGATGATCCATCCATTCGCCAGAGCATCAATGGATTCTTTGGCGAAGCATGGTTCAACCTCTTTAAGATTCTCTGCGACACGACCTCCCGGCTCCCGAAAGAAGCGGAGGAAACCTCGCCGCTGATGTTGTTCGGGTCGGAATCCGCTTGTGTGACGGTCGCTGGGAAAGCGGAAAAGGTGACCTGCTGAGGATAAGCTCAACCCCAGAAACAGCAGTTCTTGTCCTCGTCCACCACGGCGAGGAACTCGTCGAAAAACACCGCTTCCGGATGCGGCGGATAGGTGTGCCATTTCGTATCCGCCCGCATCCAATAAATCTTCCAACGGTTTGTCTTGCGATTGAAGGTCGCCTTGGCAGCCGGTTCCTCGATCTTCTGGCTCTCGTCACGCCAGAGCGGACGAATCGAGTAAATCACCACGCTTTGTCCCTCAATGCGCCAGCCCAGATCCAACTTATCACGAATTTCCTCGGGCGGGCGGCGTTTGGTTAGGAAATCAGCCATCGCGGACTCGATGGAGGCGGTCTGTTCTGTCGTGAAAGCCATGAGAAATGCTGTTGAATCAAGCTCCTTCAACCAACGCGATTTCCTCTTCGGTCAGGCCGTAGAGGTCATAGACGAGGCGGTCGATCTGGGTGTCTGTGGCGGAAATCTGGCGGTCCAGCGCGGTTTGCTCGTGCGGGGTTTTCGCGGCGGCGCGTTGCTTGTGCAGCTCCAGCATCTTTTCTACCAGCGTGACGATGCGGTCGTGGGCGGCGACGTCGGATTTGTTGGCGGGGTCGATGACGCCGGTGGGGATGGGGAAAATAGCAAGATGACCGCGTTTGACCTGCGCAAGTGCTTCGCCCCTCTCTGGGTTTATCGTATTTTGATAAAACCAACTCGCAAACCGTGAATTAAGGATCGCCAATAGAACCGTTAGGCCTAACTCCGACCTGCGGGGTACGATGGTGTAGAGATTATCCCTTACGATATGAATGGGGTCAGTCCCCGCTATTTCACATTTACCGGGATAGTTCTTATGGCATCCTGTGATCACCTTTCGCCCGCCGCCGCTGTTTCGGGAGCAATGGGGCGCGGTTGCTTGATTGCCGCCTCAAAGTCGATGTCGAGGAAGCACCGAGGCATTAGCATCGTATTTAGAAGATGCTTGATTGCCGCCTCAAAGTCGATGTCGAGGAAGCCGGCACCGGAAAACAGGGAGAACGCGGCGTGTATGGTTGGCGATTGATGAAGCGCCTGCCCGTGCGGCGACAATTCTCACTGGGATTCAGGGCGAGGATATCAGGGTGTCTCCGGGCGCGATTCCGCGGAAATGCCGGAGGTTCAGGGTGTAGAGTTTTTCGCAGCCCGCTTTCCTCGCCCCGCAGAGATGGAGGGCATCGTAGATCGCGCCGCTGGCGAGGCCGGAATCCGCCGTGATTTTCATGGCATCCCGGTAGTCCTTCGTGGTCAGCGGAACGAGACGGAAGTTCGACAGGACGGAGTGCTCGATGATGCGGCTGGTTTCGTGCGGGGTGAGTTTCGGCGTGATGGGCAGGGCGGTGAGGGTCGCGTAAAGCTCGGCCATGCCGTGCGTGGTGATGTGACCCTCGATCTCTTTCCGATGGACTTCCAGCAGGCGCGGAAAGGCCAAGGAGTGGTGGGGGTGCTGCTTCAGGAGAGCCGCGACAAGGACGGATGTGTCGAACAGGGCTTTCATGGATCAGAATCCACCGAGTTCGCGCACCCTTGCCGCCCGTTGGGTTTCCAGGAAATCGCCGGTGTCCCAGATCCCCGGCGGAACCTCGCTGGAACATACCAGCAGTCCCTCGGAGAACTCCACCGCGGACGCAGGAACGACGGGGCGCAGGTGGATGCCTTCGGGATCGACCGTGACTTCGAGCTGGTCACCGGTCTTCAGCGCGAAGCGGTCGCGCAGCGTTTTCGGAACAACCACACGGCTCATCTTATCCAAGGTGAGTTTCATTGGTGGAAAAAATGGCATTTGGCAGAAGAAATGTCAAATTCACATCGTCGAGGTTCAGCGGGCGGTATTGGGTTTTGCCGGCCTTGGCGGAGCGGATCGCGGTCATGGCGGCGGGATCGGCGAGGACGTCCATGGTTTCCATGAGCGCTTCGAAATCCTCCACCGGCATGGCGACGACGACAGGCTGGTTGCGGTTGGCGATGACGAAGCGCTTGCCCGAACGGCAGAGCTTGCTGAGGTTCGCCTGCACCTCCTTCATGTTGTACGTATCAGGCATGGATTTTGTATAGACGAAAAATGGGGTGGGATCAAAGTGTGGTTGCGCGTCCGCAAGGCTCCGTGTAAGAAACCCCGGGACGGGGTTTGCACGGCCTGCGGCGGGACGCAGCAGCCACTTGTATGGACAGAAAAACGCCCGGGAAATCCCCAAAAAGCACGGTGATGTCCGCTTGTAAATCAAGCGTATCTGATTATCCTTATTCTATGCAAGAAGATGGTAAAAGCTCTGATCCGCAAGGATACGGTAAGGAAATTACGCAACTGGAAAAAATCCGACTACGCAAGGAACGATCTCGCCTGTCCGACCGTCGCCGATTGGAGCAGGGGTGCATCACCGCCGAAGAACTCCAAACCCAAAACAGCATCATCCCCCGCGAACTGGCGGGAGATGCGGATTGGAAAAAGGCGGGGATCAAAGCTGCCGTTCAGAGTTTTTCCAGAACCCGATCTGTCCTCAAATTGCCTCTCCGGACAAGATGAAAGCTACGACATTCTCGCCTGTTGACCTAGAGCCGATCCTAAAGATCGCCAGTGAATGCGGTTTGATTCTTGTGGGTGGGCAAGCCGTTGGCTGCTGGGCGACGTTGCTGGAAATGCCGGAAGAAGAGCCATGGAAATCATGCCGACCTTATACGAGCCGGGATGCGGATGCCCTATGCACCCGCAATCAAATGCTCCAGTTCGCCAAGTCGCTCACCGAGAACGGCTGGGAGGTGGAGGTTTTCGAACCGAACAAGCAGGAGGAGCGGATCAATACCGGGGCGGTGCGGATCAGAGGGATGATAGGAAACAGGCGCCAAACCGTGGAGATGAATCTGCTCAAGCAGTTGGAAGGGCTGTCCAATCAGGAGATCGAAGAAACAGCGACTGAGATTCCCCTTCGCAAGAGTTTTATCAGAACCATTGATAGTCTGAGGCTACTCGAATCCAAAACCATCAGCCTTCACAGCCTCGACCAAACCACCCGACAAGATGGAAATCATCTGCTCCTGTGCATCGCCACCCTGAAAAAAATCCTGGAGCAAGCCGGGGAAGGAGCGGAATGGCAGGCCGCGCTGCAATCCGCACAACGGATCATCCAAAACGCCAACCACCAAGTCGGACTCGATGTTTTTACCCGTCACAAGACAAATTTGCTCGATGCAATTCCTTGGGAAACTTGGCGTAATTCAGGCAATTCCTCATTGGCACAACTCGGTTGTGCCGAAGCGGAGCATCGGCAAAAAATGCTCGATTCCATCCAAACCGCGATGGAGCTGGAGGTCTGGTTCCGCAAACTCAATCCGAAATCCCGCAAGTGAACCAAGCTCGCGTGCATGGTGTTGCGAAAAACATCGAGACGGGGTTTGCACGGACTGCGCGTTCATCCGGGTTTCCAGAGCGGAACCAACCTTGATTTCCGAATGAGTCGGTCTTTGGTTGCCAGACGCAGCTTGAGCGCACGGGCGGTGGCGACGATCAGGCGGTATGCGGGATCGCGATGAAATGTTGCGGGCAGGCGGTTCATTTCAGACATTCAATTTCCGACTCGGACACGGTGGTTTCAAACGGATCGCCGATGTAATATCCACTCCCTCGCAACACTAGCCATGGTTTCTTCGGGTTTTCCGAGACGACCCGTGCGACTGGTTTCCCGTGTTTGGAAATGATGAGCGCTTCGCCGGTGCGGTTCACCTCCTCGAGGAGGCGGAGGCACTTGGCTTTGAATTCGGTAGCGGTGACCGTTTGCATAATGACCAGTTCGTATTTTCAAGATGATTTCGGGAGGCCGGAGTCCTCCCGAAACGGCCTGGGGCTGGAATCCCCAGCTACAGCGAGCGGCTCGCGATCTCGGCGAGTAAGTCGTCGATGAACTGCTGGGTGGTCTTGGTGACGGGTTGCTCTTCGCCGCGGATTCGGACGGAGACGGTGCCGTCCTCGACTTCCTTCTGGCCGAGGATCGCCATGTTGGGGACGCGTTCCATGCGTGCGTTGCGGATTTTCGCGCCGACTTTTTCCGAGGAACGATCGACCGTGACTCGGACACCGAGGTCGGCGAGCCGGGTGGCGAGGGCGTTCGCTTCGTCGAGGGTTTTTTCCGAGATCGGAAGGACGCGGACTTGTTCCGGGGCGAGCCAGGTTGGAAATTTCCCCTCGAAATGCTCGATGAGCAGACCGGTGAAGCGCTCCAGCGAGCCGAAGGGCGCGCGGTGGATCATGACGGGCACGTGCGGCTGGTTGTCCGAGCCGACGTAGGAAAGATTGAAGCGGACGGGGAGATTGTAATCGACCTGCACCGTGCCGAGCTGCCAGTCGCGGCCGATGACATCTTTGACGACAAAGTCGATCTTCGGGCCGTAGAAGGCGGCCTCGCCGATTTCCTCGGTGTAATCGACGCCGAGGTGGATCACGGCCTCGCGGAGGGCGGCCTCGGCCTTGTCCCAGTTTTCGGGTGAGCCGACGTATTTATCGCTCTCCGGATCGCGGAGGGAAAGGCGCACGCGGTAATCGTTCATGCCGAGCGTGGTAAGCACTTTTTTCACGAGGTCGAGGCAGCCTTTAACCTCCTCCGCGACCTGGTCGGGGGTGCAGAAGAGGTGGGCGTCGTCCTGGGTGAAACAGCGGACGCGGGTCATGCCGCCGAGCTCGCCGGATTGCTCCCAACGATAGACCGTGCCGAACTCGGCGAGGCGCACCGGCAGGTCGCGGTAGGAGTGGTGGTCGCTCGCGAAGATCTTGATGTGGTGCGGGCAGTTCATCGGCTTGAGCAGGTAACCTTCGTAGGTTCCGTCCGAGAGGCCGTTGATGAGGGTGGCGCAGGTCGCGTCTTCGTCGGCGAGCTTTTCCAACACGTCGCGCTCGGCGATGGCGGGATACTGGCTTTCCTGATAGTAGGGGAAATGGCCGGAGGTGCGGTAGAGGTCGAGCTTGCCGATGTGCGGGGTGAAAACCTGCGAGTATCCCTGTTTATCGAGTTCGGCGGTGATGAATTCCTGGAGCGCGCGGCGGACGAGGGCGCCTTTGGGTTTCCATAGGACTAGGCCTTGGCCGACCATTTCGTCGATGTGAAAAAGCCCCAGCTCGCGGCCGAGGCGGCGGTGGTCGCGTTTTTTCGCTTCTTCGAGGCGGACAAGATGGCTTTCCAGCTCCTCCTTGTTCTCGAAGGCCGTGCCGTAAAGCCGCTGGAGTTGGCCCTTCGATTCATCGCCCAAATAAAAGGACGACGAGACCGACATGAGTTTTACGTTCTTGCACTTCGAGGTGTAGCCCACATGCGGACCTGCGCAGAGGTCGATGAAATCGCCGTTCTGGAAACAGGAGATCTGCTCGCCTTCCGGGATCTTGTCGATGAGGTCGAGCTTGAAGAGGGAAGGGTTTCCCGGGCGCTCGGTGAGGCCGCCGAGGCGGCCGGACTCGGCCATCGCTTTCGCTTCCTCGCGGAAGATCGCCTTGTATTCGAACTTCTGGTTCTCCTTGGCGATCTTCTTCATCTCCGCCTCGATTTTCTCGAAATCATCCGGCGTGATGCGGTGCTCCATGCGGAAATCGTAGTAGAAACCGCTCTCGATGGGAGGGCCGTAGGCAAACTGCGCGTCGGGCCAGATGCGGAGGATGGCGGTGGCCATTACGTGCGCGGCGGAGTGGCGCACGCGCTCGAGGTCGGTCATCTGGGCGCGTTCGTCGAGGGTCTTGCGGTCGGACATGGGGCGGCTTTTGAAGCAGGGAACGGGAGGTAAGTCAACCGTGGGGGCGATCTCCGGTCGCCAAGCCATTCGTCGAAGTGAAGATTTTCACCGCAAAGGCGCAGAGGCCGCAAAGGGTCGCGGAGCGGGGTTGCGGATTCTTTATGATGCTGGTATGTCTTTCCGCATGACCGCCGTGAAAAAGCCGGATTTGCTGTCCGTGGAGGAATATCTTGAGGGCGAGGAATTCGCCGAGGTGAAGCATGAATACCTCGGCGGGACGGTTCACGCGATGGCGGGAGCGACGATCCGGCATAACAATATCGCTACGAACGCGTTGGGAATGTTGTATGGCCAACTCCGCGGCAAGTCGTGCCAGCCCTTTAACAGCGACACCAAGGTGCGCATCGAATATCCCGACCATACACGCTTTTATTATCCGGATGCGATGGTGGTCTGCCAGAGCAACCCGGAGACCGACCATTTCCAGAACCAGCCGGTGGTGGTGATCGAGGTATTGAGTGAATCGACCCGTCGGACGGATATGGGTGAAAAGCGCGATGGCTACCTCGCGATCCCATCCCTGAAAGTCCTGATTCTGGTGGAAACGGATACGCCTTCTGTAATCCTTTACCGCAGGAAGCCGGAAGGAGGATTTTCCTGCGAGCTTTACGAGGGGCTGGATTCGGTGGTGCCTTTGCCGGAAATCGAGGTGGAACTGGGGCTGGGTGAGCTTTATGAGAGGGTGGTATTCGGGGGCTGAGAGTGTCGCGATTTCTAAATTGCGGTCATCTAAATGGCAGTCCCTTGTGTTTGCTAAATATCCTGTTTGTAAGCGCTTTCAGAAAGCGGAAAAAACCCCGCCTAGACATTTCCTCCGGGTCGGCTAGTTTCCCCCACCCGAGAGGAGATCCTCCGGCAAGACGCAGACCATGTCCGATTCCCCGAACAACACCCCTCCACCTCCCAGTCCGAACCGCGCCTCCGGCGACAACAACGGCTTCAACTGGCGGGTACTCGCCCTTTTCAGCCTGGCTCTTGTGATCCTCGGCGTCGCCTTTTACGGCCCGCAGATGAATCCCCAGGCGCAGCCGATGAGCTACGCCGAGTTCCGCACCGCGCTCGACCAGGAGCGGGTCGTTCTGGAGAATCCCAAGCAGCCGCTGACCGTCAATACCAGCGACACCGCCTTCGACGCGACCATCACCGGATGGGCGAAGCCCGAACTGGTGAAACCGAAGAATTCCGAGGAGAGCCGTTCCGACTTCCGCGTCCCTGTGAACCTCGACCTCCAGGGAGAGGAGATCCGCGAGCTACTCGGCGAGAGCATCCGCATGGAGCGCGTGGCGGAGGCTCCCATCGAAGGGGATGTGGAGACGCTCTCCCTCGCCCAATTCCGGAAATCGCTCGCACTCGATGAAGTCAAGGCCGGCGATCTCCAGAACCCGCTCCGCATCCTCACCACGGACGACAGCTCGAACGCGATGCTGGCCGGCACCCGCGTGGTCACCACGAATATGGAGGTTCCCAAAGGTGAGGACGGCAAGCCCAAGGCGGCCGAGCCTTTCTCCGTGAGCGTTTCCTCCACCATCCTTGGCGGCGAGCTGGAAAAACTCCTCAAGGATAAGGCGAAATACAAGCGCACCTCCGACTGGCTCAGCAAGGCGCTGTTCACGTTCCTGCCCTTCCTGCTCATCATCCTGCTGCTCTTCTTCCTCTTCCGCCAGCAGATGAAATCCGCCGGCCGCGGCGCGATGTCCTTCGGGAAATCCAAGGCGCGCCTGCTCACTCAGGATCGCAATAAGGTCACTTTCAAGGACGTCGCCGGCATCCAGGAGGCCAAGGAAGAGCTCTTCGAGATCGTCGATTTCCTCCGCGATCCCAAGAAATTCCAGAAACTCGGCGGCTCCATCCCCAAGGGCGTGCTGATGGTCGGCTCACCCGGAACGGGAAAAACCCTTCTCGCCCGCGCGATCGCCGGTGAGGCGGATGTGCCCTTCTTCTCGATCTCCGGTTCGGATTTCGTGGAGATGTTCGTCGGCGTCGGCGCGTCCCGCGTGCGCGACATGTTCGAGCAGGGAAAAAAGAACGCCCCGTGCCTGATTTTCATCGATGAGATCGACGCGGTGGGTCGCCACCGCGGCCACGGCATGGGCGGCGGCCACGACGAGCGCGAGCAAACGCTCAACCAGCTCCTCGTGGAGATGGACGGCTTCGACACCCAGGAGGGCGTGATCATCATCGCGGCCACCAACCGTCCGGACGTCCTCGACCCCGCGCTGCTGCGTCCCGGCCGTTTCGACCGCCAGGTCACCGTCTCCCTTCCCGATGTGAACGGCCGCGAGGAAATCCTCCGCGTCCATGTGAAGAAGATCAAACTCGCCGCGAACACCGATCTCGCGAGGATCGCCCGCGGCACGCCCGGTTTCTCCGGTGCCGAACTCGCAAACCTCGTCAACGAAGCCGCTCTCCTCGCCGCCCGAAAAGGCCTCACCGCCGTCACCTTGGATGAGATGGAGGAAGCCCGCGACAAGGTTCGTTGGGGTCGTGAGCGCCGCTCACTCGCCATGTCCGACAAGGAGAAGATCGGCACCGCATGGCATGAGGCTGGCCACGCCTACCTGAACATGGTGTTGCCGCACACCCATCCGCTCCACAAGGTCACTATCATCCCCCGCGGCCCCTACCTTGGCGCGACGATGTATCTTCCCGATGGCGACAAGTATTCCACCCAGAAGAAGGAGGCGCTCGCGCAGCTCATCGTCACCATGGGCGGGCGCATTGCGGAAGGCTTCCACTCGGACGACGTTTCCAACGGTGCCTCCGGCGACATCCGCCAGGCCACCTCGCTGGCTCGCAACATGGTCTGCGAATGGGGCATGTCCGATGTCCTCGGCATGGTCGAATACGGCGATGGCGATGGCCCCGTCTTCCTCGCCCGCGACATGAACAAGAGCCGCAACTACTCCGAGGAAACCGCCCGGGTCATCGATGGCGAAATCAAGAAATTCATCGACGGTGCCTTCAGTGAGGCGAGCCGCATCCTCAACGAGAACCGCGACACCGTGGAGAAGATCGCCCTCGCGCTCCTCGAATACGAGACGCTCGACGCCTCCCATGTCCAGGACATCATCGACCACGGCGAGATGAAAAATCCGCCCAGCGCCCCCAAGCCCCCGCCCGTCCCCGATTCCATGTCGAAGAAGCCGGCATCCAAGAAAGCCGAGAACGACAGGCCCGAGGACGACGGCCCGATCCCGGGTGTGGTGGGCGCTCCGGCGTAAGGTCATCGCAGGGCGGAATTGACCTCCGCCTGTTTTTCGCTACCTTTTGTCCATGCCAATGACATCCATTGCGGCGCATTACGACGGCAAGCATGTTCTCTTCGATGAGGCCGTTAATCTCCGTCCGCAGACCCGACTCTTGGTAACCATCCTTGAGGATCAGGATTCCGAACGTGAGGATTTCCTGGCTCTCGCTGCCACCGCGTTCGCGGATTCCTATGGGGAGGACGAGGTCGAATACTCCGAAGCGGATTTGAAATCATGAAGCCCGGTGATGTGGTTCTTGCGAGGCTGCAGCAGTCGGATGGCCAGCTCAAAACCCGTCCGGCCCTCGTATTGGCAAACATGCCACCATATAGGGATCATCTGCTCGCTGGCATCAGTTCCCAAATGCGCCATGAGGTCAAGGGCTTGGATGAGATCATTTTCCCTTCCGATCAGGACTATCCCGCCAGCGGCCTGAAAGTTGCATCGCTCATCCGCATGGGCATGATCGCGACTCTTGCCCCAAACGCGATCCTTGGTCGCATTGGTTCGGTTTCATCATTACGGCTCGCAAGGCTGATGGGTAATTTCATCACCGTGATCAAAGTGACGTGACGGAAAAGCTCACCCCAGCCACTCCGCGACCCGTTCCGCCGCGCGGCGGTGGGTGCCGTGCTCGCCCAGTTTCGCGCTGACCTCCCCCAAGCGCCCGACGAGTGCCGCGCGCTTTTCATCGTTCGAGAGGATGCCCCGCACCCAGGCGCTAACCTCCGGCGCGGAGGCATCCGCCTGGATGAACTCCTCCACGACTTTTTCGCCCGCGAGGATGTTCACGAGGCCGATGTATTTGATCTTCACCAGCATCTTGCCGAGGAAATAGGTCGTCCATGCCATCTTATAGACGAGGCAGTACGGCAGCCCGAAGGCCGCGGCCTCCAGTGTGGCTGTGCCGCTGGCGATCACGCCGCAGGAGGCGCGCTGCATGAGTTCGTGGCTGCCGCCGTCGGTCAGCGTGATCCATTCCTCCGCGCCGACATCCGCGATCATCCCGCGCATGGTGCGGGCGAGTTTCGGAGTCGCGGCCGGAACCGCGAAACGCAGGTCGCCGCGCCATCTCCGCAGGGCGACGGCGCTTTCGAGCATCATCGGGAAGAGCTTCGCGATCTCGCGCTCGCGACTGCCGGGGAACAGCCCGACGAGATCCGGCTCACGTCCTCCCGCGATGCGTTTTTCCGAAAGCTCGTCCACCAGCGGATGGCCGACGTGGGTGGTCTTCAGCCCGGCGTCTTCGAAGATCGGTTTCTCGAAAGGGAACAGGCAGAGCATCTCGTCGAGGAGATCGACCATCTTCGGGATGCGCTTTTTGTTCCATGCCCAGACCTGCGGGCTGATGTAATAGACCTGCTTTGTATCCGGCAGGGCTTCCTTCACCGCCTTCGCGAAGCGCAGGTTGAAGCCGGGGTAATCCACGAGCAGCAGCACATCCGGCTTCTGGATTTTGATCTCCTCTAGCATCTCCCCGAAACGTTCCTTGAACCAACCGTAGCGTTTGAGCACCTCGATCACGCCCATCACCGCCGCGTCCTCCACCCAGTCCTTCGTCTCGCCGCCGCTGACCTCTTTCATCTCCGGCCCGCCCGCCCCGCGGATCTCCAGACCCTCCACCATACAGGTGAGTTCCCGCAATAGCCCGGCGGCATGCGCGTCCCCGCTCATTTCCCCGGCGACGACATAGATACGCTTCACGGAAAAAAACCTACCCAATCCGCCCCCCGCGCTTCAACCTCCAATCCGGCTACGGGACGCGCCCGTGAAAAATCCCGCTAATAAAACCCGACACCGCCACGTATCCCCACCATGAAAGCGTTCTTTTTTATCCTAGGTCTGGTCATTGCTGGCATCTGCGGATACTCCTTTGAGCCTCAGTTCCGCCTCGCGCTCACCGGCAAGGCCCGCGGCGATACGCCCGCTACCTCCAAACCTGTTGGAGCTCCAGCCGGGAAGACCGTCATCGATCTTGCGAAAATCCCAAGCGATCAACTCCCTGCGAAAGTCGTGCTAAAAGCTGAAGCCGAACTCGTTGACGGAGCCTCGGATCTTAGGGTCAAGGTGTCCGCCGGAAGCCAGATCAACCTGATCCGCATCGAAGGTTCGAACGTAATCATCAGCCCCGGAGCCGGTTCATTCGAGGGTAAGGTTCCTGTCGAGCAGACCGATCTCATCGAGCAGCTTCTGGTTTTACAGAAAAACCCGCCGACCGCCGAACCCGCCCCGGTGCCGGAACCTGCACCTGCACCTGCACCTGCACCTGACCCGGAACCAACGCCGGAACCTGCTCCCGCTCCTGCGCCGGAACCAACCCCGGAACCTGCCCCCGCCCCCGAACCCGCCCCCGAACCCGCCCCCGAACCAACTCCGGAGCCTGCTCCCGAGCCCGAACCAACACCCGTGCCCGCTGGCTCCGGCGATCCCGTCGCGATCATGAAAGCCAGCATCCAGTCGGGCCAGATCAAGGAGTTCACCTTCGACCAGGTGCTTGAATGGCTGCCCGGCGAGGGAGCGGAAACGATCGACGGCCAGAGTTACCAGACCGGCATCGCATCCTACAAGGCGGAGACGGTGTTCGGCGTGAAAACGATCCAGGCCAAGGCTCTCATCCAGGGCGGCAAGGTCGTCCGCTGGCTCTGGCCCAAGAGCGGTATGGAAATCAAATAGGTAAGTGGCTTGGGCGTCCCGCCCCAGGCCGTTTCGGAGGCATCTCGCCTCCAGTTCTTTCCCCATCATTTTCCGTGACCAGCCGCGAAGCCATCCTCGCCCTCAACCTCCTGCCTTCGTTCGGCCCAGTCCGAATCACCCGGCTGCTTGAGGCCTTCGGCGATGCCGAAAGCGTCCTTTCCGCCCCGGCGAGAAGCCTGCTGCGCGTCGATGGCATCGGCCCGGAGACTGCGAAGCTCATCACCTCCTGGCAGGAACACGTCGATCCGGCAAAGGAACTCGCCGAGGCCAAGGAACGCGGCATCGCCATCATCACCCGCGAGGATCCCTCTTATCCGAAGCATCTGCTCCAGGCCTACGACGCGCCGATCCTGCTCTATGTCTGGGGGGAAATCCTGCCGCGCGACAAGCATGCCATCAGCGTCGTCGGTTCGCGCCGCGCCACGACGTATGGCGTGAATGCCACCCGCAAGCTCACCTACCAGCTCGCCCACGCGGGTTTCACCATCGTCTCCGGCCTCGCCCGCGGCATCGACACCGCCGCGCACGAGGCCGCTCTGGCCGCGAAAGGGCGCACCATCGCGGTCGTCGGCTCCGGGCTGGGTCGGCTCTATCCGCCGGAAAATCTCGCCCTCGCGGAAAAGATCGCCGACGGCAACGGCGCGGTGATTTCCGAGTTCCCCCTCCACAAGGCTCCCGACAAGCAGACCTTCCCGATGCGCAACCGCATTGTCGCCGCATGGTGCCAGGCGCTGGTGGTCACCGAGTGCCCCGCCTGGTCCGGCTCCCTGATCACCGCGAACCTCGCCTCCGAATACGGTAAGCCCGTTTTCGCCGTCCCCGGCCCCATCGACAAACCCTCCTCCGCCGGCTGCAACCAGCTCATCCGCGACGGCGCCACCCTTGTCGCCGACGCCTCCCACATCATCGACGACATGGGCGAGCTACCCTTCGCCCGCACCGAGCTGCCCCTCACGGAAACCCGCGACGAACCCGAGCTCCCCCCCGAGGAGGCCGCCGTCCTCGCCGCCATGCCCGCCGGCGATGAGCTCTCCGTGAACACCCTGATCGAGAACACCGGCCTACCCTCATCCGCCGTCACCGCCGCCCTTTTCAAGCTGGAGCTGCGCCGCCTCGTCCGCCCGCTGCCGGGGTTTCGATTTATAAGGAGGTGAAGGGGAGCGCGCAGCGCATGGAGGGGCGGATCGATAATCCCCAGCCATTATGCGGCAGGGCAATTAACCTCAGGCGCAGGAACCCAAACCCATGCGGAAACAAACGCAACGTTCTCACCCGGCGAAACAGCGGGTTGGTCATCCAAAAGATAGGTCGTCGTCTTCCCACTCGCGTGCCAGTTCCAAGTATGCGGCATACTCTGCGGTACAACCGCGTCTGCCTTCAATCACCGCAGCCAGATCCGACCGCCCCGATTCTTTCAAAGCTTTTGAGATCATTTCGCTTTCGGCTGGCGACAATACGGCTGTCGAGTAGGAAAATTAGAATGTCTGTCTATCTCGCTTTGCTCGGTTGTGGTTCGAATTCTTCTCATACCTAGTGTAGGCAACCCTGCTCGGACAAGCGCTTCAGGATTTCTTCAGGAAGGGCTTTTTCACGGTCACGGCTTGGAAGCGGCGGCTGCGGATATCGATGAGGAGAGGGGTGCCGGGTTTCGAGAAGGCGGCGGGGAGGTAGGCCATCGCGATGCCGATGCCGAGTGTGGGGGAAAGGACGCCGCTGGAAAGTTCGCCGAGGATTTCTCCGTCGGCGGCGAGCACCGGGTAGTGCGGGCGGGGCGGCGGGCCTTTCTCGGTGAGCTCGATGGCGGTGAGCTTCATCTCCGGGCCGTTTGCTTTCTGGGAGACGAGGGTTTCGCGGCCGATGAAATTTGGTTTTGTTAGATCGCAGAAAAAACCGAGGCCGGCCTCGATGGGTGAGCGGGCGGGGGAGAGGTCGTTGCCGTTGAGAGGAAAACACATCTCCAGGCGGAGGGTGTCGCGAGCGCCGAGGCCGCAGGGCGTGGCTCCCGCTGCGATGAATTTTTCGAAAAACGCGATGCCGCGATCCGCGGGGCAGAAGAACTCGTATCCGTCCTCGCCGGTGTAGCCGGTGCGGCAGATCAGCGAGCCATCGGCAAGGCGGGCGATGCCGTTGCGTGGAGGGAGGGATTCGCCGGGAAAAAGCGTTGCGAAGATCGCGGCGGAGACCAGCCCTTGGATGGCGAGGCCAGCCCAAGCGTCGGATTCGTTGCGGAGGGTGACGCCGGGTTTGAGGTGTTTTTCCATCCATGCGACATCCTCGGGGATCATCGATGCGTTGACGATCAGCAGGCTTTCCGTTTCAGAAAGGCGGTAGGCGATGAGGTCGTCGATCACGCCGCCGCTTTCGTTGAGCATGATGGTGTATTGGCCTTGGCCGGGGGCGAGTTTGGAAAAGTTGTTGGTGAGCAGCGTGTCGAGCCACGCGAGGTGATCCGCGCCGGTCACGAAGACCTGACCCATGTGGGAAATGTCGAACACGCCGGCTTTCTCGCGGACGGCGGCGTGCTCGGTGAGGATGGATGAATATTGCACCGGCATCGCCCAGCCGCCGAAGGGGATCAGCTTTGCGCCGAGCGCGAGGTGTGCGGCTTCGAGGGGGGAGTGGAGGACGGTTTCGGACACGCCGGACACTGCCGCCTATGCTGGTGCTTGTCAACCGGGCGCGGCTGGTGGAGGGTCTGCCCGATGCAGTTTCTGGACAAGTGGGAGAGGAAATTCGGGTGGCTGTCGTTCCCCGGGCTATTCAGGTATTATGCCTTGCTGCATGTGGCGGTGTTCCTTCTCCAATACATCAATCCCATGATCGGAATGGAACTGGATTTCGATCTGGAGAAAATCCTCTCGGGTGAGGTCTGGCGGTTGGTGACATTCCTATTTTCCACCAGTGGTTCGGGCGGCCTTGGCGCACTTTCGCTGCTCTTCATCTACTTCATGGTGATGATCAGTTTCATGGTCAGCGACGGTCTGGAGGCGGAGTGGGGTGTCTTCCGGACTTCGCTGTTCCTCTATGCGGGGATGGCCGGGCTGCTGATCGCGAACGTGATCTTCTCCCTTGTGTTTTACAGGGCCTTCAATTTCATGATCTCCATTCCTGCCACGGGATTCCTGTTCTACTCATCCGCGTTCTTCGCGTTCGCCACCCTTTTTCCCAAAGTGGAGTTGCTGGTGTTTTTCGTGATTCCCGTGCAGATCCGGTGGTTGGCGATTCTCGCCGCAATCCCCTTCCTTGTGCTTGTCTTCCTCCTTCCTGTTTCCATCGCCTATCTGGCTTTCGGATTTGGAAACTATCTCTTTTGGGCAGCCATCCCGACGCTTCGCGGGCAGGCGCGTGTGGTGAAATCCGTGGTGAGGAAACGCAAGTTCGACAAGCACAAGCTCGATGACGGGGAGGCCTTCCATCGTTGCAAATCGTGCGGACGGACGGAGGTTTCCGATCCCGAGCTCGAGTTCCGCATGGCGGCGGATGGTGAGGAGTATTGCGGGGATCATCTGGGGGGGTGAAATTTTCCTTTTCCATGGCTCCGGGATATCGAAACTAACGGCTTATGGTGAAATACATCTGCATAGGCGTCCTGGCGTTACTGGTGGCGGGAAGCTGGTATATGTTCGAGAGATCCGGCGACAAGGGGCGGGACATCGAGAAGCAAATCGAGCTGCTGACCGATAAGGGCGATCCCGAGGAGCTGACACCGAAGCTGAAATCCGAGATGCGCGGCATTGAGGGCGAGCGCACTTTCAACGGCATCCTGCTGTGTTTCCTGAGCGCGGGGCTGATCGGGATCGTGTTCGTGACACAGGTGTTGCCGCTGCTCGCCGATAAACTTACGCACGCGGTTTACGACAGCGCCGAGGAGGTGGAGCGCGACGCGTCCCATCAGGCTCGCGTGCTGATGGCTCAAGGCGATTGGGAGGGCGCGATCGAGGCGTTCAAGGTGGCCGCAGAGAAGGAACCGCTCAACCGGATGCCTTATGTCGAGATCGCGAAGATCCAGAAAGTCTACCTGGAGGATCCGCTGGCGGCGATCGAAACCCTGCGCGAGGCGATCGAGGGCCATGAGTGGGAGGAAAATGACGCGGCTTTC
>JAYTOE010000141.1:0-10230 GCA_043747935.1 Akkermansiaceae bacterium
ACGATGCGTTCCAAGATAGGCAGCGCGGCGAGCGACCAGATCACGAGCATCGCCATTACGGCGAGAGCAAACAGAACCGTGAACCGATCCCCGAATCCGAAGGGTGCCAGGCGTTTCCCAAGCCGCCAGCGGACGATGATCGCAGGAGCGATCAGAAGCCCGAGCAGAAGCGCGGCATACTGGACACCGGGAAAGGCCGCTTGAAAAAACATCACGCCGTATTCCCTGCCGCCCAGCGGCGTGAGGCGGGTGACGAGGAGGAAAAGCAGGATCGGCAGCACCACACCGAGGCCGATCACCCATGCCCAATCCGCCACGCCGAGGACGCAGGCCATGCGCTTCGCGGGAAGGCGGATCATCGGGGTCGCGGCAAAACGGAACAGGAACACGACCAGTGCGGTGAGCGGCAGGAAGAGCCCAATCGCAAGGATGCCGAAGCCGCCCGCAAGCTCGTGCTCGGCCCGCCGCATGGGTTCGAAGTCGGCTTCGGAAATCGGCGGCGGGGAAAACACCTGTCTAGCAACCATCGGGAGGGTGAGGCGGTGCGGGGAAGAGGCTTTATCCACTGGAAACGTCTCCTCCTCTTTCTTCTCCCGTATGTCCCGCGTGTCCCTTTCCACTTGGAACGTATCGCTCTGCTTGCGATAGGTTTCCGCCATTTCCGTGAGGCCGAGGCGGTCGGCGGCGGCCTCGAAATTTTTCGCCGTAGCGATGGCTATCACGTAGTGAACCAGTTCGCCGACCAAGGTCATGTCCGGATTCCGCCCGAGATGGGCGGTGAGCGCCTCACGCTGTGCGGCGAGGGCGAGAAACTCCTCCTTGCGTCCGCTTTTCGAAAGCTGCTCGGCGCGGGCGCATAGCAGATCCGCCACATAGCGGATCTGGATCATGCCGGACGATCCGCCGTAGGCATACATCAAGGCTCTTGAGAACTCCGCCATGGTTCCGGCGGGAAGCAGCCGCACCCTCGCGATGATCATCGGATTCGAGTAGGTTTCGTAATTGGAAAGCGCGGCGGCTTTCGCGATCAGCGCGATCGCCTCCTCGAAGGCGGCGGAGTCGGTGATGTCAAACTCCGTCTCGCGAGGCAGAGGGCGGAGACGCACACCATCCACCATGCGCTGCGGTGGCGAAGAGCCGGTCAATTTCTTCTTCAAACACTCACTCCCCATCTGCCCGGCGGCAAAGTAGGGAAAATAGGCGTTGTCCGGGGCGATGCGGGCGGCTGTTTCAAGGAAGTCCGGCGGCAGAGTTTCCCTTTCCGAAACGAACGCATGGACATACTCGTCGAAGTAGGCGGGCTTCTCTGGAGCGAGGAGATGAAGCATACGTTTCTGTTCGAGATCGCCCAGCTCGGGATCGCCGAGCAGGAGGCGCTGCTCCTCGGTGAGACCGGCGGGAAGCGCGGGCTTTTCCCAAGGCTCGAACAGGTTGATATCGTAAACCGCTTTCGCGAACTGGAATGTGGAAGCATGGGTGTAAAAAACCGCCGCAAGGGCTACCGCCGCCAATACCCAAGGGAACACTTTGCGTAGCGCGGTGAGTTTCCGCCGTCCCGAAACCTCGATCCGCGCGGTCACATCGGCCACGCCGGGGTGGGCGGCGTCGAAGCTTTCCCCGAGAAACGCATGCGCGGCCATGCGCCGCTCCGCGTTGGCGGCGAGGGGTTCGGTCACGGCCTCGATGAGCGGGTGGGTTTCCGGAAGCATGGGGGCGATGTTGGCGGGTTTCGCGGGGGTGTCAGGGAAAAATGGAGCGTGGCGGCGGATTGCATCCGCCCTGCCTACACAAAACCGTATGAAGCATGGCGTATGCAATCCGCCGCCACTCACTCGAACACATACACCTTCTCCCGCACGCTGACGGTAGGCGGGATCCTGTTTTCCTCGAAGAGATCGTAACCCGTTTTTAGGTTTTCCCAGAACGGGAGGTGGGCGCTTGCGGCGACCTGGGCCATGCGCTCCGGGGTCATGCGGAAGGGGAAGATGTGGATGCGGAAGAACGGCTGGCCACCATCGAGTGCGGCTTGGCAGAGGGCGTAGATCTCCTCGATTTTCTCATCCGTCATGGCGAGGCAGCCCACGGAGACGTTGCTGCCGTGGATCATGATGAAAGTGCCGGTGCGTTCGTGGGCGCGGTCGTAGGCGTTGGGGTAGTTGACGTTGAAGGAGAGGTGGAAGGAGCTGTTCGGGTTCATGTCGCTGGGACGGGAGAAATAAAATCCCTCCGGCACCTGGCGGTCGCCCTCCGCGAGCTTGGGTCCGAGCTCGCCGCTGGCGGCGGCGATGGGATAGGTGCGGAACAACTCGAATTTCCCGGTGGCCTTGTTCTCGATGAAAAGCTCCAGCACGCGCTCTTCCTTGAAGGCGCGGATAAACACCGGCGATCCGGATTCCAGTTTTTTCTCCGCGAGTACGGTATCCATGGGTTTCGAAGCTTCCTCTTTCGCTGCTTGGCGTTTGGCTTTCTCACCGCAGGAGGAAAGCAGGGCGAGCGCCAGAGCCGGTATGAGAAGGGGTTTCATGGGGTTCACCAGTTTCCCCCGATCCAGTCGGAGGGATAAGCGCCGCCGGCGGAGATCGTCTGATCGCCGAGGTCGGAGCCTTTCGACATGATGACGATGGTGTGATCGCCCGAACCCGCCGATCCGGTGACGCGGAAGCCTTTCGCGGAGTTTTCCTTGATCCACGCTTCGGGCCAGGCGCCGGGGATGCTGAAGGTCTGCTCCTGGATGCTGGTGCCGAGGGTCATCACGAAGAGCCAGCCGTCCTGATCATCCTGCGGGGTGTCATCGCCGGCGATGGAGGTGATGCGGTATCCTTCCTCCCAACGATCCTGCACCCATTTTTTGCGCTCAGGCGTGAAAGGGGTGGGGAGTGTGTAGCGCTGTTTGCCCCAGCCGGTTTCCGTGGTCATGATAGTGAGCCACTGGTCTTTCCAGCCGGCGATGGAGGTAATGCGGAAACCGGCCTCTGTCTGCTTGGCGATCTGGCCTTGGTCGAGCGCGTAGCCGATGACGAACTGCTGGCCTTTCGTGCCCGTGCTCATGATGACGTTCCAGTTTCCCTGATCCCCGGCAACAGACGTGATGCGGAAATCCTCTTCCCAGCCTTTATTGACGGCTTCCTCCGGCCACGGGCCGACGCCGAGCTGGCGCTGGTCGAGAAACGGGGTGGAGCGGGACATGACGACGCGCCAATTGTTGTTAGAGCCGGAGACGCCAGTGATGCGGTAGGGCTCGCCTTTCGCGGGGGATGGATTTGCGGGAGCGGGCTTCGAATCGAGCTGCGGCACCTTGATCGAAGGGCCGTCTTGTCCCGGCTTTTTCGCAATGCGGGTTTCTTCGACGAGCATGGCGAGGTTGTCTCCCGACCATGACTCGGCGGTCTTGCGGGCGGCATCGGGATCGATTTTTCCGGAGGTGGAGACGAACTTCGCGAGCGCGGGATCGACGGTGGCAGTGGATTCGAGCAAGCGGCGGATATCGCGTGCGGAGAGAGCGGGGAAATCCTTGCGGATGCCTGCTGCGACACCGGCGACAAGCGGCGCGGCCATCGAGGTGCCGCTTTTCGGGGCCTCCATATTGTTGAGGATGGGCGCGACGATGTTTTCACCGAGCGCGGCGATCTGCACGGAACGGTTGCCGTAGTTCGAGAACTCGGAGATACCGCCCTGCTCGTTGAGCGAGGCGACGGTGATCACGTTGGGAAAAAAGCGGGAGAGGTAGTTCGGCGAGACGAGGGTCTCGTCGTTGTTTGATGTCTCGTTGCCTGCAGCGATGGTAATGAAGACATCCGGGTTCTCGTAGAACACGAGGGCGAAGGACGCGGCGTCCGCGATGCGCATCTCGAGGGGCAGGTTGGCGATGGTGATGGCATCCGCGCCGGTGAGCTTCGCGGTGATGGTGGCGGGGTTTTTGCCGTGGGTCTTGTAGGTTTCCTCGATCGCCTTGGACATGTTCTCATACATCGCGTTGGGGAAACCCCAGCTCATATTCGCCACGCCAGCTCCCGTGGCGCGCACATAATCCGAGGCGCGGCGGCCTTTCTTCGCGCGCTCGGCGCGGTAGCCATCGATGACTTTCCGCACGAACCCAGCGTAGCTATCGGACTGCGAGGCGAGTTTTGCGAGTCCGGCGTAATCCTCAAAAGTGCCGACCGTGCGCGGGGTGCTGGCACCTATGTCCATGCCTTGGACGAGTGCTTTCCCGCCGCTGTATTGCGTGATGATGCCAGCCACATGGGTGCCGTGGGAGGCGTGATCGAGCATTTCTGCAAAATTGAAATCACTCATGCTGATCCCGACATGGTTGAGGTTGCGGAAGCCGAGCTGTTTCACCACGGGGTTCTGAAAGCGGTTCTTCAACAGCGCGGCGGTCGGTTCGTCACCGGACATCGCCTTGCGGAAATCTTTCATCAGCAACTCCAGATAAGCCTGCGACTCGGGCGTGCCATCGATGGAAAACTGCGGAGCTCTGAGCGGGATGTCGTTGTAGATGTTCCAGCCGTAGATGTCGTCGATGAAACCGTTCTTATCGTCATCGATGCCGTTCTTGCCTTTCAACTCCGCTTCGTTTTTGAGGTAGAAGGGCTTGATCTTCGGGTGGAAGGGATCGACCCAGATGTCGTTGATGAGCGCGAGGTGCGGGATGCGGGCCTTGCCGCCGGGGCGCGCCTGCTCCTCGCAATAGGCGTAGCAGCGGACGATGAGATTGAGCGGCGCGGAGCCGGGCGCGGAGAGATCGACGTAGTCACGCGCGATGTTGCCCTTGAGGTCTTTCAAGGTGGCCTTCGCTCCGCCCCACAGCAGGCGGCGGACGGATTCGAAATCACCGGACTTCGCGGCGAGCATCAGCGGCGTGCGACCTTCCTTGTCGCGGATGTTCGAATCGGCCTCGGAAAGGGCCAGCACGATGCGGGGTGCATCACCCTCGGCGGCGGCTTTCAGAAGGGCGTCCTCGGCCTCACCGGCGGTGACAGTGTGGAAAAGCAGCGGGGCGAGCAACAACAGGCGGAGGAGGGAGGGCGTCTTCATGTTTTTTCTCAAACGGTCGCAAACCTGATAAGGATAAACGCGAGCCGATGCAAGGCGGCGGCGGGGATTTTTACGGAGGGTTCGCGCCCGCGCCGGGGATTCCGGTCAGGAAAACCCCCTTGTTTTTGACGATGCCCCAGAGCGCGGGTTGCTCCGAGGAGCGGTCCCAGGCAATGGCTTGGCCGACGAGGCCAGCGAGGCCGAGGCTCCCCTCGGTGCGGACATACTCCAGCTTTTTCCCCGCGATCCTCAGAACGTATGCTTCCGCGAGGTCATGCCCGGTAGTGTAGAGCATTCCGTCCGGCCCCCAGGATCCGCCGGAACAACTCATCGCACCCCATCGCGCGATCACTTCCTCGGGAAAATGGTAACTCTCTTCCTCGATGAATTTCTCACCCTGCGCGGAGAGCACGCAGTGAGCCAGAAGCAGCATCGCGCAAATCCACACCCGCCGGAAACTTCCTGAACGGATCATGGGCTTTCCCCCTCTCACCGAGTCACCCCGCGCTGGGATTCCTCGATGAAATGAATGAGGTGCTCGACGTTCGGCGACGAGGCGGCGGCGGTGGCTTTCAGGGAGCTGATGCCGTTCGCGAGGCTGATGTCCTTTTTCAAAAACAGGCGCTTGTAGGCGGATTTCAGGTCGCGGATCTCGTCCTCGGAAAAACCGCGGCGCTGGAGGCCGATGAGATTGAGGCCACGGGTGGAGGCGGGGTTGCCATCGACGATCATGAACGGCGGCACATCCTGGACGATCTTGGTGAGCCCGCCGACGATGGAGTGCTTTCCGATGCGGCAGAACTGGTGGGCGGCGGCGAATCCGGAGATGATCGCGTAATCACCGACCGTGCAGTGGCCGGCGAGACTGCCGTTGTTAGAAAGGATGATGTGGCTGCCGAGCTGGCAATCGTGCGCGACGTGGGAGTAGCAGAGGAAAAGGTTGTGCGAGCCGATGCGGGTGGGCAGCTCCTCGTGGGTGCCGCGGTGTATCGTGCAGCTCTCGCGGAAGACGTTGTGATCGCCCACTTCCAAGCGGGTCGGCTCGCCGATGTATTTCAGATCTTGGGTTTTCCCGCCGACCGCGGCGAAGGGGAAGAACTCGTTGCCTTTTCCGAAAGTGGAGTTCGTTTCCAGCACCACATGGGAATGAAGCACGCAATCGTCGCCGAGGGTCACACCGGAACCGATGACACAGTAGGGGCCGACGCGGACGTTCCTGCCGAGCTCGGCTTTCGGCGAAATGATGGCGGTGGGGTGGATCACTCGCCGAGTTTCAAACGGGGAACGGCGATGTGACGAGCGAAATTTCCCGCCGGGTTCAGTGGAAATCCGGCTGCGTCTTGGTGAGCGCGGGCTGCAGGGCGGGTTCGGCGGCGATGGTCGGCGGCACCTCGGCCTCGATAGGCACCGGCACATAACCGGTCGCGATTTCCTGGACTTCCGCCCTTTGCGCCAAGCTCAGCAGGGTAAGCGCGAGCAGGGCACAAGTCATCGCTCCGCTGACCCCGAACAACCACCAACGGTGGCCGCCGGCGTATGCGGTTTCGATTCCTTCCTCGGACTTCGCCAGGTCGGGCGGCGTGGGACGCCTCACCAGAGCGGGGGCGGGCGCATGCGCTTCCAGCATCCCACGGAACGGAGAAGGCACCGGCAGAGCCCATCCGGCATAGTCATCCTCGCTTGAGGAAAGCACCATGCCCTCCGGCTGCGCGAAAGCCCTTTCATAAACGCCTCGCGCGATCAATCCGGTCACCACCTCCTCGTCCACGAATCCCTCCCTGCGGAGGCTGCGATGGCTGCGGCTTTCCTCGCTGTTGTCGAAAGGTAACGGGCTCAGGGAAAGTGTGTGCATAGGTTTGTCAAATGGATTACCCCGAATTAGATTAAATTCAAAGAAAGCTCAACCTTTAATTTAACTTAATTAAATCGGTTACCCTATGTGCAGGGTTGCAATGGCAGGACGAGCGGGTAATCCTGTTCACATCACATGCCCGACGCCCCAGAGACAACAGAGTCCCTCAGCATCCGTTGCCCATCCTGCCGACAGCGTTTTTCCGTAGGCAGCGAACTCAGGGATCGGATGGTCGAGTGCGGAGCCTGCGACACGCGCTTCCGCATCAACGAGGACGTCATCCTCCGATCCAAAAAATTCTATCCGGGCGAGCGGGACTCGACCGAACTGAACCGTTTCCAAAGGGTTCCCCTTTCCGCGGCCGCCCCGGAAGGCCTGCAGACAATGCGATACGCGGATTTCAACCAACACGATCAGTTGGAGCCCACCTCCCCGCAACGCATCGTGGCCGGGATCATCGGAGTGGGGACGATGGCGGCCATCACCTTGATGTTCATTTTTTCCAGCGGCCCGGGCGGCACGCTGAGTGCCATGCCGCTCGAAAACAAGCTCATCATGGGAGGCTTCGTCGCGGCCATCGGCGTGGCCTCGCTGGTCTATGCGAACCCCAAGGCGCGCGCAAAAGCGGTATTTTTCGGACTGCTGATGGCGGCGGGTATGTTGACCATCCCGTTTTTCATCAAAGGCCCGAATATCACCTACACAGATGGTGGTGGTACATCGAAGGATTATGTTGATCCGACCGATCCGCTGCTCTTTCCCGAGGAGCAGGTTGATCCCCTCACCACATTGCGGGACCGTTTCTCGACCAATCCTCTCGAAGCCGAACAGAACCGCTTGGAAATCTCGGGCAGCGATAAAAACGCCTACGGGATCTATCTCACGAACCTCCTGCAACGGAACATTTATACGGTGAGGGATTATCTCATTCGCGACACCATCGCGGGTGACTCCTCACACCCCTACCCGCGGGACGACGGCGATTACCTGATGGTGCTCACGGACGTTTCCATGGGAATCACGGAAGTGGCGGAGATCGCAGGCCGACTGGGCACCACCAAAGAAATCCATCCCGAGATCGGAATCATCGTGGTCAGCGTCGATAACGAACAATTCCTGGACAGCGCAGCCGACAAGCTCAACAACCAGAAAGATCCGGCTTTTTACACATTGAACCAACGGGAATTGGCCAACCTGGATCTGGATCGTGTGAAACGCGCCGTCGAGCGCCTCGCCAACGCCGAACCCTCGATCTACCGCGAAGATATCAGCGGCTTGCTGCTGGAGCTCATGGAGAAGCCAGGCATTCATTTCCATGATGAGCTGGCGAAGGCTTTGCTCGTTTGGCTTCAGGATCCCAGCACGGCGGGAGAGGCAGGCCTCAAAGCCCTCCAAGGACAGATCGCCGCCGGCGAGCCTGCTTCTGAGAACCTCGTGGTGCTTTTGACGAAAGGTAAAATCCAGGAAACCATCCCCTCCGTGCATACGCTCTGGCTGGCTAATCCATCGACCTGGGAGCGCCATTTCGCCGAGTTCGGTTCCGCGATCGAGCCGAACGTCTTGGCACAGCTCAACTCGGATAACGCCCCTTTGCGCCGCTCCGCAATCAACCTGCTCGGGCTGATCGGCACAGAGAGCTGCCTCCTCCCTCTTGAGCAGCTCGCCACATCGGAAGACCCCGAAGTGCGTGTCCTCGCCGAGCGAGCCGTCAAGGCCATCAAGGGTCGCTGATTGCCATAGGGTCAACTCCGCCACCCGCTCCGCCGCCACCGGATTCACCGAACCCTTTCTCCCTTGCGCCCCGGCACGCAAAACGCTTCTTTCCTGCAAGTCCGACCCGAACCCCAAACTCTTCCCAGAATCATGTCAGAATACGCACGCGGCCTCGAAGGGGTCATCGCCAACGAATCCTCCCTCAGCAACGTCATCGGTGATGTCGGCGAACTCAGCTACGTCGGTTACCACATCGACGATCTCGTCGCGCATTGCTGCTACGAGGAAATCGTCTTCCTCCTCCACCACAACCGCCTGCCAAACGAAGCCGAGCTGCACGCCTTCGAAAAGGAGCTCCGCGCCGAGCGCACCCTGCCCGCGCCGGTCATCGATTTCCTGAAACACGCGCCCAAGGACGGATCCCCGATGGATGTCCTCCGCACCGCCGTCTCCATGCTCGGCCTCTACGACCACCGCGCGAAAATCGGCGAGCCGGACATCGCCGCCAACGCCGCGATCGCCCTCTCACTCTGCGCGAAATCCGCCACCATCGTCGCGGCCTTCCACCGCTTCCGCAACGGCCTCGCGCTCCCGCCGATCCGCACGGATCTCACCGAAGCCCAGCATTTCCTCTACCTCATCACCGGCGAAGTCCCCACCGACACCGCCGCCCGCGTGCTCGATGTCGCCCTCATCCTCCATGCGGATCACGGCATGAACGCCTCCACCTTCTCCGCCCGCGTCACCGTCGCTACGCTTTCCGACATGTATTCCGCGATCACCGCCGCCATCGGCACCCTCAAGGGCCCCCTCCACGGCGGTGCGAACGAGGGCGTGATCCACATGCTCCAGGACATCGGCGAGCTCGACAAGGTGGACGCCTTTGTCGAGGGCAAGCTGGCGAGGAAAGAGAAAATCATGGGGATAGGTCACCGTGTTTACAAAGTTCTGGATCCGCGCGCCCCGCATCTCCGCAGGCTCGCCATCAAACTCACCGAGGAGCTCGGCGAGCCGAAATGGATCAAAATGTCCGAGCGCATCGCCGAAATCATGCGCGAGCGCAAAGGCCTTGAGGCGAACGTCGATTTCTACTCCGCCACGGTTTACTACTCGCTCGGCATCCCGACCGACCTTTTCACCCCCATCTTCGCGATCTCCCGCACCTCCGGCTGGACGGCCCACGTCCTCGAGCAGCTCCGCGACAACCGCCTCTACCGCCCCCTCACCCTCTACACCGGCCCGAAAACCCTCAGCCCGGTCCCGCCCATCGAATCGCGCTAACTCGGCCCGTGAAACGCCCAATCATCCTGCTGGCCGCATTCGCCCTCGCGTCCTGTGCGCCCCCGAAGGCCATCGTGATCGCGGAGGCTCCCATAGAGCCGGTCGCGACTATACCTACCGCGCCGGAAAACCCCGCACTCGCCGATGACGGCCTGCGCCTGCCTGACGACATGCTCGCGCTCCCGGACGACAACCAGCTCCGTTCCGCAGCTCCCTTGAAAAAGGAAGGCGACGCCACGATCATCACCAGCCCGCCCACCGAATAGTCGGCTCAAGGAACGAATAGCCTTCACAGAATCTCCCGCAGCCACTAGTTACATGGCGATGCGCACGGCTTTGCTCATTCCCCC
>JAYTOE010000142.1:0-18087 GCA_043747935.1 Akkermansiaceae bacterium
GGGCGGATGCAATCCGCCCTGCCTTCATCGGGTTTTGTTTGGCATGGCGGATGCAATCCGCCGCCACGTTCAATGGATTCTTCATTCGCGGCCATTCGCGTGAGTTCGCGGTTAACTCTTCCGAAATGTATTTTCCCGCTGAGCGGTTGCAATGCAGGGCGGCGGTTGGCAGGTTTTCCGGCACGGGATGACAGGAGAGATGGTTACGAATTTGGCGGCTTACCGCTTTGTGGAATTGTCCGGCCTGAAAGGGTTGCGGGAGGATTTGCTGGCGCTTTGCAAAAAGGCGGGGCTCAAGGGCACCATCCTGCTCAGCGTGGAGGGCATCAACCTGTTCGTGGCGGGATCGGCGGAGGGGATTTCACGGCTGATGGCTCGGCTGCGGGAGATCCCGGGGCTGGAGGACTTCGAGGGGAAGATCAGCGAGAGCGAGGATCAGCCGTTCCGAAGGATGCTGGTGAGGATCAAGAGAGAGATCATTTCCTTCGGCGTGGAGGGCGTGGAGCCGGGGAAACGGACTTCGCCGAAGCTGGCGGCGACGGAGCTGAAGCGCTGGCTCGACGAGGGGCGGAAGATTACGCTCCTGGATACGCGGAATGATTACGAGGTGAAGCTGGGGACGTTCAAAGGCGCGGTGGTGCCGGACATCCGCACGTTCCGAGAATTCCCGAAAGCCGTGCGCGAGCTACCCGATGCGATGAAGGACGAGACCGTGGTGATGTTCTGCACCGGCGGCATCCGCTGCGAGAAGGCGGGGCCGTTCATGGAGATGGAGGGATTCAAGAACATCTATCAACTCGACGGCGGCATCCTGAAATACTTCGAGGAATGCGGCGGCGACCACTACGAGGGCGAGTGTTTTGTATTCGACCAGCGGGTGGGGGTGGATCCCGCGTTGCAGGAGACGGACACGGCGGTGTGCTACGCCTGCCAGGCGCCGCTCAGCGCCGAGGATCAGGAGGACACGCGATACGTCGAGGGCGAGACCTGCCCGTATTGTTTCAAGTCCGAGCCGGAGAAAGTGGCGGAGCGCATCGCGGAAGCGCAGGCGAAACTGGATGAGGTGTGTGCAGTCTTGCCCGGTTCCGTCCCGCTGGAAAACCGCAGGCCGGTGAACGTTTCCGCCAAATACGACAAGTGGACGCTCGACGAGATGCTGTTGGATCAGTTTCCGCAAATCCCCCGCGATGAATGGGAGCGGCGGTGCGCGGAAGACCGATTCGTGAGCTACGGCGGCAAGCCGCGCGGGATGGATCACATCGTCCGCGCCGGGGAGCGCATCCTTCAGATTTTCCCGCCGGAGGTGGAGCCGGAGGTCGCGAAGGGCATCCGCATCGTCTGGGACGACGAGGCCGTGGTGGTAATCGAAAAGCCCGCGCCGCTGCCCATGCACGCGAGCGGCCGCTATCACCGCAACACGCTCCAGCACCTCATCAACCAGGTCTATCAGCCCAAATATCTGCGCGCCGTCCACCGGCTCGACGCGAACACCCGCGGCCTTGTCCTCTTCGCTAGGACGCGGCGTTTCTGCAACCTACTGCAACGGCAGTTTCTCGATAGCACGGTCGAGAAAATCTACCGCGCCCGCGTCCATGGCGTACCTGCCTGGGATGAGAAAACCTCCGAAAGCGCAATCTCCGCAGAACCGGTCGGCCCGGGCGCGCGGGTGGTGGACGAGGACGGCTTGCCCGCGCGGACGGATTTCCGAGTGATCGAACGACTCGCCGACGGCACCACCCTGCTAGAGGCGCGGCTCGGTAGCGGACGCACGAACCAGATCCGCGTCCACCTTTGGGAAATGGGTCTGCCCATCGTCGGCGATCCCTGCTACCTGCCCGGCAGAAAAATGAGCGACAAGCAGACGCTCGAGGTCGGCGATCCGCCCATGGAACTGGAGGCATGGAAACTTTCCTTCACCCATCCGCTCAGCGGCAAGCGGATGGAGTTCGAGAACGGAGTGCCTCTCTGGAAATGAGCACTCCCCTCCCCATCCCGTGGCCGCCCGCCGCCTCGCGACGAAAGCGCTGGCTGATCGGGGTTTCCGGCGGGCTGGATTCCATGGCACTGATGCACCTGCTGAAAGAGGGCGGTTTCCGCGATGTGATCGTCTGCCATCTCGATCACGGCCTGCGCGGGCGCGAGTCGGCGGCGGATGCCCGTCTCGTGAAACGGGAGGCGGTGAAATTGGGTTTTTCCGTGGAAACCGCCAAGACCGACCTCAGAAAACAGATGGCGGGGAGCGGCGAATCCCTAGAAACGGCGGGCAGAAACGCCAGACATCGGTATTTCGCATCATGCGCTCTAAGCTACCGATGTAACCGGTTGTTTCTCGCCCACCACCTCGACGAACAGGCGGAAACCGTGCTGTGGAATCTCATGCGCGGGTCGCACGGCTGCCGGGGGATGCGGGAGGTTTCGGAAATGCACATGGACGGGGTTCGGATGGAGATTCACCGCCCGCTTCTGGGCATCCGGAAATCGGAACTGCGAGCGTGGATGGAGGAACGGAAACTGCCATGGCGCGAGGACGCCAGCAACCGAGTCAACGACACGACCCGCAACCGGATCCGCAATGAGGCAATCCCTCTGCTGGCAGAGATCGCGAAACGTGACATCGCTCCCCTGCTCGCCCGCTCCGCCCAAGCCGATGAAGCCCTGCGCGAGGCGATGGATTGGGCACTCGCAAAGGCAGCGGTTCTCGATCCGCACGGGCGACTCCATCTCGGCGTGCTGCGCGAATTGCCGGAAACACTGCGAGTCCATGCCATCGCGGATTTCCTAAAATCGAAGGAGATTCCCGACATCAGCGGAGCCTTGCTGGAAAGCTGCGTAGCGATGCTCGATCCCACGTCGCCAGCCAGCGTGAACCTACCGGGAGGGCGGCGTTTCCGGAGGCGGGCAGGCAGGTTTTTCGTTGAAGGTGGCTGAGGTGAGACTTGCTAACAGGAAGGGAAGCGGCGCAGGTTTGACGAGTGTCTACCACCGAAAACGAACCTACTGCGCCGAGGCGCTGGATGGCTTTGGTTTGTCCGGACTGTCGGTCGGTTTTCCGCTCACCTAGAGAGCACGACGGCAAAGGCATTGTCTGCCCGTATTGCCTCCGGATGCTCAGGATACCGGGCGAGGGTGACGAGACGGCACCGCTGATTACTACGCTGCGGCATATCGACCCCTCCGAGGATGACACGCAAGATCCGCGCGGTGAAAAGCGCACGCGGGCCACGCGCAAAAAAAGGGACAAGGAAGCAGAAATACCCGCCTGGGAAGCCAGCGCTGGCAAGTGGCGGTCGAGTCGGAAAAAGGGCAAGCGTACCCTGCGTTCATGGGCCATATGGATCATTGCCATCTCTGCGATATTCGGGGTCATCCTTTTTCTATATCAAGACAAAGGGGGGCGCGGATTTTGGGGAAACAACACTTCCAAGGTAACAATCGCCCCAACGCCACGGATGCCGGACGACAAGGATTTCGAAGAACCCATCGAACTGCCAAAAATCATGCGACGCAGCCAAGCCGAGTTCCTTTCCCTCGCCAAACCCATGGCGGAGACCTTTCTCGCGGCAACCACCATCGATCAGATTTTCCCCTTGGTTCGGGATGGCGAGAAGATGAAATCGAAAATTTTCGATTTTTACCCAAACGGTAAAATCAAAGCCACGTCACTTTACAAATTCAACGCCTCGAATCAGGTAAGCTACAAGGATTCCTTCGCTGCCGTATCCATTCTCACCACCGATTTCGAATCACGCCAGCTCGCCTTCGTCGATGGCAAGGACGGGCTCAAGATCGATTGGGAAAGCTGGGTCGGCTGGTCGCAGTTCCCGTGGGACAAACTCATCGAAGCGAAGCGCATACGACCTACCCTGATCCGAACAAATCTCAGAACGGTCGATTACTATAATTTCTACTTTGCCGACGATTCCAAGTGGCGCGCTTACCGATTGGCCTCGCCCGACGGAGCGCATACTCTCTACGGCTACGTCGAGCGCGGCTCGCTGCTTGATGAACGCTTACGTCCGTCCGAGAAGTCCGTCTCCGTCGCCGTCACGCTGACAGTTCGTTTTCCCGATGTCCCCGAGACGACCAATCAGGTCGTCATTCACGACCTGATTTCCGATGGCTGGCTACTCCCGGAAAAGCCGGAGTGAGATCCACCTGACAAGACGACTGAAGTCTCCTTAGCTCCAAAAGTTAGTCTTGACTAACTTTTGTAGTCAGAGCTAATTTTTGAGCCGCATGAAAATAAGCATAGCAAAGAAATGGGCCGTCGCTGCGGCGGCGGCAAGCGCGATACAGATCAGCGGCGCGGAAATAAAAGCAATACGACCTCTTTCGACGGATCGACCGGACACCACGGAGAGCCCCTACACAGTGGATGCCGGGCATTTCCAGATCGAAATGGAGATCGGTTCAGCTACGGTGGATGGCGGGCAAAAAAGCTACGGCTTTGGCGAGACGAACCTGAAGTTGGGGATCGACGAGAGCACTGATATCCAGTTGGTCTTACCACTATATAATCATATCGTTAGTGGTGCAGAGGGCTTCGGGGACATGCAGATCCGCGTAAAAAGGAACCTTTGGGGCAACGACAGCGGAGAAACCGCCCTAGCCGTGATGCCCTACATCCAGCTACCAACCGGTTCGAATGGAATCAGCGACGAGGAAACTCAAGGCGGCGTGATCGTACCGCTCGCCTTCGAAGGCTCGCACGGATGGAGCTACGCCGTGCAGGCACAATTTGATCTCGTCGCCGATCCATCGGGCAGTGGCCATAACTTTTCTGTCCTGACTTCCGCCACCGCTGCGCACTCACTCACCGCACGGCTGGGTGCATTTTTTGAAATCGTCACGGTCTATGGCGAGGGGACAGCGGCCACCTCCGAGCAATACCTCAACTCCGGTCTGACATGGGCCGTCTCCGATACCGTCCAGCTCGATGGTGGCGCCAGGATTGGCATCTCGAACGACGCGGAAGACTTCAGTCCTTTCTTCGGGATCAGCGCAAAATTTTAAGCTGTAAATTAGCTTAACCTAAAATTATGAGTTACAACAAACAAGGATCGCACAGAACGATGAAACGAGAAATGAACCGAAAAACAGCGATGATAAATCGTTGGGGATTAATAGGTGTTTTCGCTGCCGCTCTTGTATTCAGTGCCTGCTCTGAAGGGGAGAAGCACAAAGAAACCGGTAAAAAGCGCGTGGTGACGAGTTTCACCATCATCGCCGATATGGCACGTGAGGTGGCGGGCGACGCGGCGATCGTCGAATCCATCACCAAGCCCGGTGCCGAAGTTCACGGCTACGATCCGACGCCGAAAGACATCGTGAAGGCGCAGAGTGCGGATCTCGTGCTCTGGAACGGGATGAACCTTGAGCTGTGGTTTGAGAAATTTTTCCATAACGTGAAGGATGTCCCCTCGGCGGTGCTGAGTGATGGAATCGAGCCCATGGGGATTTCGGAAGGCCCCTACACCGGCAAACCGAACCCGCACGCGTGGATGTCGCCGGCCAACGCGGTGATTTACGTCGAGAACATCCGCAAGGCCTTGGTGAAAATGGATCCCGCCAACGAAGCGACCTACAGCACCAACGCCGCCGCCTACACCGCGAAGCTCAAGGCGCTCGACGGGCCGGTGCGAGAAGAACTCGCCGCGATCCCGGAAGAAAAGCGCTGGCTTGTGTCCAGCGAGGGAGCCTTCTCCTACCTCTGCAAGGATTATGGCCTGCGCCAACTCTACCTCTGGCCCATCAACGCCGACGCGCAGGGCACGCCGCAGCAGGTCAGGAAAGTGATCGACACCGTCCGCGAGAACAGCATCCCGGTGGTGTTCTCGGAAAGCACGGTCAGCGACAAGCCGATGCGCCAGGTCGCGAAGGAAACCGGCGCGAACTACGGCGGCGTGCTTTACGTGGACTCCCTCACCGGCCCCGATGGCCCGGCGCCCACTTTCCTCAAACTCCTCGAAACGAACGCCGACACCCTCGTGAAAGGATTTCTCGGCACCGAATGAAAACGGAGGACGTCAGTCTCGATGTGGAGGGCGTTTCCGTCGTCTATCCGAACGGCCATCAGGCGCTGTCGGATGCCAGTTTCCACCTCGGAGCCGGGACGATCTGCGCGCTGGTGGGGGTCAACGGCAGCGGAAAATCCACCCTTTTCAAAAGCATCATGGGCTTCGTGAACCCCACGGTCGGCCGAGTCCGCATCAACGGGTTGCCTGTGAAAAAGGTTCTGAAACAGCACCTCGTAGCCTATGTCCCACAATCGGAGGACGTCGATTGGCAATTCCCCGTGAGCGTGTGGGACGTGGTGATGATGGGTCGATACGGCGCGATGAACTTCATGCGAATCCCGCGTGCCGTGGACAAGTTGAAAGTCGAGGAAAGCCTGAAGCGCGTCTCCATGTGGGAGTTCCGCAACCGCCAGATCGGCGAGCTGAGCGGCGGCCAGAAGAAACGCGTTTTCCTCGCCCGCGCCCTCGCGCAGGGAGGTCGTGTAATCCTGTTAGATGAGCCTTTCACCGGGGTGGATGTAAACACGGAGGAAGCGATCATCGGCCTTTTGCACGAACTGAGGAAATCCGGCGCGATCATCTTCGTCTCCACACACAACCTCGGCAGCGTGCCGGAATTCTGCGATCAGGTCGTCCTCATCAACCGCACCGTCCTCGCCTACGGGCCGACGGCGGACGTGTTCACCGCGCAAAACCTCGCGGCGGCCTTTGGCGGCGTGCTCCGCGAGTTCCAGTTCGAGCGCTCGACGATCCAATCTCACGACGGTCGCGCCGTCACGGTGCTCAGCGACGACGAGCGCCCGCTGGTCTTCGGCAAGGACGGCCACCTCGAATACATGGATCGCGGGAAACACGAGGAGCTGCTGCGGAAACGCCGGGAGGAACATGAGTGACCTTATCCAATCCCTCGCGGTGCCGTTCCAATACGACTACATGATCCGCGCGATGGGGGTCAGTTCGTTGGTCGGCGGAGTCTGCGGAATTCTCTCCCCTTTCGTGACGCTCAAAGGCTGGTCTCTGATGGGCGACGCTCTCTCCCACGCCGTCGTGCCGGGCGTGGTGATCGCATACATCTTCGGTTTCCCCTTCGCGCTCGGAGCTTTCATCGCCGGGCTGCTGGCGGCGGGCGCGATGGCCTTCATCCGCGCCCAGAGCCGGATCCGTGAGGACGCGACGATCGGCATCGTGTTCACCTCGTTCTTCGCGCTCGGCCTCGTGCTCATTTCCCTATTCCCCTCTGGCGTGGATCTGAAAACGATCCTCTACGGAAACATCCTCGCCATCGCCGATCCAGACATCCTGCAGGTCGTCGGGATCAGCGCGGTGACCTTGCTGGTGATCGGTTTCAAATGGAGGGATCTCATGCTATACTGCTTCGATCCGAACCAGGCGCGGACGCTGGGACTGAGGGCCGGTGTCCTGCATATCACCTTGTTGGCTCTGCTCGCCGCGACCTGCGTGGCCGCGCTTCAAGCGGTCGGCGCGATCCTCGTGCTGGCGATGCTCATCACGCCCGGCGCGACCGCTTATCTTCTAACAGACCGCTTCGGGACGATGATGCGGCTTTCCGCGGCTATCGGCGTGGCGACCTCGCTGGCCGGTGCTTACGCGAGCTACTTCATCAATGGCGCGACCGGCGGCTGCATCGTGACCTTGCAGACCCTCGTCTTCCTCGCCGTATTCGTCTTCGAACCGAAGCGCGGCATCCTCGCCTCCCGCCGCGCGATCCGTATGGGTATTCAAGCCAATCAACCGCGAATAAACGCGAATGAACGCTAATTTAAGAAGAGTTAAAAAGCCTCTGGTCTTCGTTAAAGTTCCAAGTGACGGATACGGGAGGGAGCGAAGCGCCCACGGGGAGCACACGCGCCCTCGCGTGTTGTCTTTGGCGCCCTCGCCGAAGACCGGCCGTCCCAGCCATTCCACGCGGTTTCCGGCGAGGGCGCCGGAAACGACACGCGAGGGCGCATGTGCTCCCCAAGAGTTCAGCGACCCCGTTACTGCCTACGGATGGGGTAAACCTTTTTCCAGACACCGCACAGCATGAACGCTTTCCTCGAACCGCTGCAGTATTCCTTCATGGTGGACGCGCTCCTCGTCGGAGCGCTGGTGGGCGCGATGTGTGCAGTGCTTTCCTGTTTCCTCGTGCTGAAAGGCTGGTCGCTGATGGGCGATGCGGTTTCCCACGCCGTGCTGCCCGGCATTGTCATCGCTTACATCATCGGACTGCCCCTCGCGATCGGTGCATTCATCGCGGGGCTGTTCTGCGCAACCGGCGCGGGTTTCCTGAAACGCAACAGCCGCATCAAGGAGGACACCGCGATGGGCGTGGTGTTCACAGGTCTCTTCGCCTTCGGGCTTGTCCTTTTCAGCAGCACGCCTTCGGACATGCACTTGGATCACATCCTTGTCGGCAACATCCTCGGCATCAGCCGTCCGCAGATGTGGCAGACTATCGGCATCGGAGGCGGTGTTCTGCTGGTGACCCTGCTGTTGAGGAGGGATCTCATGCTGATCTGCTTCGATCCCGGCCAGGCCCGGGTGATGGCCTTGCCCGACAAATTCCTCAATTACCTCCTGCTCAGTCTGCTCGCGCTCGCCATCGTCGTGGCGCTGCAAGCGGTCGGCATCATCCTCGTCGTCGCCATGCTGGTGACACCCGGCTGCGTGGCCCAACTGTGGACGGATCGCTTCGATAGGATGCTCGTGATCGCCGCCGTCTCCGCCGTGGCCGCCACTGTCACCGGCATCCTCATAAGTTACCACGCCGCTGCCTCGACCGGCGGCTGCATCGTCCTCGTCCAGGCCGCCCTGTTTTTCGCGTCGCTGGCCTTCGCTCCGAAATACGGGATCATCGCCAGAAAGTACAAAAAAGTAGGCCGCCGTGGAGTCCCTTCCCCGGCGGCCTGAAGGTTGTCTTACCGTCACCCACACCCATGGGATTCGTTGGACAACTGCTGTTACACCCTTACATGAAAACCGACAGAATCGGCTTACATGGGGGATAGACCTTTAAGTTCTCCCGACGTTCAATCTTTTTGAAAAAATCCTCACTCCGGCTCCTCGGCGGGCGGACCGGTTTCGAAGCGCATGAGTTCCTCGACGAAGGTGAGCGGGATACCGCCGGTTTCGCCGTTGCGGTTCTTGGCTAATACAAGCTCCGCTTTGCCTTCCAGAGCGGCACGTTCTTCCTCGTTTTCCGCGTAGTATTTGCTGCGGTAAAGCAAGCCCACGAGGTCGGCGTCCTGCTCGATCGCGCCAGATTCGCGGAGGTCGGACATGCGGGGGATGCCGAGGCTTTTCCCGGTGCGCCCTTCGGGGCCGCGGTTGAGCTGGGCGAGGATGAGGATGGGGATGTGGAGTTCCTTCGCTAGCGCCTTGATGCCACCGGAAATTTCCGCGATTTCGCGCTCGCGGGAGTTTTCCGCCTGTTTCGTGCGTGATTTCAGGAGCTGGAGATAGTCGATGGCGATGAACTGGATGTCCTCGTCGCGCTTCTTGCGGCGTGCCTTGGCGCGGAGCTCGTTGATCGAGATCCCGGCGGTGTCGTCGATAAAAAGCTTCGAGTTCATGATCTGCACCGATGCGTTCCGCACACGCTCGAGCTCCTGTTTCTTCGGCGTGTAGCCGCGCGAGAGCTGGGAGGCCACGAACTTCGCACGCGCGAAGAGCAGGCGCTGCACAAGCTGTGCGGAGCTCATTTCGCAGGAAAACACCATACACGGCTTCCCCTGGTCGAGGCAGATATTCTCCACGATATTCATCATGAACGAGGTCTTGCCCATCGATGGACGCGCCGCGACGACGAACATTTCCCCCGCTTTCAGGCCACCGGATTTCTGGTCGAGCACCTCGAAACCGGTGCTGATGCCGAGCGACAACTTTTCCTTTGAAAGCAGCATCTGGAAATTCCGCATTACTTCCTCGACGGTTTGCTTCAGGGTCGCGGCCTGTGTCGTTTCCGCGCTCTCGCGGATCGCGAGGATGGATTGCTCCACGGAATCGAGAAGCTCCGGCACCTCATCGGGAGCCTCGTAGGCCATGGCCACCGCCTCGTTCGAACTGCGAATGATGGCCCGCAGCGTGAACTTGTCCTTCACGTGCTGCAGGTGGTGGCGGAAATGCCCGGGGCTCGGGGCATAGGTGTAAAGTTCCGTCAGATATCCGGGGCCGCCGCATTTCTCCAGCAGCCCGCGATCCAGCAACCTCTGCACCAAGGACACCAGCTCCACCTGATGACCGGCCTCGAAAAGCTCGATGAGGAAACCGAACAGGGTCGAGTGGTTCGGAAGGTAAAAATGCGCCGCCGTAAGCCGCTCCTCGATCGCCAGCCCGATGTATTCCTGGGGATCCTGCAGCATCGTGGAAAGCAGCGATTTCTCCGGTCCGACGGCGTGCGGCAAGGCGCGGGTCACGTCGTCCACCGTCTCCTCGCGCTTTTGGGAAAAGAGATTGATCGGAGTGGATTTCGCGGGTTCGGCCATAGGTGGGGGCGACCTTGATCGAAGCGGGCGGGCTTGGCGATTTCTAACCGGAGATCGGCGGAAAATCGTCTGGAACAACTGTGAACAACCGCCATTTTCACGCCATGCGCGCGCTTCTTCAAAGGGTTTCAAACGCCTCGGTGACCATCGATCGAACGGTTGTTTCAGAAATCGGTGGAGGTTTCCTGATTCTCCTCGGCATCGGCGCGGGCGATGACGAGACGGACATCGCGTGGCTGTGCGGAAAGATCGCGCGGATGCGGGTTTTCCCGGATGAAGAGGGAAAAATGAACCGCTCGCTACTCGACATCGGAGGCGCGGCACTCGTCGTCAGCCAGTTCACCCTCCACGCCTCCACGAAAAAAGGCAACCGCCCTTCCTTTCTTGCATCCGCCCCGCCGCATCTCGCGGAGCCGCTTTACGAAGCGTTTTGCGCCGCGCTATCCGCCGAAATCGGCAAGCCCGTCGCCCGCGGTTCCTTCGGCGCGGACATGCAAGTCTCACTCATCAATGACGGCCCGGTCACGATCTGGCTCGATAGCCGCGCCAAGGAATAACTCTCAATGCTTTTTCCTCATTGAAACCGGCGCATCCCCGGCGAGTATCGTGAGAACAGCATGATAGAAACAGAATTGGCGAATCGGTTAGAGCAGGCGGTGAATGCGGTGGTGCGAGGGCAGGAGGGCACGGTGCGCCGGGTTCTCGCCTGCCTTTTTTCCGGCGGACACGTGCTGCTGGAGGATTTCCCCGGCACCGGGAAAACGACGCTGGCGAAGGCGATCGCGAAATCGGTGGGCGGCGCGGAGTTCAAGCGGGTGCAGTTCACGCCGGATCTACTGCCCTCTGATATCCTCGGCGTCTCGGTGCTCGATCCGCGCACGCAGGAGTTCCGTTTCCACCACGGCCCGGTTTTCACCGATATCCTGTTGGCGGATGAGATCAATCGCGCCTCGCCTCGCACGCAGAGCGCCCTGTTAGAGGCGATGGGCGAGCGGCAGGTGACCGTGGAGGGAAAACGCTACGATCTCGACGGGATTTTCTTCGTCATCGCCACGCAGAACCCGGTTGAGTTCCGCGGCACCTATCCACTGCCCGAGGCGCAGATGGATCGCTTCGCGATGCAGTGCAAGCTCGGCTACGTGAGCGCGGCGGACGAGGCGATGATCCTCGCCGACCAGCGCGAAAGCCATCCGGTCGATGCCATGCTGCCGGTGCTGACGCGCGAGCAGGTGATCCAGATTTCCGCCGCGTCCCGGCAGATCCGCTTTAGCGACGAGCTGCGGCATTACGCGGTATCCCTCGTCGCAGCGACACGCGGCATACCGGAAATCCAGCTCGCGGCAAGCCCGCGCGCATCGCTCGCGCTGATGAAAGTATCGCAGGTCATCTCACTTTTCGAAGGCCGCGAGTTCGTCGTGCCGGAGGTGATCCAATCCGTCGCCGAAGATGTCATCGCGCACCGCCTCGTCCTCGCCCCGGAATCGAAATACTCCGGCATGGACGCCCGACAGTTAGTTCGCGATCTCGTCGCGAAAGTCCCCGCACCAGTCTAATGAATCAAGCGCCTCTTCCTTAAAGTTTAAAGTTTGAGATTTAAAATTTTACATCTCCTGTATCACCAAGGCGCGTCCGTCCAGCATTGGTTCGGGCGCAGGATACGGCCCGCCGGTGTGGGTGCGTTGCTGGTGGCTTCGCTGGGGAGTTTCCTGAGTGTGGGGCAGCCGAAAGACCCCATTTTCCAGATCTTCTGTTTCTCGCTCGGGATGGTGATGGTGAGCCTGATCTGGACGCTGCTTCGGCGGGCGAAACTTTCCGCCGCTCTGGAGCTGCCGCGCCACGCGACGGCGGGCGAGCCGCTGCGCTATGCCGTGCGGCTGGAAAACATCGGGAAGCGCAAGCTGTTCGGCGCGCGCCTAACACAAACACCACCGGATCCACGGCCATCGTTCAATGAGTTTGCGAATACCCCGGAGCCGGGCGAAGAGGAGCGGAATCTCTTCGACCGCAAGATGGTTTATTATCGTTGGCAGTGGCTCATCGCCCGGAAAGGCGGGTTCACCTCGCATGAATCGCGGGAAACCTTGAGCCTCGCACCCGGTGAGAGCCGCCGCGTTTCGATGGAGCTTACGCCTGCCCGCCGTGGTGTGATTCCGATGGGCGATGTCCGCGCACTACTGCCCGATCCGCTCGGGTTTTTCCAGAAATGCTCGCGCACCAAGTCCACGCCCGCGCGGCTCGTGGTGCTTCCGAAACGCCACCGCCTGCCGTCGTTCACGATGCCGGGTTCCGCCGCGTTCCGCATCGGCGGCGAGGAGACCAGCAACGCGATAGGCAGCGCGGGAGAGTTCGTCGGACTGCGCGAATACCGCCCCGGCGATCCACTCCGGCAGATCCACTGGAAAAGCTGGGCGCACACCGGACGCCCGATGGTAAAGGAACTCGAAGACACTTTTTTCCCGCGCTATGCCCTGGTGCTCGACACTTTTCCCGGCGCACACGACTCCGCCGTGTTCGAGGAAATGGTTTCCGTCGCGGCATCGTTCATCGTCGGACTGGATCGCAGCGAGTCGCTGCTCGATCTGATGTTCATCGCTGGCGAGGCGCACACCGTCACCGCCGGGCGCGGCATGGATCGCGCGGAGAAACTTCTCGAAGTGCTCGCCGGAGTGGATATCGAGCACGGAGAGAAGCTTGATCTCCTCGCTCAGACCGTGATCCGTCACCGCGAGAAAATGACCTCCTGTCTGCTCGTCCTTAACGGCTGGGACGAGAGCCGCGAGGATTTCGTGAAAACCCTTCTCAAAGCCGCCATACCCTGCGTGCCGCTCGTCGTCGGAAACGGCTCCGCACCGCCCGGGCTCATCGGCCACTGGCTGGAATGCGGAGAAATCGCCCGCGATCTCCTGCGCCTACCCACCATACTTTCCGCTGCGAGCTAACGTAAAACTTCCCCCAATCTCCAATAATCAATAATCAATATCCAATCTCAAATTTCCCCCATGCCTCCCGAAGTCCAGCCACCACCCCGCCTCCTTCTCGGCGCATCCCTGCTATTCTGGGGTGCGATGAGCGGCAACGCGACGATGGGGCTAATGACCGCGCTGCTGCTTGAGGGCGCGAACTGGATCCGTTTCCGCTGGGACTTCGATCACACCGCCTGCTCCCGCGCATGGCGCATCAGCATGCTGATCACCGTCATCGCTGGCACCCTGATCTGGCTGGACGGCGACCGCTACACCGCCCTCCCGAAGCTCATGGTCTGGCTGCCCATGCTGCTGCTGCCGCTCCAGTTCGTCCAAAGCTACGGCCTGCGCAACGAAATGGCGCTCAACAGCCTCTCCTTTTTCAGCGAGCTACACCGCAAGCGCAACCGTCACCTCGGTCTCGGCGATGCCGTGATCTTTTTCAACTTCGGCAACCCCTACTTCGTCGTCGCCATCGTCGCTTCCAGCCTCGGTCGCAACGCGGACACATGGATCTTCCTGCCCGGCCTCGTGATTCTCGGCGGCTGGCTGGTTTTCTCCCGCGTGAAAGCCCGGCCCTTCGCTCTCGCGTTGGTCCTGCTCATGGCAGGCAGCATCGGTTTAGGCGGACAAATCGGAATGAAAAGGCTCCACGATTGGGTGACAAACCGCACTTTCAACGGCGACTACTCCGGCACCGATCTCACCGTCAACAAAACCAGCATCGGCTCCCTCGGGAAAATCAAGCAGTCGCCGGAAATGCTATGGCGGCTTAAGATCACCGAGGGCGGGAGGGTGCCCCGCCTGCTGAGGATGGTCACCTATAACAGCTACAAGTTCGTCTCATGGAAAAACGAGCTGCCGGAATCCTTCGACGATAAAACTGAGGAAAACAACTCGTTCACAATCCTTGCTCCGGAGGAGTTCAAGCCGGGCGAGCCCATTTACCCACTGCGGGCAGACATGAAGCAGCAGGATCTCCTCAAACCCCTGCCTTCCTTCCGCCTCCGCGGTGCGATCCGAACCGAGGATCCCATACCTTTGCCCGGCGACACCTCCAGTCTCGAGCGATTCGAACTCGACGGCATCGAGTCGAACCCTCTCGGCACCGTGCGGATTTTCCCCAAGCGAGCCATCATCGATGGCATCGTCCGCTGGCGAGACAGCGCCGTGCCGGATCATTCGCCTTGGCCGGAACACGATCTCGAGATCAACGCGCTGGAGCGCGAAACATTGGAGAAAGTCGTCGCCGATCTGGGACTCCGTGATCTACCCACCACGGCGGGGAAAATGGCCCGCATCCAGGCGTGGTTCAACGATGAGTTCACCTACACGCGCTATCTCACGATAGGTCGCGCACAGATAGGGAAAACAACCGCCATCTCCATTTTCCTGACCACCTCGAAGAGAGGGCACTGCGAGTATTTCGCCACCGCCGCCACGCTCCTGCTCCGCGCCGCCGATGTCCCGGCGCGCTATTGCGTCGGCTTCGCCGTGATGGAGAGGGACATGAAACGCAACGAGTTTGTGATCCGCGGCACCCACGGCCATGCATGGACGCGCGTCTGGGACGCAAGCAAGGGCTTGTGGATCGACTTCGACCCCACGCCACCGGGCTGGCTCGCGGAGGAGACAGCGGGTGCCACCGAATCCCGTGGGTTCGCCGACGCCTACCAACGCTTAAAGGAGGATTTTTTCCTCTGGCGAAATCGCCCCGCGAACCGCCTCGGCGCCACCCTGGTGATGTGGGCGCTCGGCCTTGGCACGCTCACATTCGTCGGACGCAGGCTCTGGAAATCGAGGCTCGTCGTCGCCAAGGACGCCGCCGGAAATCCCGTCCCGCCGGAGCGCATCACGCCGCTGCATCACCTCGAAAGCCGCGCCCGCCGTATCCTCGGACCGCGCCCTGTCGGCGTCACCCTCGCCGCCTGGCTGCGCGGCCTCGCCGGCCACTGCGTCACCGAATCGGATCTCGAGGAAGCCCTCGAAATCCACCAGCGCATCCGCTTCGATCCCAATCCGCCGCAATCCTCCGGCGAAAGCCGCCTGCAAAACCTCGCAACGGATATAGGAGACAAGCTGCGCCGCGCGAAGCCGATGAGGTGAATGCCTCAGCTTACTCCTTGGCTCGCTCCGCCCCATCCGATACTCCTATTCCGAATGAAAGCCCTATCCCTCGCCCTGTTCCTCGTCGCCTTGCATCCGCTCTCCGCGCAGAAACCGCTTTCCCCCGCAGACCGCGAGGCCTTGTTGGAGCAGTTGGAAAAGATCCGCGAGCAAGCCGACTCCAAGGTCGATGCCCGTTTCCGCTCCGCGCTCTCCGCCTTCAAGGGAGCGATGGATAGCCCGAATGCCGCGCTCGATCTCTACCTCCAGTGCGAGGAAAGGGTGAACTTCGACGAGATGAACAAAAAAAACGTCGATTTCCGCGAGTGGAAACGACAGAACGACGAAAAGCTCTCCAACACCGGTTTCCGCCTTGCCCTCCAGCAGCAACTGCGTTGGTTAGTGCTCACCCTAGAGGCCGCTTCCGAAAAGCCGAATCGCGACAATCTCGCCATAGAGGCTGGGAAAATCATCGACAGCATCGTCGCGCAGGCGGAGGAGCTTTCCGCCCACCGCGATATCGTCCAGCAGGGAGTCACCTCCAGCGTCTTCGCCCGCGCCTACGACATCAACGGCGTGAAAGTGGAAAGCTGGCCGCTCTCACCCGTGCCCGTCGCCGCCGTTTACGATCAGGTGATGCTTCCACAGCTCCGCCGCGCGGATCGGATCGAGTCCCTCAAAGCCGCCTGGGCAAAACGCCTGGTCAGCGAAAGCGCACTCCTCGATGCATGGAGCGGACAGCCCGGTGAAAAGCAGAAGCCCGGCGTCCACTCGCCCGCCTACGACAAGTTCGTCTCCGAAACCGTCCCCAAGCTCCGGTGGGATGCCGAGGTCGATCTTTTCAAGATCGGCGACGAGCAGGCCGCCGCTGGCCGCATGCTCAAGCACATCGAGGACAACCTCGCCCACGAATCAGCCCCGAAATGGGCCGAGGATTTCATCACGTTGCTGCAAATCAAGGACAGTGCAGAGAGCGATCCCTGACCGCCCTCACCCGAAGTGATCCCAGGAAACAAATGGCTTTGGGGAAATTATGGGTATCCAATCCGTCTATGGCATCAGTTCTGGCGGTCCATACATCGGTTCCTCGGAAATTCCGCCACTGCCAGGTGGCCACTCGCAGTTTTCATGGAAGAACAGCTTCCAGATGCGTTGCTGCTGGCGGCCTTGCTCGCCGTCTGGGCGGGTGAAGGGTTTCGACCAGCTTTTCAGATAGAGGAAATGTGGGGTATCGCGCACCTCAAGGAAGAAATCGGCAGCCATCGCTTCTTCCTTCGTGCATTTCGCATATTGCCAGAAACAGGGGCCGAGCCACATCTCGGCAGATGGGAGAAAGTAGATGCCTTTGATGAGTTCGCGTCTGCGCCCAGGGTTCATAGAAACGTCGATCATCTCTCGGTCGGGGACGATCATTTGGGGGTGACTTCTCGACAAGATCATCAATCGCCGTTTTCATTGCGGCGATATGTCCGCTGGAACTCGGGTTGCTGGTGGTCTTTACCTGCACCCATCGCGGACCAACGAAGTCGTAGCCAGCGGCGGTGGAGTGATGCGTGTAGTTCACGTTCTTGTATTGCCTCACATAGAGGTCGAGTTCGGCGAGAGTGCCGCGCGCAAAGTAGTTCTGCGGAACCTGTGCCACGCCATTGACAAAGGCCGGATCGTCGATTTTCCAGAGATAACCGGGATTCGGATCGGAAAGGAAGGCCTTTAATCTTGATTTTGCCCCGGCAGACAAGGTGGCGATCGAGTGCTGCGGATCGGCGAGGTTGTTCATCAGGACGGGATTCCCCTCGAAGGCGCGGAAGAAGCCATCGAAGAACTCATCCACCGCACCATCGGGGTGAACGACAACTAGCCTTTCCTCCGCCAATGATGAAGGCTGCGATACGCAAAGGCGTCGCCCATTGGTGGGGCTTCGCCAAAGCAACCCCGTTCACGGCCTGTCCGAGCGCAGTGGGATAGCCCATACCTATTCCCGAAGCGATGAGGCTGGTTTGGTCTATGAGGGCTTTGAAATCAGCATCCGCAGTGAGTGTTTTCCTTACGCTTCCCAGCGTGTTGCCGCGCAAGGTGGCTTGGATCCTTATGCTGCCGTGGGCGAGGGAGGGATCGCCTGTGAGATAGGCCTGGAGGGAAGGGTTTCCGCCGGTGTATCGCTGGATGAACCAGACGCGCGGATCTGCGATGTTTTTCCCGAAGTTATCGTGTGCTCCGTACATTTCAAGCAAATCCGTGTAGGCATTGGCGAAAAGCTGGCTGTGGGTGCCGAAGTCCTCGCCGGTGACGGTGTTGGTAATTCGGAGCTGGATGTCCTCAAGGCCGGGCAGCACCTGCATCGAGGCTCCGAACATTCGGTCTGCGGAAAGGGTCGAGACGCCCATGAGGACGACGCGGCGATCCTGGAATTTTTCGCGAAATCCCTGTTCGTCCGCCGCCACGTTCTGGAGATCTTCCCCGATGAGCTTTTCGGCCAGGTTGGCGATGCCCCGCCTGATGTCGTAACCGTCGATCAGG
>JAYTOE010000143.1:0-3106 GCA_043747935.1 Akkermansiaceae bacterium
GCGGAGGATCGATCCACTTGGCGGAACGATGCGTGAACCAAGCGCCATGACCCCGCAGTTCTTCGGAACCGAGTTCGAGAAAATCAAAAGCAGGAACTCCCTGGAAAAAGTCATCGATGATCTCGATCTCACCTCCCGCTGGAACACCGACAAGGAAACCGCACTCAAACGGCTCAAGGACAGCGTCGAAACGGAAAACATCCGGGGCACCGACCTCATCGCCATCCGCGTCCGCCAACCCGACGAACAGGAAGCCAAGGAAATCACCCGCGCCGTCACCGAGGGATACCGCGACTACCGCAACACACTCGAAGAGAAGCAACACGAACTTGGCCTCGCTGAAATCAGGAATGCCGTCCGCCAGCAGGAAGACAAGGTCGAGGAACGCCGCAAAGTCCTCACCACCATTTCCCGCACGAAAAAGATCATTTACCACGGTGAACCCGGGGTGACAGGTCAGAGCGACTCCGATGAATCTGGCATCATCGCCCAGCGCGAAGGCAAACGGGACGCCCTCGAGCGCAGCATCGACACCACGGACTATGTCGATGCGAAACAGGATTTCGAAACCGACCTCGCACTGCTTGAGCAAATGAAGATCAAGCTCATGACCGAGGAAATCGTCAACGATCTGCCCAACGAAAGCGTCGTCATCCACGAAGATCCGGCCATCACCGGGAAAAAATTCCCTTCCAACCCTCTCGCCGCCCTCAAGAAAGCGCTCGCCCCGGAAACGAAACCTTCCGCGCCGCTCGCCCGCGCAGAAATGTCCCAGCCCGCGCCACTCGTATCTGAGCCTTCCGGAGAGAGGATCGATATCGCTGGCAACACCCACACAAGGGATTCGGTAATCCGCCGCGAAGTGCAGGTCGAACCTGATAAGAGCATGGCAGAGTCCAGCCCTGACGCACCGGCTGATGAAGCCGTCGTTCATATTGGCGGACATGTGAGAGCGCCCGGCCCGCAGGAATTCAAGGAGGGGCTCACTTTGGGCGACGCAGTGGCATCCGCCGGTGGCTCGAACGAATTCGGCTCCCGCAAACGCGTGAAGCTTATTCGCGAGGGGCAGGTGAAAACCTACGACCTCGACAACGAGCAATTCGCGCAGATCGAACTGCAGCCCAACGACACGATCGAGATGCCGGAGAAAAACCTCTTCGGCTGTGGCGGGAGCCGCAACGACCTGCTGGAAGCCCCATCCGATCCGCCATCCGAGTTGGCGAGTAAGGTGACGGATTTCGGTGATGGCGATGACTTGGGCGAGCTAGACTGGGCAGGTGGGACTGGAGGCGGCGGCGCACCAGCAGCAGCAGTGGGTCAGGCGGCGTCCGTATACAATGGCATCACCAAAACGGGCGCCGGAACCCTGAACCTCGAAGCCTCCGGAGAAATATCCAATTCGGCCGGCGTAGTCGCAGGCGGGAAATTCGACGCCGGGGGATTTACCGACTCCAGCACGCCGTCTGCCCCGATGGTGGAGGCGGATCCCTTTGCCGCCGCCGAACCGGCGAAAGGTCTCGCCGAACGCGGCAACCGCAGCGGTGACGCCGCCATCGAGCGCAACACCATCGACGCGATCCTAAACAACCCTGAAGGCACCGCCGCGCCCGCCAAACCCGCCGCATCAGCGCCTGCCCCCGCAGCAGCGCCCGCTTCGGAGTTGAGCAGCCTCGCCCAACGCGAAATCGTCCGCCGCCAGGAAGCCCTAACCGAAGCCGACGGGAAAATCCTCGGCGGGCGCGATGCCTATGCGAAAGGCGACTACGGCCAAGCCGTTGATAAATACAAGGAAGCGCTGCAACAGCTCCCGGAATCGCCCGCCACCGAAGACCGCCGCCGATCCTACACCGAGCACCTCAACGACGCTTCCGTCGCCCGCGCCCAGGAGTTGAGGAAGATCGGCAAATACGACGAAGCCCGCGACCTGCTAGAGAAAGCGCAAACCTCCGCCCCCGGCGATAAGAGGGTCAAAGATGAAATCGCATTTCTCGACGACCCGATCCGGACAAGCCCCGCCCTCACCTACGAGCACCAAAAGAACGTCGATGAAGTCCGCCGCAAGCTCCACGTGGCCGAGGGCAACTACGACCTAGGCAAATACGACGACGCGAAGAAAGCCTACGAGGACACCCTCCGCATCGATCCCTACAACAAGGCCGCCCGCCGGGGCATGGAGAAGCTCGCCGCCGCGAAAAGCGATTACTACCGCGCCGCCTACGATAACACCCGCTCCGAGCTGCTGGCGGAGGTGGACGAGGCTTGGGAACTCTCTGTTCCCGCCGGTGCGGCGGAGAAAGAAGACAAAGCGAATGAGCAGGCCGATCTATTCGCAGATTTGGACGCACCCGCAGAAATCGGCGCTACCACCCGTTCTGGAGCCGCAAGTAAACTCTCCGTGGTTCGCGAGTTCGAGTATCCGCCGGAGTATGAGCCAGTCGATTCATTTGCAGATCCCGCCGCACCGGGCGAGATCGCGAGCGGTCGGGGACTCGGATTCGAATCGAAGGACTCCGGTAAGTCGCGTTATGCTTGGTGGGTCGGCGATGAATCGGTCAAAGGCAAAAACCCTTCCCAGTCCGATCTTTTTTTCGCTGAGGACGCATTTAACGTGAATTCATCATCATCGGACGGATTCAAAATGGATTTGACGGAGCACATAACGGGCTTCACGGGAGATGCTAATTTCGATGGCTTTGTGGACTACGGAGCACCCATTGCGGGCGAGCCCAAGCAGGTCGATATCACCACCAAACACGTCGAAATCACCCAAGCGAATGATGCCGAACTGGGCTTCGATTGGATCGTCTCACCTTTTTCCCAAAAAGGAAATATCGCCAGCGGAAGCGTTATCCCTGTCACCCCGGCCACGCCGACCGACTTTGAATCCAGCTTAACGGGCGGAACATTGGAAGTCGCTCCCATCCTTGGCGACATCCCAGTTGTCGGTCGCCTATTTCGAGAAAAGCAACCTTCCCTCATTGATCTCTCCGAAGAAATCCCCGCCGCGCAGGAACCCTTCTCCACGTTCTCGCTGAACATCTCCGACGCCTCGTTCCAGCTCGCTCTCGCGGCGGTGGAGAAAGGCGAGCGCCCCGATCCCGCCTCC
>JAYTOE010000144.1:0-4722 GCA_043747935.1 Akkermansiaceae bacterium
GGTTGATTCCGCTACGCTCCATCAACCGTCTCTGCGGCGGACTGGGGCTTCGTGGACTTACAGACAAAGATTTACACTACCGTCGGTCGGTGGGGTCAGTCCCCGGCTAAATCACATCTCCCCGACTTTCCCTGGCTCTAGTCGATCAGGTCAGCCCGCGGATCCTACGATTCGTTCGAGATGATGTGCGAGGTCGTTCCAAGGGAGGACTGCGGCTTTCTCGCAATACTACGAGGCTTCAAGAATCTGCACCAAATTGTTCAAGTCTTCCTGCATGGCGTCGATGAGCTGGGTGCCTGTCAGTTTCCGGGATGCGGTTAGGCTTTCGGCGAGGCCGGCGCGGGACAGGGCGGGCATGGCGGCATCGAGAGCTTGGCGGAGTTGGATGGACTGGATTTGCTCCGGGGCGTCGTCCAGGCCGGGTTCGCCGAGGGCGTCGATGAAGGTGGTGATGGCGGAGAAGACGGGCATCCAATCGACCCAGCGTGGGAAGCCGGAGGGCTGTGACCAGGTGATGAGGAAGTCCCATGCGCCGGGCTTGACCCAGAAGATTTTCTCGCGGCCATGCCTGCGGGAGCGGATGTGACCGGAGTCCTCCATTTCGTTGAGCGTGTGCTGAACGGATTTGGAAAAGTAGCCGGTGTCCCGGGCGATGGCAGCGGGATGACCGGACTCGTGGGTGAGCAGCCAGGCGATCATCTCCGCACGCGCATTCACCCCGAAAAGCGCACGCAGGGAGCAGAGAAGGTTGGCGGCACGGCTGGGATCCGGCGACTGGCTCATGCGGCGGCGTTCCATGGGATCGCGCAGCAAGCCGTAGCGGAGGAACTCCGGATCAGGCTTGTGGAAGATGGGCAAGGCGCTGCCGTCGAGGCCGATGAAGAGCGGCTCCGGTTCTGCCCCGGCAGGCAACGGATCGGAGAGCGTGATCCATTTCCTCATGATCGATTGGGTGGCAAGTCCGCCGCTGATCGCGGCGAGCACACGCAGGTCAGCCACAGGCCACTCGTCATGGATGCGGCGGAGGCGTTGAAGGTTGATGCGTTTGCCATTTGAGCCAAGCCAGTCGATTACCTCGTCGAGCAGGCGCGCGTCGTGGCGACCGAAGCGCGTGGTGGCAAGCAGAAGCGCCTCGGGATCAATGAGGCGGTTGTCTTCGCCCCTTCGCTGCCCAGCGACTCCAAGTGCGGACCATTGGTGCCACAGGAAATCAAGAAAGTGCCTGAGGAGCCTATCTCTGGAATGTTGGAATGAGGTGTGCATGTCCGAGATGGGTGAGGAGGTCGGGAAGCTTGTCCCGGTGCGAGAGGATGGGGAAGTGGTCGAGAACCCAGCGGACGACCGCTTCGGTCTCAGCGCTGGTGGGAGCCAGGGTGCGGAGATCGTCGAGATCACGGGGCTTGGCGCGATTCAGCGCGGCGTAAGTTTTGAGTTGGATCTGACCAGACCTGGTCACGTAACTGATTTTGAGATAATGACCGTATTCTCGGGTTTCCAACTCACGCCAGAATGAGGCAGGCAGCAGGAGTAGATCCGGGAAATGCAATGAGGCCGCGCTATTGAGCCAGTTTCCACCGAGATGGAGTTCGTCCGCTACCTGAGCTGCAGCCACTTTGAGGGCTTCCGGCAACGGGAACGCACGATCCACCCCGCCATCCCAGTCCCGTATGGCGAGAATATCTACATCCTCTGTGGAGCGTGAGATGATCTTTTGAGCCAGCAAGGCGGAGCCTCCACAAACGACTAGCCAAAAACCGTCACCCTTCCGAGTGGTAAGCAGATTTCCAAGTAGCCGCAGGGCTTCCTCCAGATTTTGTTGGCTCAATTCCATTGATAAGAGCGCGAGAATGTCCGATATGGATGTTTTTGCAAGATTTATCCAGATAAAGTGAGTCATGGACAAAACTTGGTGGGATCTCTTGGTCCAGGGTTCCTACACTAGGGAAGCACAGTCACAAAACTTTGTCAGAAAAGAGTTATTGAACCGCGAAGGCGCTAAGACGCGAAGCAAATACAATGGGAATTAATGTTTTTTGGTGAATGTAATCTGAGAAAACTTTGCGTCTTAGCGCCTTCGCGGTTCCCGATTTCTTGATTCGATGAGAGATCGGTGCAGTTCACTCCCTAGTGTAGGTGCCCTGTCTCTTGGTCCCCGCCCCCGGCCTTGACATCAAGTCCGGCGAATTCAACTTCATACGCATCAGTCTAACAGCCATCGTCCCATGAGCGCGAAACGCTTGGCCATCATCGGCGCGGGTAGCAGCGGCCTCGTCAGCCTTAAGCTCGCTCTCGACGGCCTACCGGGCTGGGAGATCACCTGTTTCGAGAAATCCTCCCGCACCATCGGCGTTTGGGGAAACCCCTATCCCGGCTTCGTCTCGACCTCCACGAAATACACCACCCAGTTCTCCTGTTTCCGGAAATGGAACACGGAAACCGATCCCGCCCGGCGCCCTGAAAAAGGCGATTTTTTCCGCGACGACGAATACGGGCGCTACCTTGAGGAGTTCGTCCGCCGCTTCGATCTCGCCCCGCACATCCGGCTCAACACCGCCATCACCCGCATCGTGAAAGACCCCGCAGGCTGGCGGCTCTTGCTCGCGGACGGCAGCGGGGAAACCTTCGACCGCCTCATCATCTGCACCGGCCTCACCGCGAAGGCGAAAACCCTCGACACCGGGATCCGCTGCCTGCGTTCCTTCGATGATCCGGTGGAAGGCCAAACCGTCGTCGTCTTCGGCGGCGGGGAGTCTGCGGCGGATGTCGCCCACAGGCTCGCCCGGCCGTCGCTCGGCAACACCGTTTATCTCTCGCTGAAAAACGGCATCCGCGTCAGCCCTCGCTACCATCCCATCCGCGGCGTGCCCTCGGATTTTCTCCGCAACCGCCTCCTGCTCTCCATCCGCCAGGATATCCGCAACGCCATCGGCCAGAAATTCGTCGAAGCCCGCATCCGCCACCAGGAGCGCTTCGAGAAATTTTTCGGATCCGCTCCGCCGACCTCACTGCCCTCCTCCGCCATGGAGAAACGCAAGCATTGGGATGCGAAGCTCACCGCCCGCGCCAAGGACGAGCTCTTCAACACCTTCCACACCAAGAGCGACGATTTCCTCGACGATGTCGCCGAAGACCGCATCCGCATCATCGGCCCGCCCGCCGACGGAACCTACCGCCGCTACTCCGATTTCGACGGCACCTCCACCCTCGATCTCCAGCCCGACGCCCTCTGCCCCATGATCGGATACAGCCCGGGCTTCGATGCCATGTTCGACGGCACGATCCATGTCCGCGACTTCCACCTCGGCTGCCTCCACACCGTCCACGACGATCTTTTCCTCATCGGCCACGCACGCCCGATCATTGGCAACATCCCCACGATCAGCGAGATGCAGGCGCGTTTCGTCGTTTCCGTCATCGCGGGGAAAACACGGCGCCCGCCGGACATCGCCACGCTCCATGCCGCCGAACGCCGCCGCATGGAGACAGATTTCCCCCGCCTCAACACCACCTCCATCCACCCCGTGGAAATGTTCCCCTACTGCGATCACCTCGCCCGCATGATGGGCACCTACCCGACCCTCCGCAAAACCGGCTCCCTGAAACGCTGGCTGAAAATCCAGCTCTCCCCCTCATCCACCGCCCACTACCTCGACAACGACTTCAGCCCCGCCGAAACCGACGCCCTGAAAATCCACAGCCCCGCGCTCATCGTTTTCCTACTCGTCATCGTGAAAGCGCTCGAACCATTATTCGGGAAATCAAAGCGGCAAGCACCCGCGAAAAACCTGAATCCACCATGAAACACCTCCTCCTAGCCGCTGCGCTTTTTTCCGCGATCCACGCCTCCGCCGCGAAGCCGAATTTCATCATCATCTTCGCGGATGACCAGGGCTACAACGACCTCGGCTGCTTCGGTTCGGAGAAAATCAAGACCCCGCACATCGACCGGCTCGCGGCGGAGGGACGGAAGCTCACGTCTTTCATGGTTCCCAGCCCGGTGTGCTCGCCCTCGCGAACCGGGCTTCTAACAGGCTGCTACCCGAAGCGCGTCGGCATGCACAAGCACGTGCTGTTTCCCACCTCCGACTACGGCCTGAACCCCTCAGAATACACGCTCGCCGATCATTTCAAATCCCTCGGCTACGCCACCTCCTGCATCGGGAAATGGCACCTCGGCCACCTTCCCGAGGTGCTGCCGCGCGCCCAGGGTTTCGATTCCTACTACGGCATCCCCTACTCGAACGACATGAACCACCCCGACAACAAGGGCAAGGCTTCGCCGTTCTCCGACGAGAGCTGGCTCAAGCAGGATGAGTTCGTGAAAAAGTGGAACACCCCGCTCATCGAGAACGAGGAGATCATCGAGCTGCCCGTCGATCAGCGCACGATCACCCGCCGCTACACCGACCGCGCGATCTCCTTCGTCACCGGGAACAAGGACAAGCCCTTTTTCCTCTACCTTCCGCACTCCATGCCGCACATCCCGCTCTTCGTGCCGGAGGACGCCCATGATCCCGATCCGAAAAACGCCTACAAGGCCGTCATCGAGCACATCGACGCCGAGGTTGGTCGCCTCGTGGAAAAGCTGCGCGAGCTCGGCCTCGCGGAAAACACCTACCTCATCTACACCAGCGACAACGGCCCGTGGATCAAGTTCAAGCACCACGGCGGCAGCGCCAAGCCCCTGCGCGACGGCAAAGGCACCACCTTCGAGGGCGGCCA
>JAYTOE010000145.1:0-3426 GCA_043747935.1 Akkermansiaceae bacterium
GGAAGCCTTCGCAGACACAAGACTTGGAGACACAAGACACAAGAAAAGAAGGTAGGTCGGCGGGGATGAATGATGCGGAGTATTTGGAGGCCGGGGCAGGCAGGCGTCAGCCCCTCCCGGAGCTTTCTATGGCGAAGATGCTGCGGTGTCGGGTGAGGTATTTCACGGACGGGGCGGTGATCGGGAGCAAGGAGTTTGTGAACGAGGCGTTCGCGGGGGCGCGGGAGAGGTTTACGGATAGAAGGAAAGACGGCGCGAGGCGAATGCGGGGCAGCGGCGCTCCGGCGGCAGGGACGCTTTGGAGTATTCGGGATCTGCGGGTGGGTGTGGGATAGGGTTTGTAGATAGGTGGACGGATTCTGAATCCAAATCATTGAAGGTTGAAAGTTCCTGACGCTGATTGCGTTTCAAGAGGGAGGCGGCTTGGCATAACTTTCAGAATCATGGGACAGATCATTGCACGGATCATCGCTTGGCTTGCCGGGAAGATCATGATTTATGTCGTCATCCTCGGCATTCTGCTGGCGATTTTCGTCGTGAAGGTCGTGCCACCGATGGTGGTGCGCTACCATGAGAAGGAGCTGGAAATGGCGATCGCGGAACTCAGCGAGAGCAAGGCTCTGGTCGGGGAGTTGGCGGAGCGTTCGAAGCGGATCGGCGGCGAGATCGAGGACAGAGCGAAACAGCTCAGGGAACTCGAGGAGAAGCGGCGGACGATGGAGGAATGGTTGGAGAAGGTGATGAACCTTTTCCGCCGTGACGAGGTTGTGGCGGAAAAGGCAGTCATCGAGGCGAAGGAGAAACGGCTGCGCGACGAGATCGGGGGTTTCGCGGAGCAGAAGCGGCAGATCCGTATCGAGGGTGGAGAGACCGAGGAGGAGATTAAGCGCCGAGAGCTTCTCCGCGACGAGAAGGAGAAGGAGCTGCGCGAAATCCAGGAGATGCGCCGCGCGTTCGACGACCTGATGACAAACGAGCTGCGCCAGCTCGCGTGGAAGGCACTTCTCATCCTCGCCGCGATGATCGTGATCCCGCTCCTTTGGAAGCTCACCGCCTTTTATCTCATCGCGCCGATCGCGGAGTCGTCGACGCCCATCCTGCTCGGGGCGGAGGCTCCGGGAGGCGAGGGGATCACGGCGACGCCGAGCCATCCTGCGCAGCGCATTCATCTGGGCGAGGGGGAAGTTCTCATGACCAAGGTCGATTATCTCCAGGGCTCGATGGGGGATTTCGAGAAGAAGACGAAGTGGCTGATGGATTGGCGGTATCCGTTTTCGAGCATGGCGGCGGGGCTTTTCATGCTCACCCGGATCCGCGGCACAGGAGGCGCGGGCGGGCAGGTCACACTTTCCACGCAGGTGGACGCCACCGAGGAGCTCGCTGTGGTGTCGATCCCGGAGGGAAAATCAATGGTTTTCCGTCCGCATTACCTCGTCGCGGTATCCCATCCGCTCGGCCAGCCGCCGCGCATCCGTTCGCGATGGGTGTTAGGAAAGCTCCACGCATGGGTGAACCTACGCTTCCGCTACCTCATCGTCGAGGGGCCTACGAAACTGGTGTTTTCCGCGCAGCGCGGCGTGCAGGTGGAAGAGGTGCTTCCTGAACTGCCCGGACGCCGTGTGAACAGCCATCTCACCGCCGCTTTCAGCCCGCACCTGAACCATTCACCGAGGCGCGCGGAAACCTTCATCGCCTATCTCCGTGGAAAGAACGCGCTGTTCGATGATTTCTTCCAGGGCTCGGGCTTCGTGATCCAGCAACAGGTCACGGGCGGGAAACGCAATCCCGTCGCGAGGATCTGGGAAGGAATTTTCGGAGCCATCGGCAAGGTGTTCGGGATCTGAGGCGCTGATGTGGGGGTGATTCACGGAGCGCGAGTCTTTAGCTCGCCCCGGAGAATCAAGCGCGGATGGGAGAAGATAGTTACCGGGGCGGGCTAAAGACCCGCGCTCCGTTCCTATTCCACGACGGTGTCAGAAAGGACTACAGTGCAAAAATTTATCATATAACATCGCACTCGGTCTGCAGGGTTCCTCCACTAGGGACGAGAAGAATTCGAACCACGGATGAACGCGGATAAACACGGATAAACACGGATAAAAAGACGGGAATGAGCATCTCGGCAGTGGCCCGGCTCCTTGAGATCTCTCAGAATGTCCAAAAACGGATCTTTCCCATCGTCATATCCGTATCCATCAGCGTTCATCCGTGGTTCTCTTTTTCATTTGGACAGGCTTTCTCTCTAATGGAGGAACCCTGACTCGGTCTGGCAGGATCGGTTCTTGCGGCAAGGGCGGGTTCTGCTAGCAAAGATCCAAGAAACAAAAGCGAACATGCAGTGGAAAGGCAGAAGGCAGAGCGGCAACGTTGAGGATAGTCGGGGACAAAGCTATCGGGGCGCATCGTCGGGCGGCGGCGGTGGTCTGGGATTGCTGATCACGATCTTCCGGATTTTCGGGTTCAAAGGGATACTTGCGGCGGTGGTGCTGGGGCTGGTTCTTTGGAAGCTCGGGATCGTGGATCCCAGCATGTTCCTCGGCGGCGGGAGTATCACAGAACAGCGGCAGGTCGCGATCAGTCCCGAGGAGGAGGAACGCTTCGAGTTCGTCAAGGTCGTGCTCGCCGATACCGAGGATGTGTTTTCCGCCGAGTTCGCTCGGCTTGGTAAGAGTTACGAGTTGCCCAAGCTCACGGTATACCGGGGGAAGGTGGCCACCGCCTGCGGCACGGGTGATGCGGCGATGGGGCCGTTCTATTGTCCCGGGGACAAGAAGATCTACATTGATCTCGGCTTCTACGACGAACTGGCCAAGACCTTCGAAGCACCGGGCGATTTCGCGCAGGCCTACGTGGTCGCGCATGAGGCCGGCCACCATGTGCAGAAGCTGTTAGGGGCATCGGACAAGGTGAACGCGAAGCGCGGGCAGCCGAACTTCAACGAGTATTCGGTGCGGCTGGAGCTTCAGGCGGATTTCTACGCCGGCGTCTGGGCGCACCACACGCGGGAATACCTGGATCGCGGCGACATCGAGGAGGCGATGCGCGCCGCCAACGCCATCGGCGATGATGCGATACAGAAAAAGGCGCAAGGCCGGGTGGTGCCGCACTCGTTCACCCACGGAACATCCGCCCAGCGCATGCGCTGGTTCAAGAAGGGACTGGATAGCGGAAAGATCGAGGATGGTGATACTTTCTCGATGCCTTATGGCAGTTTGTGAGGGGGGAAAGGCTCTCGGAATGTTTGACAGGCGGCGAGTTGTCGCGACGTTCAGTCCTCACGCCGTAAGGCGTCAGTGACACACCCATGAAGCCTATCTTTCTGACCCTCGCCGCCGCGTTATCGATGGCCACCGCTGCACCCGATGGGAAACAGCTTTTCACCACGAACTGCTCCGCCTGCCACATGCTCGACCAGATGGTGGTCGG
>JAYTOE010000146.1:0-4165 GCA_043747935.1 Akkermansiaceae bacterium
TTGATGATGCTGGTGGTGGGCTGGGATGTATCGGACATGACCGCGCAGCCTACGCGAAATGCCGCGCCGATGGATAGTGGGGGTCTGTTGACCGCTTACAGTTGGACTTTCGACTGCTAATCAACAAAGTCAGTCATTTCTGACTCGCTGGCCCAAAGCCTCGGGAACTTTGCGCGAAGCTGGGCGGTTGATTTGACCCACACCTTAGCCAGCCACAAATCGCACCTCCACCTTTCGCCCCAGGGCCGCCGCAGCTTTGCCGAGACTCGATACGGTGAGCGACGGATTCTCCGGATCAAGGAGACGGTTCAAGGATGCCCTGCTGGTGTGCATCCGGCTGGCGAGTTCCGTCCGTGTGACCTGTTCCTCGGTAAGGATTTCGAGCAATTGATGGGCGACGAGGCGTTTCAATGCCAGCGCCGTCACTTCGGGAAGCAGTCCTTCCTCTTCCAGGAATTCGCTGAAATCACCTCCGCGATGAGGGTTCTCTTTCTTGGTTTTCGTTTTCATACGTTCGGTTGTTTTGGGGTTAATTGTTTCGCAAGTAGATGGACTGCCGCTTTCTGGCGAGATCCAGTTCCTGCTGGGGCGCTTTCTGGGATTTTTTGATGATTCCATGGAGCAGGATGATTTCCTCATCGATCATGATGAAGAATACCCTGGCGATGCGAGACCCGAGGGATGAGCGGACTTCCCAAAGTCCCTTTCCGAGGGAATCGACGAGTGGTTTCCCTACCGGCCAAGCCCACTGGACGGTCAGGATATCCGCTCCAATGGATTTCCTTTCGCTGGCGGTGAGCCCGAGAAGCCATTCCCGCACCGGTTCGTTGCCGGATTCGGTCTTGAAAAACCGGATGCGGAGAGGTCGCGGCGAGGGAGTTGCCATCCGTCAAAACGTATCAAAAAAGATTCGCTCCGCAACACTTCATTCCCGCCACCGGAAATACTTTCTTCGTCTCCGCGATTACAACTCGCCTTCGATCAGATCCTCCAGCGTCTGGCGCTTGCGGATCAGGGTCGCGTCTCTGCCCTCGACGAGGATCTCGGCGGGGAGGGGGCGGGAATTGTAGTTGGAGGCCATCACGAAGCCATAGGCTCCCGCAGACATCAGCGCGACGGCATCGCCGGGTTGGAAATCGGGGAGAGGCCTGTCCTGGCAGAAAAAGTCGCCGCTCTCGCAGATCGGGCCGACCACATCGACCTTGGTGAGTTCGGTGGAGGTCGGTTCGGTGAGTGGGACGATCTCGTGGTGGCCTTCGTAGAGGGCGGGGCGGATCAGGTCGTTCATGCCCGCATCCACGATCTTGAAGGTTTTCGCGGAACCCTTTTTCTCGTAGAGGCAACGGGTGACGAGGACGCCGGCGTTGCCTACGATGTAGCGGCCGGGCTCAAGGAGGATTTTCAGGCCGAGATCCTTGATGCGGGGGACGAGTTCCTGTCCGTATTTCTCGATGGTGAGCGGGCGTTCACTTTCGTCCTTGGAAGACCACCAATCGGGCGTGCCGGAGCTCAGGGAATCCTTGTAAACGATGCCGATGCCGCCGCCGATAGACCAGAACTCGATGCCGTGTTTCGCCTTGAGGGCGGTCACCATCGGGATGACCTTTTCCACCGCCTCGATGAACGGGTCGATGGAAGTGAGCTGCGAGCCGATGTGCATCTGCAGGCCGCGGAGGCGGATGTTCGGGAGTTCTGCAGCGGCACGGGCGTAGAGATCAGGGATGGCGGTGAAATCGACACCGAACTTGTTCTCGCTCTTGCCAGTGGAGATGTATTTGTGGGTCTTCGCGTCCACGTTGGGGTTCACACGGACGGCGGCGGGAGCGATCTTGCCGAGTTCACCGGCGACCTCGTTGAGATATCGGAGTTCCTCTTCGCTCTCGACGTTGAACGAGTAGATGCCCTGCTCGAGGGCGTAGATAATTTCCTCACGGGTCTTGCCGACACCGGCGAAGGTGCAGTGTGCGGGATCTCCGCCGGCTTTAATGACCCGGAAAAGCTCGCCGCCCGAGACGATGTCGAAGCCCGCGCCCTTGGTGGCGAGCAGGCGGAGGACGGAGAGGTTGGAGTTCGCCTTGACCGCGTAGGCGACCTCGTGATCGACGCCCGCCATCGCTTTGTCGAGGCGGGTGAAATGGTCGGTGATTGTCCCCGCCGAATATACGTAGAGGGGAGTGCCGTGCTCGGCGGCGAGGGACTTTAGGGAAACGTCTTCGCAGAACAGCTCGCCGTTCCTGTAGGAAAAGCCGTGCATGGCCGCCTTACTTGACGAGACCCGCTTTCTTGAGAGTCACGAAGGCGCCGTTCTTGTTGATGGTCTTCAACGCGCGGCAGCTCAGCTTGATGCGCATGAACTTGTTCAGCTCGGGCACCCAGATGCGCTTGGTCTGAAGGTTCGGGGACACGGTGCGCTTGGTCACCTTGGTGACGTGACGACCGATACCGCCCTTTTTCTTGGCCAAGCCGGAGCGGTGAATTCTGCCGCCGGAGCGGACGCGGGTTCCTCTGATACTACAAATACGTGCCATAATGAAAATTGGTTAGCGGGGGGCGGAGAATGGCTTGGGATTTCAAGCCGTCAAGTCGAATCCTCGCAGAAAATCAGGAATTTCAGTCGTTCGAGCGGCCTTGGTAGGTGCCGTCTTCCGTTTTCACCGAGATACGCTCACCTTGATTGATGAAAAGCGGGACGTTGACGTTGAGACCGGTCTGCATGATGGCGGGCTTGTAAACGTTGTTGGCGGAGTCGCCCTTCACTCCCTCGGAGGACTCGGCGACGGTCATCACCATGGTCAGGGGGAGCTCGATGCTTACCACCAGGCCATCCGCAATCATAAGGGTGTAGGCCTGCCCCTCGATGAGGTAGTTTTTCACACCCTCGATGAGATCCGCGTAAACGACCATGTCGTCGTAGGTCTCCGGGTGGAGGAAATGGTAGCCCTCGGTGTCCTTGTAGGAATACTCGTGCGCGATCTTCTCAAGGTGGACGCCCTCGACCGAGTCGTTGGAGGTGAGGCGCAGGTTGGAGACTTTCTTGCTGGCCACGCTGCGGATCGACATCTGCACATAGGACGCCATGCGCGGAGGGGTCTTGAGCTCGTGCTCGATCACGAGGCAGACCTCGTTGTTGTGGCGGACTGCATGTCCCTTGCGGAGGTTGATTACGTTGACGCTGGGCATAATTGTGTGGGCTTTGGGTAAGGGGTCAAGGCGACGTTGGCAAGGGCTGAAAATTCAAAGTTCAAATCTCAAATTTCAAGGAAGAGGGGTGGGGAATGCGGGCGATCTCAAATCCTCGAGGGCTAGTCCTTCTCGAAAAAGACGTTCGGGTAGAGGGCGATGTAAAAGCCCAGAACAAGCCGGCTGATTTCAAATGGGAAGTGTTTTCATCATTTTTGCCGCTTGGAATTGCGTAGAGTTCAACGTAAGGTGCAACCCAATGAACGCTTCGTGTGAATCCATCATCAGTGCGGCAATGAAGCTGGCTCCGGAAGACCGCAGCCAATTGGCCACGTGGCTTTGGGAATCTGCGGCAGACCCTATTCCTGCACGCAGCGAGGGGCAACTTGAAACCCTCCTAAACCGCCGCGAGGCCGAAATCGGGCAGGATCCCTCGCAAGAGATCAGCCACCAGGAGCTGATGGCACATTTTACAAAACGCCGCTAACCGTGAGGGTTTCCTATCATCGCGCCGTTCAGCAGGAGATCGACGATGCTTGCACTTGGTATGATGAGAGAAAGGAAAACCTCGGTGACGAGTTTTTCCAAGAACTTGAGGAACTCTTGGATAGGATCGCATCCAACCCTGAGGCTTTTCCATTGGCTCCCTTTGGGCGGAGACGGGCGAACATGAAGCGTTTTCCCTATGCCGTCTGTTATCGGGTTCTCGCAGATCGGGTGCGCGTTTTGTGCATCCATCACGAAAAGCGCGACGCCTCTTACAGCGCGGGACGAATGTAATGAGTTCCAGAAATTTGGGATTTAGATTTTCAAAGCGTGTGCCCCATTCTGATCCGCTTGGGATCTGGATACTTCTGGTTGTGAATGTTGGGGGGTGAGTTCCCATGCCCGTTGGCTACTCTTTCTCGAAAAATACATTACCGTAGAGTGGACTGTAAAAAACGTAGTGGTGGCCGAAACGCCCCCGGTAAAGCGTCGGGCCATT
>JAYTOE010000147.1:0-10589 GCA_043747935.1 Akkermansiaceae bacterium
CAGGCGGTCGCGGCCGCAAGCCTGCCGAAACTCCGGAAATGATCCCATGAAATTCCACCTCATGAAATTCCACCTCCCCACAGCGGATGTTTTCATCCCCGACGGACTTCCGGAAACGGAGGCGCTCGCCCGCATCACCCATCTCGGGATCGGTGCCCATCAGGACGATCTCGAGTTCATGGCCTTTCACGGCATCCTCACCTGTTTCGCCGATACGGGGAAATGGTTCGGCGGCGTGACCTGCACGAACGGAGCCGGGAGTTCACGCACCGGCCCTTATGCGGATTTCACCGACGAGCGCATGATGTCCATTCGCCGCCAGGAGCAAAACACCGCGGCCGTGATCGGCGGCTATGGGGCGATGATCCAGCTCGACCATCCCAGCGGCGCAGTGAAATGCCCGACCGCACCGGAATTGAAAAACGACCTCAAGGCGATCCTCGCTGCAAGCCAGCCCGAGGTCGTCTACACCCACAACCCCGCCGACAAGCACGACACCCACATCGGCGTCACCATCGCCGCCTTGCAGGCCATGCGCGAAATGCCCCGAGAGCAACGCCCCAAGCAGATCATCGGCTGCGAGGTCTGGCGCAACCTCGACTGGCTGCCCGACGACCAGAAAGTGCTCATGGACGTGAGCGGGCGCGACAATCTCGCCGCCGCGCTCAACGGCATTTTCGACTCACAGATCGCCGGGGGCAAACGCTACGACCTCGCCACCCACGGCCGCCGCGCCGCCAACGCCACGTTTTTCGATTCCCACTCCACCGATCAGGCCACCCAGCTCATCTTCGGCATGGATCTCACGCCGCTCGTCGCCGATGAGACGCTCGACATCGCCGCATACACCTGCGCGCTCATCACGCGGTTCCAGGAAGACGTTGCAGAAAAACTCATAGCCCGCCTGGGCAAAGCCTAATGGAAATCATCATCAGAGAAACACCCGAAAGCGCCAGTGCCGTCGCCGCGCGCATCATCGCCAAGCAGCTCCGGGATAAGCCCGACGCGATCCTCGGTCTCGCCACCGGCAGCACTCCCCTGCCGCTCTACCGCACGCTAATCGAGATGGATCTCGACTGGAGCAAGGTCACCACCTTCAACCTCGACGAATACATCGGCCTCCCGCGCGAGCATCCGCAGACCTACCACAGCTTCATGTGGGAAAACCTCTTCCGGCACACCAACATCCGCCCCGAGAGCGTCCACATCCCGGACGGCAACGCCGCCGATATCCCGGCGCATTGCGCGGAGTATGAGGAACGCATCCGCACCGCCGGTGGCATCGATATCCAGGTGCTCGGCATCGGCACCGACGGCCACATCGGTTTCAACGAGCCGACCTCCTCCCTCGCATCCCGCACCCGGATCAAAACCCTCACCCCCCAGACCCGCGCCGACAACGCCCGCTTCTTCGGCAGCGAGGCGGAGGTGCCCAAGCATGTCATCACCATGGGCATCGGCACCATCATGGAGGCTCGTATGAATCTCCTGCTCGCCTTCGGGGAAAACAAAGCCCACGCCATCGCAGAGGCTGTCGAAGGGCCGGTCACCTCGTTCAATCCGGCCTCCGTCCTGCAAATGCATCCGGTGGTCAAGGTGTGCCTGGATGAACCGGCCGCCGCGAACCTGAAACGAGCGGACTACTACCGCTGGGTGGACGCCAACAAGCCCACTTGGCAGATGTTCTGAGCGGGCGTGTCACGGATTCCGGCACGCATCGCAAGACTTTCGCCTCTGCAAAAACGAGACCCTCAACTCCCCGACCACGCCGCGCTCCACCGCCGAGCGCAGCAAGATGGCCTGACAGTTTACCGCCTACAAGACGCTTGGACAGAATGGAATGAGGACACGGCTGGCGATTTTGTTACCGGCGGATCTGCCTTTCTTGAGATTGGGCGCATTCGTCCAAGTCAGCGTATTTTCCGACCAGGTGTTGTTATCAACACCATAGAGGTAACCCTGGGCGGTGCCGCTGGCATTGGCTCGGGTTCGGAGGCAGAGCTGTCGTTCCTAGCCGGTCTTCGCCAAAATCTCCCGCCGCCTGCCGGGGAAAATCGAATTCACATGGTCGGATCTGGACGAGGCGCTTTCCCACAAGCCGTCCCCAGGATCATCCAACCTTGCGCAAGAGCTTCACTTGCCGCGCATTCTTGAACGTGCGGCACGACCTTTCATCTCACGCACCGCGTCGATTCCCGAAGACCGGGGTGAGGCGGCGATCCGAGCTGGATGTTTTTCTTTTCGGCGGGCGCGTGGGATTTCGATGCAACGGGTCACGGCTGGAGCGTCCAATCCGGCAGGCGGACGATTTCGCCGCCCTTGAGCGCGGACTCGTGGGCGAGGATGCCGGTGCAGGTGATGTTCGCGCTCTGGACGGCGTTCGGATAGGCATCGGCTCCGGTCTGGAGCATGTTCACGAACTGATGGACGAGGTGCGGATGGCTTCCACCGTGCCCCGCGCCCTGGGTGAAGGAAAGGTGCTCCTCGCCGCCTTCGCCACCGTAAACACCGCCAGTGGTGAAGAGCTGGATTTCCTTCGGCAGGTAATGCGCGAAGTCCGGGCATTTCACTTCCTCGGGAATCTCCGGCTCCGGCTTCTTGGCGGTGTGGATGACAAGCGGATCATGTTCGATAAGCGGCCACTCTACCGATTTCCTCGTGCCATAGACCTCGAACGACTCGCGGTATTGGCGGGCGACGTCGAAGAGCGAGCGCACGACCTGAGCCGCGACATCGCTGTCCTTCATCTTGATATGGCAGGTCTCGATGGCGAAAGGCGATCCGTAGCAGGCGTGCATTTCCTCCGCGATGGTGCCGGAGCCGAAACAGGAAACGTATTCCGCCTGGCTGCCCATCAGGCCGAGGATGGGGCCGACGCAATGGGTCGCGTAATGCATCGGCGGCAGTCCCGGCCAATAGCCCGGCCAGCCTTCCATGTCCTGCTGATGGGTGGCGCGCAGGAACTGGACTTTGCCGAGTTCGCCCTTTTCGTAGAGCTCCTTCATGAAAAGGAACTCGCGGGCATAAACCACGGTTTCCATCATCATATATTTCAGGCCGGTGGACTTGCAGAGGTCGATGATCTCCTTGCACTCTTCGAGGCTGGTAGCCATCGGCACGGTGCAGGCGACGTGCTTCCCGGCCTTGAGCGCCTTGATCGATTGCTGGCCATGGTCGGGGATGGGCGAGTTGATGTGGACGGCGTGGACTTCCGTATCCGCGAGCAGTTCTTCGTAGCAGGTGTAGCGCTTTGCGATGCCATATTTGTCGCCGACCTCGTCCAGCTTCGATTGGGTGCGTTGGCAGATGGCATACATCTCGACACCTTTGAGGCGCTGGTAGATGGGGATGAACTCGGCTCCGAATCCTAGTCCGACGATGGCGATGTTGATTTGTGACATGGGTGGGTTGCGGCCGGGGCTGCCGGACGACCCGATACTAGCGGAGTTCCGGATCGCGGCTTGTAGGTTAGCGGCATTCTTGTGTATGATTCCGACGCTTTGGTGCGAATCGGCACTACCCGGCCTCAGGATCGTGCTAGATATGCGTATAACACCCGTATAAGGCTGGCACCTCATCCAGTTAGCCATGACTCCCATTACCCCGCCCCATCCCACCCGCATCCTCATCGCCTGCGCCCTGCTCGTCTCGCTGGCACACACCGCCGGAGCCGAACCTGTTAGACCCGTCGCCGAAAGCCCCGTCCTCAAGGCGGATTCCCCGCGCCTCCATGAAATCACGGCCGAAATCGGTGGCGCGCGCCAACTTTACCTGGTCGTTTCCGACATCGACGATTTCTCCCACGACTGGGCGAACTGGATCGAGCCGACCCTGCACTTCAAGGACGGCACCACCCGATCGCTCACCGAACTCAAATGGACATCCGCGGAAAGCGGCTGGGGCAAGGTCCAGGTGAATAAGAACGCGAACGGCGACGCCCTCACCATCGACGGGAAAACCTACCCCAACGGCATCGGCACCCACGCTCCCTCCGTGATCGCATATGACCTCCCTGAAAACGTCAGCAGCTTCTCCGCCAAGGTGGGCGGCGACGACGGCGGCATGTTCCAGAAAGGCACAGCCCAGGCCACCAGCATGAAGTTCCAGATCTTCACCCGGAAACCGCCCGCCGAAGGCGAAACCGGCGTCACGCTCGTCCCCGAGGAAATGTTCACCCTCGCCGACGATAACCTTGAGATCACCGTTTGGGCCACCACCCCGATGTTGCAGAACCCCACCAACATCGACTTCGACGCCGAAGGTCGCCTCTATGTGGCGGAAGGAGTCAACTACCGCCATGCCAACGGCAAGCGCCCCGAAGGCGACCGCATCGTGATCCTTGAGGACACCGACAAGGATGGCACGGCGGATGCCACGGAGGTTTTCACGCAGGACAAAAACCTCGAATCCCCGCTCGGCGTCAGCGTTCTCGAAAACCAGATCATCGTGTCCCAGCCGCCCGATCTCATCGTTTACACCGACACCAACCGCGACCGGAAATTCGACCCCGCCGTGGACAAGCGCGATATCCTTCTCACGGGTTTCAACGCCCGCCAGCACGACCACTCGCTGCACTCGGTCACCGTTGGCCCGGACGGCCAATGGAATTTCAACAACGGCAACTGCGGCGGCATCTTTATCGACAAATCCGGCAAAACCTTCCGCATCGGCAGCGGCTACTACAACAGCGGCGGCGGCACATGGTATCAGGACACCCGCGCCGTCGCCGGACAACCCAGCGACGACGGAAATATTTGGGTCGGTGGTTTCTCTGTTAGAATGAACCCCGATGGCACTCACGCCCGCATCGTCGGCCACAACTACCGCAACTCCTACGAGCAGGCGCTCACCTCGTTCGGCGACATGTTCCAATCCGACAACGACGACCCGCCGGCGTGCCGCGTCGCGGAAATCATCGAAGGCGGCAACGCCGGTTTCTCCTCCGCCGACGGCCAACGCGCATGGGGAGCCGACAAACGCCCCGGCCAGGACACACCCACCGCCGAGTGGCGGCAGGAAGACCCCGGCACCATGCCCTCCGGCGATGTCTATGGCGGCGGCTCGCCCACCGGTGTCGCCTATTATGAAAACGGCGCGCTCGGCGCGAAATGGCAAGGCCTGCTCCTCGCCTGCGAGGCGGGAAAAAACGTCGTATTCGGCTACCTCCCGGTTCCCGATGGCGCGGGATTCAAGCTTGAGCGCATCGATTTCCTCACCTCCAACAAAGAAGGCGAATTCGCAGGCTCCGATTTCCAGGGCGGCCAACCCAACAACGAACTCAAAACACGCTTCCGCCCCGCCGACGTCGCGGTCGGCCCGGATGGCGCGCTCTACGTCGCGGATTGGTTCGATCCCCGCGTCGGTGGCCACTCCACCCAAGACGGCTCCGGCTCCGGCACGATCTACCGCATCGCGCCGAAAGGCTTCAAACCCGTCGTGCCAAAGATCGACCTCGCCACCACCACAGGCCGGATCCTCGCGTTAAAAAGCCCCGCCGTGAACGTCCGCAACAGCGGCTTCACCCGCCTCAAGGCCGAGGGCGAAAAAGCCGTCCCCGCCGTGGCCGCGCTGCTCGATGATCCCGACAAACACATCGCCGCCCGCGCCGTCTGGTTGCTCGCACAGATGGGCGCTTCCGGCCAAGCCATCGTCACCAAGCTCCTCGATTCCCCCGAGCCGCGCATCCGACTCGTCGCGTGCCGTGCCCTCCGCGCCGCCGGTGGCGATGTCCTGAAACTCGCTGCGAAAATGGCCGCAGATCCCGCCCCCATGGTCCGCCGCGAGATCGCCCTGAGCCTGCGCGATGTCCCCGTTGCATCATCCCTCCTCCACCTCGTCACCATCGCCAAGCAATTCGATGGCAAGGATCGCGCCTACCTCGAAGCCTTCGGCCTCGGCTGCACCGGCAAGGAGGCAGCCGTTTACGATGTCCTCCGCAAGGAAATGACCACCGCTCCCGACGAGTGGTCCGATACGTTCGCGTGGCTCGCATGGCGCCTCCACCCGCCGCAAGCCGTCGCCGACCAGAAAGCCCGCGCGCTTTCCGCAAAAGTCAGCCCGGAGCAATCCAAGCTCTCGCTCACCGCGCTCGGTTTCACCCGCAGCGCCGCCGCTGCCACCGCCATGATCCAGATCGCGAACAGCGAAGGCTTCGTCCACAAGGATCTCGCCAACTGGTGGGTCAACAACCGCAAAGGCAACCTCTGGAAGACCTACGACATCGATGGCATCCTCAAGGCCATGGGACAGGATCCCGCCAGCGCGAAACTCGTCGCCGTGGAAATGCCGCCCGAGCCCGCCAACGCCCCCAAGCTGCCTTCCACCGCGGAAATCATGAAACTCCAGGGCGATGCGGCGCGCGGCAAGGCATCCATCGCCACTTGCTACATGTGCCACCGCATCGGCGACCAAGGCGTCGACTACGGCCCGGATCTAACCAGCTTCGGCAAACAGCAACCGGCGGAGGTCATCATCGGCGCCATCCTGAATCCCTCCGCCGACATCTCCCACGGTTACGAAGGCACCGAGATCAAAACCACGGATGGCATCACCATCACCGGCATGATCCTCGCCGAAGGCGATCCCGTCATCATCAAATGCCTCGGCGGCCAAACCCAGACCATCGCCAAATCCCGCATCGCCTCCATGAAACGCATGGAAAAATCCCTCATGTTTCCCCCATCCAACCTCGGTCTGACCGCCCAAGCGATAGCCGACATGGGGGCTTATCTCAAAGGTCTGTGAGATGGAACCTCGTGTAGACCGCATAAGCCCTACGCTTTTTTCCAAATGACAACGGCCAGAATATTTCCCACGCGCTTTCTATGCCTTTTACTTGCCGTTTCGCCCCTCACATCGAAGGCGGATGGGCTTGAGGCGCTTGATGAGAAAGACGCCACGATTCTCTTTTACGGAAACTCAATGGTCGAGCGATTGCTGGAGCATGGGGAAATGGAAGCGCGCGTGCAGATCGCGAAGGCGGACAAGAACCTGCATTTTCGCAGTCTCGCATGGACGGGTGATGAAGTGGCGAACCGTCTGCGCGCAGAAGGTTATGCGGCGCACATGAAAGAGCTGCTCGCGGCGTGGCCGGCGAAGGTCGTCGTGCTCGGCTATGGCTTGAACGAATCTTTCGCGGGTGAGGCGGGGCTGCCGGCGTTTCGCACGGCGCTGAATGGGTATCTTGAACAGCTCGCAAGGCTGCATCCGGGCGCGCAGATTGTGCTGCTTTCGCCCATCGCGACGGAGTGCGATCCGACTCCCGGCGCGGAGGCGAAACCCAAGCCTTGCCCCTGCTGCGGGAACGACCTGGCGCGCAAGGCGGACGTGAAACTTTACGCCGATGCCATCGCGGAGGCGGCGAAGACGCGGGGCGCGCGGTTCGTGGATCTGTTCACGCCGACCTCGCAGAGCAAGGTGCCGTTGACTTCGAATGGCGTTCATCTCAACGACGAGGGTAATGCGTTGGCAGCCCGCATCATCGCTACCGAGTTGGCAGGTGAGAAGGCGGCGAAGGTCGATGCGGCACACCTGAAGGAAGTCGCGGCGGCGGCGGCGCAGCTCGCCTATTACACGGCGGAGGTCGTGCGTCCGAAAAACGGCGTGCTCTATTATGGCGTTCGCAAGCGCCCCGAGGAGCGCGCGGTGGAGATGCCGCTCTACATGAAGCGCATCGAGAAAGCCGACGCACTGGTGCATGATCTCGCGGGCAAGCCGGGCGCGAAATTCGCGGACGCCCCTTTCATCGCGCTGGCCCCTTTGCCGCCGGTGACAAAGCCCGGATACAACAAGGGCGTCGGCATCGTGAAATCACCCGCCGAGATGCGGAAAGACCTGAAAGTCGCGGACGGCTACTCACTGAATCTTTTCGCCTCCGAGGAGCAATTTCCCGATCTGCGGGCGCCGGTGCAGATTGCGTTCGACGCGCGCGGCAGGCTGTGGGTGGTGACGATGCCAAGCTTTCCACACACCGTTCCGGGCCAACCGCAGGAGGACAAAATCATCGTGCTCGAAGACACGGATCACGACGGGAAAGCGGACAAATGCACGACTTTCGCAGGCGGCTTTGATGCGCTGGACGGGATCGCTTTCACTGAAAATGGCGCGCTCATCGGCGAGCAATCCCGTCATTGGCTCATGCGCGACACCGATGGCGACGGGCGCGCCGATACCAAGACAGAATCGCTGCGCGGACTCGATGTCACCGACTCGCACCACGGCGGCATGGTCGCCACAGATCCGGTCGGCGGCGTTTGGTTTTCGGACGGCGTGTTCCATCGCTCGCAGTTCGAGACTCCGTTCGGCGTTCATCGCGGATTCGATTCCACCACGTATCGGCAAGACCCGCGCACCGGTCGCATCGAGTCGATGTGGCAGAGCCAGACGCCGAATCCCTGGCGCATCACATTCGACCGCACCGGAAACGTTTTCCAGATGTACGGCGGTGGCCATGTCCTCGACGGCCTGACTCTCCCTTGGACTCCCCTCGGCATCTACTATGCCTATGGTCTCGGCAATGTGATCAACTACAGCAAGGGCAGCGGAGTGGCGAGCGTATCCAGCCCGAACTTCCCCGACGAATACCAGCAGGGACTTGTCAACGGCGTCTTGCTCGGCCCATACGTGGTGACGCTCTCGAAGTGCGACTACAACAAGGGCACGGTGGTCGGCAGCGAGCGCGTGGATCTGCTCTCTTCAGAAAACCCCGCGTTCCGTCCGGTGGACTTGAACTTCGGTTTCGACGGCGCGCTCTACGTCTCGGATTTCTCGAGCGCCATCATCGGTCACGCGCAGAACCCGATGCGCGACCAGCGCTGGAACCACACGAAAGGCCGCATCTGGCGCGTGATCCATGACGGCAAGCCCGTGGTAAAAAACTGGCCGAAGATCGAGGGCGCGAGCGCGGCGGAACTTTGCGCGTTGCTGACGCATTCTCAGGACATCGTGAGACATCACGCGCGGATCGAACTGCGCAAGCTCGGCCAGCCCGCGCTCGCCGCCGTGGATTCTTGGGTAGCGAAAATCAAAGGCGATGACCAGGCGGTGTTGGAGGCGCTTTTCGTCTGCGAAGGACTCGGCGAAACGCGACCCGCGCTGCTCGATGTCCTGCTCGCTTCCAAGTCCCCACTCCACCGCGCGGCCGCAGTGAGGCTGGTGGGATTACAAGCGCGGCAGTTGCCCAATTTCCTCGACCTACTCAAGGCATCCGCAGCCGATCCGCATCCGCGCGTGCGTATGGAAGTCGTCAGTGCCATCGCGCGGCTCCGGCCCGCGCTTCCGCAGGTCGATCCGCTCACCCGCGCCTTCGAAGGCGAGAAGAACGCTGACGTGAAACAGATGCTCGGCGCCCTTTCCCATGGAACCGCCCCGCGCCTCGGTAGCAGCGTTCCGGTGCTGGAGATACTCCCCGAATCACGCCTGGCAAAATGGGAGAATATGGGCGGCGGAAACTTCCGCACCTTCCTCAGTAGCACCACCGCGCAGCCCGCCATCCTTTCGGTGAAACACGGATTCCTCGACGTATCGCTCAATGGCGTCCAAGTGCTCTCGTCCGACTCGCAATGGTCGAGCGAGCAACAGGTGCGACTGGCATTGCATCCCGGCCTGAACACCCTGGAGATCAACTACCGCAAGCTCAAGAAAGCGCCGCCATCCGTCTATCTTTTCAGCCCCAGCGGCGGGAAACTGGAAGGCGCACAAACCGCCGGTAACGACGCGCAGCTCACCGCGTTTTCCTCCGAGTGGAAAAAAGCAAATGCCGCACTCGGCAACGCGCTGCGGGTGCAGGCGGTTCCGAACCAGATGCAATTCGCTCCACGCGAGCTACGGGTGAAAGCCGGTGCGAAAGTGCGCCTCATTTTCGAGAACCCCGACCTGATGACGCACAACCTCGTGCTGTTAGAGCGCGGCGCCGAAGAGGAAGTCGGCGCGCTTGCGGACGTGCTCGCTGCTGATCCAAACGGCAAAGCAAAAGCCTACCTGCCTGATTCGCCAAAAATACTCCACGCCACCCAACTCGTTGAGCCGAATGAAAAAGCAGAACTCACCTTCGACGCCCCGAGCACACCCGGCAATTACCCCTACATCTGCACCTTCCCGGGCCACTGGCGGGTGATGAAAGGCGTGCTGATCGTCGAAGCTCCGTAGGTCTAATCGATCCCAAAGATCTCGGAAATTCGGACTTTCAAGGTCCAAGCGAGATAAGAAAGCGTGATGTTGTAACAGACATTGAACTGGATCCAGCCCTCGGTCCATCCGATGTCGCCGACCTCCGGATGATATGGGTAATGGGCGTTTTTCGGCGATCCGTCGATGACGAAGCGGGCTTCCGCGAGACGGCCGATCCCGCCGTGGTGGAACTCATCGGGGAGGGACAGACCGCCCAAGTATTGCGCAATCTTTGCTGGCAACTGTTCTCGCGTGAAGACAAGTCCGCTTGGAAACAACTGGTCGGTCACATCAAGCGCCTGTTCCACATCTGTCTTTTCGAACCCCAATACATCAAGGAACGCAGCGAGCTCTCCCTGGGATACAAGGAGTCCTCGGGCGTGGAGTTGGATTTGTCTTCGTCCGGGCGCGGTTGCCAGCAG
>JAYTOE010000148.1:0-9218 GCA_043747935.1 Akkermansiaceae bacterium
TGAAACTCGTCTCTCCGCGCGGCGCGTCTTTGCGGCCCTTGAGCCGGTCCACCGATTGACGGAGAAGCTGGCAATACAGCTCGAAGCCGATTTGCGAAATGTGGCCGGACTGCTTGGTGCCGAGTAAATTTCCCGCGCCGCGGATTTCGAGGTCCTTCATCGCGATTTTGAAACCGGAGCCGAGCGCGGTGTATTCCTTGATCGCGTTGATGCGCTTGCGGGCGTCGCCGACCGTCATCATGTCGCGCGGCAACAACAGGATGGCGTAGGCTTTTTCTCCCGCCCGGCCCACGCGGCCGCGGAGCTGGTAGAGATCGGCGAGGCCGAAGCGGTCGGCGCGGTCGATGAGGATGGTATTGGCGTTGGGTATATCGATGCCGGTCTCGATGATGGTGGTGGCGAGGAGGACGTCGGCCTCGTGGTTGACGAAAGCGTGCATGACGTTTTCGAGGTCGTGCTTTTCCATCTGGCCGTGGCCGACGAGGACGCGGGCTTCGGGGACGAGTTCCTTGAGCTTTTTGTGAACCGACTCGATGGTCTTGACGCGGTTGTGGAGGAAGAACACCTGGCCGCCGCGTTTCATCTCGCGGCGGATCGCGTCGCGGATGACGCGTTCGTCGTAGGCGGTGACGGTGGTGGAAACCGGGAGGCGGTTGGGGGGCGGGGTGTCGATGGTGGACATGTCGCGCGCGCCCATCAGCGCCATGTAGAGCGTGCGCGGGATGGGGGTGGCGGATAGGGTGAGGACGTCGATCTGGCGGAAGAGATCCTTGAATTTCTCCTTATGCGCGACGCCGAAGCGCTGCTCCTCATCGACGATGGCGAGGCCGAGATCCTTGTAGGCGACATCGCCGGAGATGAGGCGGTGGGTGCCGATGACCATATCGACCGATCCATCGGCGAGGCCTTGGATGGTGGCTTTCACTTCGGCGGCGGATCGGAAGCGGTTGAGGAGATCGACGCGGATCGGATAGTCGGAAAAGCGTTCGCGGAAGGTGCGCCAATGTTGCTCTGCGAGGACGGTGGTGGGGCAGAGCAGGGCTGCCTGTTTGCCGCCGGTGATCGCCTTGAACGCGGCGCGGATGGCGACTTCCGTTTTTCCGAAACCGACGTCGCCGCAGATGAGGCGATCCATCGGGCGTGGGGCTTCGAGGTCATGTTTCGTGTCGAGGATCGCCTGCTTCTGATCGGGGGTTTCGGTGTAGTGGAAACTTTGCTCGAACTCGAACATCCAGCGGGTGTCGGGTGGGTGGGCGTGACCTTGGTCGTGTTCGCGCTCGGCTTGGATGCGGAGCAGGCGGGCGGCGTAATCGAGGATGGATTTCTCGGCGGACTTGCGGTTTTTCTGCCAGGTGGCGTTGCCGAGTTTGTTGAGGTCGGGGGTCTTGCCGCCGACGCCGACATACTTCCCTAACAGGTGTGCCTGTTCCAACGGAACGGAGAGGATGGAACCGTCCTTGTATTCGATCTGGAGTTCCTCGCCTTCCTCTTCCTGGGCGATGCCTTTGAATTTCCCGATGCCGTATTCGTAGTGGACGACGAGGTCGCCGGGTTCGATGTCATCCAGCGTGGCGCGAGCGCGGATGACGCGGGCTTTCTCTACGGAGGAGCGGCGGGCTGCTCCGGGCGTGCGGTAACGGCCGAAGAGTTCCGAGGAGGAGAGGACGGCGAGTTTCGTGACCGGGAGGGTGAACGAGGAAATCAGCTCGCCGATGACCGGGGTGAGGCCGAGGTCTCGCTCGAGGTCTTTGCCGGAGAGTTCGGTGAAGCGTTCGAGCTCGCCCTTGGTGGAGAACACGATGCCGATGTCCCATGCCTCGCGCTGCCATTCGTTGAGTTGTTTGAAAAAGGTTTCGCGGCGGAGCTCGTCGAGGACGAAGTCGCCGGCATCGAAGGTGCCGAGTGGGGAGCCGTAGGCGGCTAGGGTGAAGTCTTCTTCGATTTCGCCTTCGGCGGTGTTTTCGGTGATGAGGAAAGACGGGGTTGTTGGGCAGCCGGAGGCAGCCCCTCCTTGGATGGCGATGACTACGTCATCCGGCTTGAGATAATCCGCGATGGTGGCGACAGCGGGGGGCTCTGTTAGCTGGAGGTGGATTTCCGGGATCTTGCGGGTCGAGGCTTGTGTGTTGATGTCGAACTCGCGGATTGATTCGAGTTCGGTGTCGAAGAATTCCAGGCGCAGGGGGCGGGGGGATTGGAAGGGGAAGAGATCGAGGATGCCGCCGCGGATCGCGAAATGGCCGCGGGCGGTGACCGTGGGGAAACGCACGTAGCCGTGTTCGGTGAGGGTATCCGCGAAGGCGGTGGGATCGAGAGCCAGACCGGGCTTGAGGTGGGTGCGGTTCGAGAGCAGGGACTTCGCCGAGGGGGCGTATTGGGAAAACGAATCAGGGCCGCAGAGAACCGTGAAGGCGTCCGTGGTGGCGAGGATTTCCAAAATGGAGAACCACTCGGCGGCGGTCTCGGGATCGGAGATTTCGTGGAGTTCGTTCTCCGGATTCAACGGGGAATCCGGCAGCACGACGGCGGTGATTCCCCAAAGCTCCAGCTCGGCGGCGAGGCGCTCACGCTGGCGCGGCGATTCGTGGACGATCCAGTGGCGCCTTTTTCCGCGATCGGATGCAGCGGCGCAGGCCAGCGCGGCGAAGAACGAATGCGAGGCCTCAGCGGCGTGATCGAATATGGTTTGCCCCTCACCGGTGGCGAAGGGAGCCAGGTGTTCGTGGAACTCGGGGGCTGTCAGGGCGCGGCGGAGCCACGCGGTTTCGTGTCTCAAAACTCAAGGGTTGGGAAAATCACTTCGATGCGTTGGTGAGCGCTTGGATCAGGGATTTTTTGATCGTTTCCCAGCGCATCGGGACGGAGCGGAGGAAAAACGAATGGGAGACGGTCACGCGGATGATACCGTATTTTTCGGACGCGAAAGATTCGGTGAGCCAGCGGACGAACGGGCTCTTCTTTTCCATTGGGATCGCTGTGGAATCGACTTCTCCCTGCGGCAGCAGTTTGGCGGCGTCGGAAGCGATTTTCTCCGCTTGGTATGAGCCCGCATGCTCGAAGATGATTTTGCCGTCCGCGAGAGGGGCGGTGTGGATCAGGAGGTGAATCACCGCGTCGTGGCGCCTGAAGTCCTCCACGAGCCGGTTCTCGATGGCATTGCGGAACTTTTCCTGTAGGCGAACGACCAGCTTCTCGCGTGTGGCCTCGGGAAGTGTTGAGGAGATCTTGCTCCAGCGCTTGTCCCCTTCCTGTTCGAGGTCGATGAGCAGGCGCGTCACATCGCCGTGGATCAGCGGGGTACTGAATTTCATGGCGAGACCTTGGGCGAGGTTCAGTGCGCCGGGCTCCCAGCCTTCGACGGACGTGACGAGATCCTCGGATCCCTTGAAAAGCTCACGTTGAGCCTCCGGAACCGCGCAGGTCGCGTTCGTGCATGTGATTAGGATGGAAGTCATCGTGTCCGCGCATAATAGGGCGGAAGTGCTGCCGCGCAATGCGGGAGATTGCCCCGTTGCCCCTCTACGTCATGCTGCTGCCCGCAGCCTTTTACGGCGCGGGGTCGGTGGGATGCTCAGACTGCCTTATCCGTTGAGATTCATATTCCCAATTTCGGATAAGTGATTAGAAAAGGAACATATGAAAAAGATATTGGCATTCAGCGGGAGCCTCCGGGCGGGGTCTTTCAATCAGAAGTTGGTGAAAATCGCGGCGGACGCGGCGCGTGTCGCGGGAGCCGAAGTGACGCTCATTTCGCTACGTGATTTCCCCCTGCCGCTCTTCGACGAGGATCTGGAGGCGGAGCAAGGCAAGCCGGAGAGTGCGAAGGAACTTAAGGCGCTTTTCCTGAGCCATGACACCCTGCTCATCGCCTCGCCGGAATACAACAGCATGATCACCCCGGCGCTGAAGAACGCTTTCGACTGGGTTTCCCGAGCCGACTCCGCTGACGAGCCGATGCTATCCGCTTTCACCGGAAAAACCGCCGCCATACTCTCGGCGTCACCTGGTGGCTACGGTGGAGCCAGGAGTCTGGGTTTCCTCCGGCCTTTCCTTGTGAACATGAAAATGACCGTGATGCAAGAGGAGTTCTCGCTGCCCAAGGCGCATGAAGCGTTTGCCGAAGACGGTAGCCTGCTGAACTCGGAACTGGCAGCGAAGGTGACCGCAATCGGCTGGAAGCTGGCGGGGGATTGACCCTACGACCGACTGCGTCCCGCGGCGATGATGGCGTCGAGCCGCTTGATGAACTCCGCGGTTTTCTCCGGGTTCTCCTTGCTGACGTCCTTTTTCTCCGATGGATCGTCGGGGAGGAAATAGAGGGTATGCTGGCCTTTCAGCTCGGGTATGGGACTTTTGGAAATACGGGCGGACTGCTGATATTTGTTGGTGCGGCGTATGAGTTTCCAATCGCCGGAGCGGAAGCCGAAGTCGGCTTTGCCGCCCTTGGTGCCGTTGTCCTGCTGGACGAGTTCGGCGCGGCCTTTCGCTCCTTTTTCGCCGAGAAGGGCGGGGAGGATGTATTGGCTGTCGAGGCAGGCGTCGTCTGGTGGCGTAACGTCTGCGAGTGCGGCGAAGGAGGCGGCGAAGTCGATCGTGCAGACGATTTCATCGGAAACGCCCGAGGGGATTTTTCCGGGCCAGCGGGTGATGAAAGGGGTGCGTGTGCCGCCTTCATAGACCGTGTATTTTCCACCGCTGAACGGGCCGGCTGGTTCGTGGGCGCCAAGTTCCTTGACGGAGCCGTCCTCGTAGCCGTCGTCGAGGACGGGGCCGTTGTCGGAGCAGATCACGACGAGGGTATTTTCGGTGAGCTTGTGCTCATCGAGTGCGGCCATGATTTCGCCGACACACCAATCGAACTGCAGGATCGAATCGCCGCGCAGGCCGGTGCCGCTTTTTCCCTGAAAGCGCTCGTGGGGGATGCGCGGCACGTGGATGTCGTGGGCGGCGAAGAAGAGGAAGAAGGGCTTGTCCTTGTTGGCCGCGATGTAGGCCTTGGATTTCTCCATCCACTTGTCGGCAAGATCCTCGTCGCGGAAACGAGCGGCCTTGCCGCCGGTGTAGAAGCCGATGCGGCTGATGCCGTTGTGGATCGTGCCGTTGTGGCCGTGCGTCCAGTCCATCTTCAGCGTATCGCGGGCGCTGATGCCCGTTGGCTCGTTCGGATCGATGGGCTTTTCGCTGACGGTCAGGGGATCGGTGGGGTCGAGGTTGAGGACTTTGTGATCCTTCACAAAAACCTGCGGGACGCGGTCGTTGGTGGTGGGCAGCAGGAAGCACTCGTCGAAACCGATCTCCAGCGGGCCGGGTTTCAGGTCGCCGTTCCAATCGGGTTCCTTTTCGCCGAGGCCGAGGTGCCATTTTCCGATTACGGCGGTGCGGTATCCGGCTTTCTGAAGGAGCGAGGGCAAGGTGACCGTGCCCGGGCGGATGATGGCCGGGCCGTTCGGCGGGGCGATGCCGGTGTTTTTCGCACGGAAGGCATAGGTGCCGGTCAGTAGCGAAAAGCGGGTGGGCGTGCAGGTGGAGGCGGAGCAGTATCCGCTGGTGAAACGCGTGCCCTGGGCGGCGAGTTTGTCGATGTTCGGAGTCTTGAAAACCTTCGCGCCATAGCAGGAAAGATCGCCGTAGCCGAGGTCGTCCGCCATGATGACGATGATGTTGGGTTTTTCCGCTGCTGTGGATGACACCACGGCAAGCAGGATGGTGGCGGCGATTTGAAAAAGGTTTTTCATGACGAGGGGGTTTTGGCGGATGGATTCAATCACCCATGCAGATGCCGACGGCCTTTGCGGCGAGGACGAGTTCGCTGTCCGGTTCGACGAGGCGGAGTTGGTTGACGGCTTCCTCGATGGGGACGGAATCGACGTGGTAGGCTTGATAGGAAACCATGCGGCCGAATTGTTTTTCCTTGCAGAGTTTCACGGCCATCACACCGAAACGCATGCCGAGGATGCGGTCGAAGGAGGTCGGCGCGCCGCCGCGCTGGAGGTGGCCGAGGGTGGTGGCGCGGGTTTCCTTGCCGGTGAGTTTCTGCAGGCGTTGCGCGACACGCTCGCCGATGCCGCCGAGGCGGACTTCGCCTCCGAAGTTTCCGTCGAGGGTGACGAAGCCTTCGTCGGGCATTTCCGCGCCCTCGGCGACGACGACGAGCGTGGCGTGGTGGCCTTGTGCGTCGCGGTGGCGGATGAAGGAGGCGATCTTTTCGAGGGCGAAGGGAATTTCCGGAATGAGGACCACGCTCGCGCCGCCCGCGATGCCGCCCCAGAGAGCGATCCATCCGGCGTGACGGCCCATCACCTCCAGAACCATCACGCGCTTGTGCGATTCGGCGGTGGTGTTGAGGCGGTCGAGGGCATCGACCACGGTGGTGACGGCGCTGTCAAAACCGAAGGTTATCGCGGTGGCGCAGAGGTCGTTGTCGATCGTTTTCGGCACGCCGACGACGGGCCAGCCGGAGCGGTAAAGTTGGAGCGCGGTAGTGAGCGAGCCATCGCCGCCGACCACGATGAGGGCGCCGATCTCCAGCCTGTCGATGGTGGCTTTTGCTCGATCGATGATTTCCCTAGGCACCTCGGCGACATCTCCTGCTCCGACCTTGGCAGCGAAGTGGCCCTTGTTCGTGCAGCCGAGGATGGTGCCGCCGAGCTTGAGGATGCCGATCGTATCGGCGGGCGTGAGGATGCGGAAATCACCGGGCGGCAGCAGCCCCTCGAAGCCGTCCTTGAAGCCGAATACCTCCCAGCCGAGTTGATCGGCGGCACCGACGACTCCGTGGATCACTGCGTTGAGTCCGGGGCAGTCGCCGCCGCTGTTGAGGATTCCGATTCGCATGAAACTTTAAATTTTAAACTATAAACCCTAAGGAAGAATCACTTCACCGGGGGCGGGGTGGAGAGGATTTCGCGCTTGGCGTCTTTCACGGGTGCTCCTGCTGCGAGCCATGGGTCGTAGAAAGCCCAGCCCGCTTTGATCAGCTGGCGGGTGCGGTTGAAGCGGTCGGGGCTGTTGAGGACGACGACGATGAGGCGACGCGGGGTGACGCCCTTCGAACCATCCGGCTTGGCGCGCACCACGGGATCGCGATCCATGCACGTCGCAAGGCAGGGGCCTGCGGCGTTGGTTTGGCCGGTTTTCACCCCGAGGATGCCCTCTTCTCCGACGAGTTCGTTGGTGTTGGTGAGCGTGTAGGTGCGCTTGCCCGCGGGGCCGTTCACGGAGACCTGCCGGGTTTTCTGGCGGGTGATGAAAGTGATCGCGTTGCGGCGCATCGCGTGGATGGCAAAGCGCGCCATGTCGGCGGCGGTGGAGTAGCCGGGCTTCGGCGAGTTCTCAAGGCCGTGGGTATTCACGAACAGGGTGTTGTTCGCGTAGATCGCTTTTGTGAGCTTGTTCATTTCCGCAACGAAGGCGACCACCGGATCACCGCCTTTGCCACGGCGCTCAAGCAACTGGCCGCCCACATGATGGGCGATGGTGAGGGCTGCGATGTTGTCCGATGAGAGCAACGCGGCGTTGAGAGCGTCGCGGAGTGTGAGCGTGTCGCCGGGCGCAAGTTTCAGCGGGCTGGTGGTGGGGAGCTGGAGGACGATGTCCGGCACGCGGATCATAAGCGTCGCGATATCCGTCTCGGTGGCGGTGGCCCAATCGACGGCGACGATGGCTGTGGCCATTTTCGTCAGCGAGGCGACCGGGCGCTTCACCGTCGAGTTTTCCGCGGAGAGGACTTTCCCGGAATATGCCTCGACGACGATGTGCGCCTCCTGGGCTTGGAGGCCGGTGGCGAGGGTGAGAAAAACGGAGAGGAGCTTGCGCATGCGGCGGAGCTTAGGGACGAACGCGCGGGTTTCAAGCCCGGGACGGAGGATTTGGATTTTCAGTGGGCGGATGGCGAGAGTCGGCTATAGTCAGCGCATGTTTGATTTTCTTGAAGGAAGCGGGCCATGGGTCGTCGCGGGCTTGCTGTTTATCGTCGGGCTGGTGGGTTGCGTCGTTCCGGTGTTGCCGGGGCATCTGTTCATCATCGTGGGAGCGGTCGCCTACCGGCTGATGGTCGGACCGGGCGCGGGGATCGCGTGGTGGGGGTTCGCGATCCTTGTTCTGCTGATGGCCATTGCGCAGGCTTTCGAAATCATCAGCGGCTCGCTGGGCGCGAAATGGTTCGGAGGCAGCAAGTGGGGGGCGATCGGTGCCTTGGTAGGCGGGATCGCAGGGCTGTTTTTCCTGCCCTTCGGCCTGATTTTGGGGCCGCTGATCGGGGCTTTCGGTTTCGAGAAGGCTTTTGCGAAAAAGGATGCTCGCGATTCCGCCACATCAGGTGTCGGTAGTGTTGTCGGCGTCGTGGCGGGGATGATTTTCAAAATCGTCATCGGCGTGCTGATGATCGCGTGGTTCTTCGTGGATGTGTTTTGGGTGTAAAAGCTGAAACGCTGAAAACTGAAATGCTGAAATTGGATATCATGCGCCTCCAAGCATTTCAGCCTTTCAGTTTTTCAGTTTTCGGCATTTACTCCTGCGCCGTCTCCCGGGCGGTCGCAATGGGGCGCAAGCTCCCGTTGAGGAAAGTCCGGACACCGTAGGGCAACGCGCCTCATGAAAGTGGGGGACGGGTGACGAGAGGAACCCGGACAGACAGTGCAGCAGAAAGATACCGCCGATGGCCGCAAGGCACAGGCAAGGGTGAAATGGTGGAGTAAGAGCCCACCGCGAATCCGGGTAACCGGACGGCACGGCAAACCTCGCGTGGTGCAAGACATAACAGGGAAAGGGCTGCCCGCCCGCCAACTCCCGGGTACTAGTCGCACTCCGCGCAAGCGGGGCGCCCGGCGCAAGCCGGGTTGAGAGAAATGACCGTCCAGCTCCGGGTAAAACCGGGGTGGACAGAATCCGGCTTACAGGGAGGCGGCACCCCCTTTTTTGGGCTCCACGATATGCCAGCTTCGTGTTCGCCTGAAGCATGACGGACGAAGGCAGATCTGATCCGAGCTGGAGATTGGCAGCGAGAACACCAGAGCTTGTAGAGATCGGCGGATTCCGGGAAACGCTCGTAGCGCCCGCCGGTGCAGGTGAGTTCGGCGTAGAGATCGATGGACTAACCGACATCGCAGACGAGGAGGAGTGGAGGAGTGGAGGAGGCAAGGTTCCTTCACTTGGGACGTAATGAATACGAACCACGGATGAACGCGGATAAACTCGGATGAAAAGATAGGAAAGAGCCT
>JAYTOE010000149.1:0-2306 GCA_043747935.1 Akkermansiaceae bacterium
GATGCAGTGCGACGATGGTTTTCCCGGTGCCGGCCGAGCCGGTGATGCGGGCGGGGCCGTTGTAGGATTTCTCCGCATAGGTGCGCTGGGAGGGATGGATCTGAAGACCGAACACCGAGGTCTTCACCGACTTCTGCTCCTGCGTAGTCAGGCGGGTCAGACTGTCCGCAAAGGTGTCCGCGAGGAGGAAATTCATGGATGGGGTGGCTTATGCGTAGTTTGCCATGGTTTGCTGATTTTTAGAAAACTTTGGCAAACTCACTTTAAGTGGAGGGTCGAGCTTCTGTGAACTCCGGCATGATTCGCTTCATGTATTTGTCAAAAAGCGGAACCGTGAATGCGGTGTCTCCATAGGAAGGACTCCAGACCATACCCTTGCTGATCAGGTGGTTCCGGAGCTGTGCGCTGGTCTGGACGGATTTGCCCAACTTCACGGCGATGTCCCCCGAGCGGTGTGGGCCGGAGCCTATTTCCGCCATGGCACGCAGGTATTCTTTTTCCTTTGGTGTCAATCGGTCGAAACGGACATGGAAAAAGCCCGCATCCAGAGCCGCGACCGCCGTAATGGAAGCCGATTCGACATCTGCGAGTGTAATGGGGGACTCATCGGCGGCATCCCACGAGTGTTTTCCCCATTCCTGGAGAAAATAAGGATAACCTTGGGTCTTCTCGAGAATAAACCTGACAGCGTCCTCCTCGAAGTCCGCCCCTTCTCCCTGAGCCGGATTGATGATCGCATCCCGCGAGTCTTTCGGGGTAAGCGGACCGATGAATGGAAAATCAAAAAGCCGTTCCGCATACGATTTCGCTTTTCCCAGCCGACCGGGTAACTGCGGCAAACCAGCCGCCACGAGCATCACGGGGAGGTTTCTTTGTGCGAGCCTGTGCATGGCCATAATCAGCGCACCCAGCTCGTCCTCCGCCACATACTGGAGTTCGTCGATGAAGATCACCAATGCAGTGTCGGCTTTTCGCGCAGCCTCTCCCGTTGCTTCAAGCAAGTCCTGAAGGTCACTTTCCAGGTCGCCGTTGTCGGCCAGCCCCTGCTCAGGATCAAAGTCCAACCCCACCTCAAGATCCGCGTATTTGATTTTCAAGGCTTTGGAAAAGCCCGCGAGCGCTCTCAAGGCACGTGTCGCCATCTCTTTTGCCCGCTCATTGCGGGACAATTTCAAGAGAGCCTGCCGGATTTGCGGAGCGAGCAAGGCGGGAAGCGAGCGTCCTTCCGGTGCTTCCATCCGTAATGTCTGCATGCCCTTGGCCTCCGCATCAAGACGCATCCGATCCAGAAGCACCGTCTTCCCCACCCCCCTCAAACCGATCATCATCTGGCTCTTCGCCTGTCGCCCAATCCGAATCCGTTCGATCGCGATGCGGACTTTTTCGCGCAGTTCATCGCGTCCTGCGAGTTCCGGTGGCTGGGTGCCGGCACCGGGAGAATAGGGATTGCGGATCGGATCCATGCAGTGACTTTTAGGAAGTTTGCCTAAGTTTGCAAGATTAAAGCAAACTTTTGGGGGCCTCGTGTTCCTAGCGTATCGAGTTTCTCAAACTCGGAGGAATGGGCGTCGTAGTTGAAGGCGCAGGCGATGAGGACATCGAAGCCGAGATCCCCCGCCTCGCGGGCGGCCTCGACGAGATCCGGGCGGGAGACGGTGCCGAACTCCGGGCCGATGTAGATCCCGGCGCGCTTGACCGGGGCGTCCGGCGATTCCCCCTCGGTGTAGCGGCCTTCGCCGCAGATCATCTTGGTGCCGGGGAAGGCGGTGACGGAGCTGAAGGTGAGGCGGTTTTCCTTGTGCGCCTGCTGGACTCCGGCGGTTTTCAGGTTCTCCAGCATCAGGGTGGCGAAGTCCTGCTGCTTGTCGTAGGGGCTGGAGCCGCTGCTGAGTTTCCAGCCATCCACCACCTCGTCGTTCTCATCCACGGAGAGGAAACGGTGCGGGGAAACGGATTCCATGGTGAACGGGCCAGCGACGCGGACTTTCTTGGTGTCCTGGTAGGGCTTGTCGTAGAGGTATTCGGACTCGGCTTTGGCGGAAATGGAGGCGTCGATCTCCTTTTGGCGGGCGATCCTTTGCTCCCACCAATTTTGGAGAGTTTTAACCGCGAATGAACGCGAATTTTCGCTAATGGAAGAGGGGAAATGGGTTTTGGTTAATTCACGGGGGATCTCCCATTCTTCCCAAGGTTTGCGTGAGGAGGAGGTGAGGTAGGAGTGGATGCCGTCGCGCCAGGTGTCGCGGAAGGCTTTGACCTGCTCGGGTTCGCGGGTGATGTGATCCTTGTTGCCGTCCTTGACGTCG
>JAYTOE010000150.1:0-3637 GCA_043747935.1 Akkermansiaceae bacterium
CACGTGAGAACGGCCTTGGTCAGGCGCAAAACGACTTCGGGATTTTTCGCGGCTAGGTTCGTGGCTTCGCCGGGGTCAACGGACAGACGGTAGAGCTCAGGTTCGCGGCCGTCGTATTCGCAGAGCAGCTTCCAATCACCCTCGCGCACAGCGAGATCAGGCAGAGGGCCGGCGCCATAGGCCATGTCGCGGTCGGGCGGACGACGCCAGAAGATCGGTTCGGTGCGGGACGCGTCGCTTCCTCCAATCAAGGTGTCTGCGAGGTTCTGTCCGTCGAATTTCACCCCGTGCGGTTCAGCGACCCGGGTGAGGGCAAGCAGAGACGGCACGAGGTCGAAGGCGGCGAAAACGGAGGTTTCGTTATGCTTGCCCGCCTTGTCTTTCGAGATCAGTCCTGGCCCCCAAACCACGAGCGGCGAACGTATGCCGCCTTCGAAGAGAGTCGCCTTTGTGCCCCGAAACGGCCCCGCACTGCCCGCGCCCACGTCGGGGCCGTTGTCCGAGCAGACGAGGATCAGCGTGTTGTCGCGCAGTTCGGGCGTGTCGCGAATGTGAGAGTGGATTTCATGGCAGGGATTCGCGACAGCTTCCCTATATCGTTTTTTCTTCACGTGCGGAAACAAGATTCCGGAAAAATAGCTCCGAGCCTGCCAGCGATCAGGAGCCCGTAATCATCACGGGGTATTTCGAAAATACGGCGAACCTTCGTTCGCGGTCATCTCTGAATGGCATCCCAGTAAAATTGAGAATCCGCCCCCAGCATCACGGGGCTTGCCATTTCCCAGCCGGGATGAGAGAAAATGCTGCCCTTGAAACAGCGGGCTTTCCACCATGAAAAACATCTCCCGCAAATTGTTGTTCGGCACGGCGCTGCTCCTAGCTCTGGCTTCTCCTCTCCGTTCACAGGACGCGGAGCTCAGCCCTGAGGATGCCGCCGCGAAAAAAGCATATGAAGATTTCATGTCCAGCCTCTCCTGGCAGACGGAGGGCACTGGCAGTCTCGGCTCGCGTGCGGAAATCGCCGTGCCCGAGGGTTTCCGTTTCCTTGGCAGCGGTGATGCCTCGAAGCTGATGAAATTTTACGGAAACCTCAGCGACGGTTCCGAGCTGGGCTTCATCGCTCCGGATAATCTCGAATGGTTCGCCGTGTTCGAGTTCGAGGATATCGGCTACGTGAAGGACGACGAGAAGGACAAGCTCGACGCGGACGAGATCCTCAAGCAGCTCCAGGAAGGGCAGAAGGCCGCCAACGAGGAACTCACGCGACTCGGACACTCCACCCTCACCGTCCTCGGCTGGCACACACCACCGTTCTACAACAAGGAGACGAACAACCTAGAATGGGCGATCCGGCTTTCCTCCAGCGACGGAGGCCAAATCCTCAACTACAAGACGAAGTTGCTCGGTCGCAAGGGTGTGATGGACGTGGTGCTGGTTTGCAGCGAGGAACAGCTCGCCAGCGTCATTCCCCGCTATCAGAGCCTGCTCGCGGGATATGCCTACAAAAAGGACGAGAGCTACGCGGCCTTCACCAAGGGCGACAAGATCGCGGAGTATGGTTTGGTCGGTCTGATCGCCGGCGGCGGCCTTCTCGTCGCAGCGAAGTCCGGCCTGCTGGCGAAGCTCTGGAAGCCGATCGCCATCGGCCTCGTGGCCATCGGCGCGTTCCTCAAGCGCATCTTCCGCGGCAAATCGCCGGATAGCATCTGATCCGCCGAGCATGTCGGTATTCCTGGAGTTCCTGCTGATCGCCGCGCTGATCTATCTCTGGGAATCCGCGCTCTGGCTGCCGAAGCGCGGACATGCCCTGCGGCGCGGCTGGTTCGGGAAAACATGGCGTGTGATCCCCGCCACGCGCCTGCTCTCCACCCGAGAACTTGGGGTAGTGCCCATGCTCCCGATTCCACCCGACTCCGGCCTCGCACCCTGCCCCGGCTTCCCGCTCGTGACCGATGAAACGGGAGCTGTTTTCATCGAATCCGCAGACGGCGATTTCCTAAAGACCGACGTGCGCTCGTGGGAGCAGATCCGCTACTCGGCACCGCACCTCGTCGCAGGAAATCTCATGGTTCGCTGCCAATCGCCGGCTGCGATGGACTCGCTGCGCGAAGTGAAATTGCTCGGTCTCGATCCACAGGCCGCGATCCTCCGCTGCGCCGCGCTCTCCCTTTCCCCCGCCCGCGCCAAGCGGGATCTGAAACGCTGGGGCATCGTGACCTCGCCGCTGCGACTTTACTGCCCGGTGCTCACCATCGGATTCTTCGGAGGCATCCCCGCCGCCTATATTTTCCTCGGTCCGGCGTCCGCACTTTGGCTCGCAGCCTGGCTTTGGTGCGTGATGTTCGCCATTTCCCTCCATCTATTCTGGATGGCGAAGCACGCCTATCCATCCTGCCGCCGCGAGATCCGGCAGGACGCGCTCCTTGCCCTGATCGTGCCTTTCCACGCGATGCGGGCTTTGGAAATCAACTCCGTCCATGCCTTCGCCCGCACCCATCCGGCGGCCATCCTGATCGCCTCCGGCGCAACCGATCATCCTTGGCTCCGCACCTTCATCCGCACTCTCCTTTCCCCCAGACCCACTCGTCCCGGCGATGCCGCGCGCGCCTCGACCCTGCTTCCCGCGATCGAAAAAATACTCCTGAGGAAAAACATGACGCCCGCCGATTTCGACACCGCGCCGAACCATGCGGACGACCCGGACGCCTCGTCCTATTGCCCGCGCTGCCACGGCATGTTTCTCAAGGGCAGGGAAACCTGCAGCGACTGCGGAGACATGCCGCTGAGGCCGTTCTGATCCTCACTTCGGCGCTTTCACGACTTGATACCAAGCCTTGGCTCCGAGGATCTTTCCGCCGTCTTTCGAGAGCAGCCCGGTCATATCGATGAGGTGGAGATACTTTTCCTCCAGCGCACCGACATCGAGGGTCACGGTCATGCCGTCTTCGGAAAGGCTGGTGCCGATGATCTCAAGGAACTCCTCGTTCTTTTTCGGAGCACCGTAGGCCTCATGATACTGGTAAGTGTGGCGCTTCACCGTGAGGGTCTTGAGCGTCGAGGCGTCCAGCGGTTGGCTGAAGCGCAGCGCGAACCCTTTCGGCGTGGCCTTGATTTTCACCAGAGCCGGGAAGGGTTTTCCGTTCCACTTGATCCGCATGATCCCCTTGCCACCGGCCCACGAGAGGGCGGTTTTGCCGACATAGAGCGAGCCATCCTTGCCAAAGATCAGGCGGTTCGTTCCGATGCCCATCGGCGAACCGTCGAACATCGGGACGAGCGCCGTTTGGAAAACGCCATCCACCTCGTCGTCGAGCACGCGGACAAGGTTCGGCTGGTTCATTTCACCGATCAGGGTCTGTCCGGCCATGCCCTCGGGAAACGCGTCCTTCTGGATGATCACCGGCCAGGTGGGCGAGTTCGCGAGTTCCCCCTGCGGGAAAAATCCGACCGCCGGAACCTGCATCGCGTCGAGTTTCGCCTCATCTATCATTCTCGGATCACCGCCGTTCCATCCCTCTTTCCAAACGAGGGAAGCGGGATGCCCGTAAAAGCCACCCTTTCTCACATCGTAAAGCGGGCTGGTCGGGCGCCAGTCGCCTTGGTTGTCGGTGATGAGCAAGCGCCCTTTCGCATCGAA
>JAYTOE010000151.1:0-36474 GCA_043747935.1 Akkermansiaceae bacterium
ACGCATGGGACAACTCAAAACCCTGCAAGCCAACGGCCACTGGGAAAAGCTCTGGCAAAAACTAGCCGCATGAAAAACACCGAAAAAAATCACACCCACATAATACTGTTTAAATGAACAGCGTCCTTCATGAGCTTACCCGAGAGAACGAGGCTGCGTTGGAAACTGGAGTGGAACAAGGTGCGTGGAGGCGCCGCGCGGAGGTGGCGGAGATTCTTTAGGGGTGGAAGGCGGCGTGAGGTGCAGTTGGAATTCCGTTGGTGAATGCGTTTTTACATGCCGCTGTTGTGGGTGCGGATCGTGAAAATTTCCCGGATTTTACGCTTACCCTTTTGGCAGCGGGTGACTATATGTCTTCAAAACCTGCGCATGCCGATCTCCCACTGTAACGAATTCCCTCATCGCTGTCTGCTGATCGCGATTCCGATTTTCCTGACGGGAGCGGTTTTCGCCCAAAGCGAAGGCGCTCCTTCTCCGCTTGCGCAGCGCGAGCTGGAGAGGCGCCAGGCATCCGTCCAGGAAGCGCAGATGCTCCTTCTGAAAGGGGATGAGGCTTATCAAGCCGGGAAGTTCAAAGAGGCGATGGAGGCCTACGCGGGAGCCAGCGATGCGTTCCCGGCTGCTCCGGCCACGGCGGAACTGAAAGCGGCTGCCACCCAGCGCTACGCCCAATCTTCCGTGCAATACGGACGCGAGCTTTCACGAAAAGGCGATGTCGCGGAAGCCAAGGCGATCATCGACAAAGTGCTGGCGAACGGAGTCGCTCCGGATGATCCGATGGCGAACGCTTTCCGCGCGGAACTCGATGACCCGATCCGCACCAATCCCTCGCTGACCAAGGAGCACGCGGCGGACATCGATCAGGTGCGCAGGCTGCTCTACATGGCGCAGGGCGAATTCGACCTGGGCAAATTCGATGCCGCTCGCGGGCGTTATGAGGAAATCATCCGGCTCGATCCCCACAACGCAGCCGCACGCCGGGGGCTGGAGCGTGTTGCCGCAGAGAAAAGCGCCTACTACGCGTCGGCAAAGGATCACACTCGCGCCGAGATGTTGGCCGCAGTGGATGGTGGTTGGGAGTTGCCGCTTGCTCCCGATCTTGTGGTTCCTGATGCGGCCGAGTCCGGTAGGCTCGATTCCGAGTCAGGTTTTACCGTTCCTCTCTCCGCCAAGCTCCAACGCATCATTATCCCCGAGTTCCGTCTTCAGGAGGCAAACCTGACGGATGCCATTGAGCTGCTACAGCTTCGCGCGGGGGAGAACGATACCTTCGAACTCGATCCTGCGCGAAAGGGTATCAACATCGCGGTGAACGTGGGTGATATGAACCAGTCCCCGGCCAAGGAGATTTTTGCGAAACGCTTCAACATACAGGTCAAGAACGTGCCGGTTGCGACGATTCTGAAATACATAAACGGAGCCACCGGAACCGTTTTCCGCACGGATGAATTCGCGGTCACGATCTCTCCCGCCGGCATGGATTCAAACGTGCTTGTAACCCGCACATACCGCGTTCCGGCGGATTTCCTCAGCAATCTTTCGTCCGGCGCGGCGGAGGGTAATGAAACAGAAGACATTTTTAACAGTGATACAGGCAACGGCGGGTTACTGGCGAGACGGATGGGTGTGCAGGAGGCTCTGGCACAGCAGGGCATCACCTTCGGCGAGGGGGCTTCCGCCTCTCTCAACGCCGCTACAAATACTCTGAGGGTGGTCAACACCGAGGCGAACCTCGATGTCATCGAGCAGATCATCGATTCGATCGCTCAGACCGAGCCCGTCTCCGTGGCGGTTCGTGTGACGATTCTGAAAGTGGAGCAGGAAAGGCTGGAGGAAATCGGTTTCGACTGGATGCTTAACACCTTTACGTTCGGCGGGGACAGTTGGATACCTGGTGCAAGTAAACTGAATCTTTCCGGGGGGACGACGGGCAACGGCTCCCCGATCACCGATATCGCGAATCCAGCGGGCAATATTTTCCCCACAAGTCCGATTACCGCAGGCAACCGCAGCGGTGATGGAGCGATCAGCGGGGATTCCGTTGATTCGTTGATCTCGGCAGCATCGACAGGAGCAACGCAAAGCCAAAATCGCGCTCCGGGTGTGTTTGGTGTGAATGGAACCGTCGGGGATGCGACGATTCAGATGCTTATGCGCGGCCTCGACCAAAAAACAGGTGTTGATATGATGGCGCAGCCTTCCGTTACCACCCGCAGCGGCCAGGCGGCTTCCATTTTCATCGTGGATGAATTCATCTATCCAACCGAATACGAGCCACCCGAACTCCCAAGCAGCGGAGGTGGCGGAACCGTCACAATCGTAAATGGTGGGATCACGGGATTTACTCCCGATCAAGCTCCCAGTATCGTTGTTCCCGCAACACCCACCGCATTTGAGATGCGGGAATTGGGCGTGGTTTTGGAGGTTCTTCCTGTTGCGGACGCAAATCGTCGTTATGTGGATGTCACTTTGAACCCTGAAATTACCGATTTCGACGGGTTTGTGAACTACGGTAGCCCGATCAATAGCACTGAATCCGGAGTTTTCGGCTCGGTCACCACGCGACTCACCGAAAATGCGATCCTGATGCCCATCTTCAGTAAACTCAGGACGGACTCGAATCTGGTTGTCGCAGATGGCACCACCATAGTGATCGGGGGAATGTTGAAGCAGGAGGTTACGGATGTGAATGATAAGACGCCTATCTTGGGTGATCTTCCGGTTGTCGGCAGGCTTTTCCAGTCCGAGGCCAAAAGCACCCGGTCCATAGCTATTCTTTTTTTGGTCAACGTTGAGCTACTCGATCCAACTGGGCGGCCATACCGTCAACGTTGAACGCCTGATCTTTTGACCGACTCCCATGCCTCTACCGAATAGCGACAAGGACAAATATTCCATCGACGAGATGATGGGGCGCCTCAAGAAGCGTCAATCCACGGAGGTGCCGCCCGAGCTTGTCACCCGGTCTGATGGAAGTCAGGCGCTGAAGGTGAAAAAGCGTAGAAGGCGCACGGATCAGACTGTCAACAAGGAGGTCAAACTGAAAAAGCGCATCCAGATCGTGCAGATCGCCGGTGCCGTTTTGGTTCTGACCTTGTTAGGCTTGGTGTTGGGCATTGGTGTCCTGTATGTGAATAGCGCCGGATATCGTGATTCGTTGACCGCCAAGATCGAGGTGTCGAGCGGTGCAAAGGTGGAAATGGAGCAGTTCCGCATGAATCCTCTGGCAGCCAAAGCAAGTACCACGATGTTATCGTGGCCCGCAGGCAACGTTTTGGAAGAGTTGGAACTGAAAGGTGCGACGGCCAACATTTCCCCATCATCTTTTGTTGGCAAGACCTTCGGAGGGGAGGAGATCGTGGCGGAATCCGGTAAGCTATTCCTCAAGTCATCAGATCCGTCCAAGCCGGTTCGGCATGTGCCTGAACCGGAAGGCGAATTGCCGGTAAGGTTTTCGCGTTACGCGGTGCCCAACTTGGATATCAAGTTCGGAGCATTTGGAGCTTTTTCCAAAACGGAAGCGTCTTTGTTTCCCGGCACCGTCGTGGGACAAGCGGAGATGAGGTTCAGTGGCGGAACTCTCCAGCTAGCAGACTGGCCGCCACTATCCCTTGATCGCGCATATATAAAGGTTAGGAATTCCGAGTTACAGATTCAAAACATGCGGTTCAACCTTCCCGAAGTGGCGGATCGGCAGACTTCGAACGGTTATATCGATTTTTCGGGATCAATTACTCCCATCGGGGTTAAGGGCAAGCACACCTTGTCGGCCAAGCTTGAGAATTTTCCGCTTTCCTATCTCGTAGGCGGCGATCTCGGGCGTTTTTTTGTCGGCAAAGTCGATACCTCGGAGATACCGGACTCCAATTTTGTTAGCTTCGATGTCGATTCCCCGGAAAACGCCAGGTTGGAATTGACGGTAACGAACTCCTTGGAATCCCGTATTGATATGTCGGGCTTCAAGTTCATGCAGATGCTTGCTGTCGCCTTCAACGATCGGTGGTACGAATACCCGATTTTCGATGATGATGTGAGCATGGTGGTGAAAAGAATGGGACAAGGTTGCGACATATCCGGCCTTAATCTCGTGAAGCGTGGAAGGATGGTCGTGCGAGGTGATATTTTCAATGGTGAGGGCGGATCGATCAAAGGAAAATTCAGGATCGGCATACCCGAAACCACCGTTACCGCTTCCGGAGACAAGAAACTCGCGAAGATGTTCGGCGAAGTGCGTGAGGGATACCGCTGGCTGGATCTGGAGATCAGCGGAACGGGTGCCGTGCCCGAGGACAATTTCAGAACCATCTATATGGATACGAGTTCCGGAGAATCATCCGCACCCGATCAGGAAACGCCGCAGGATTCCTTCGAGGATCTGATCGAGGAGGAATGACCGTCGGCTCATATTGATGGCGAGCCTATTTCGATTCCGAGCAGGCACACGTCATCGTCGAAGTGGTGACCTTCGGAAAAATCCAGAACGGTGTCGAGGATGCCGTCCAACCAGCCTTCGATGTTTTTTTCAGGATCGTCGCCGGCAGTTCGTAACAGCCGCTTTTCCAGGAATTGCTCGCCGGCCTCGTTTTCCGCTTCCAGCACGCCGTCCGTGAATAGGAGGAGCCGCCGAATGCCGACGAGATCGATCACAGGTGTGCGATAAACAGCTCCGGGGAGCAGCCCGAGAGCTGGCCCCTTTTCGCTGCGGTCGGTGCAGAGCTGGAGTGCGCGGTCTTTGCCCGCGATGACCGGGCCGGGATGGCCAGCGCATGAGTATTCTAGGGTGAGTTCCTCAAGATCGATGATCCCGTAGAATGCCGTGGCGAACATGGTCACGTTTGCCCGCTTCAGGATGGAGGTGAGGCCGGTATTCATGGCCGCGAGGAATTCGGCGGAGTCCCGGCTTTTCACGTTCTGCGTCGCAAGCAATCCTCGTAGCATCGAGACGACCAGCGCGGCGCGCACGCCGTGACCCATGACATCGCAGATGAAGATGCCATAGCGGTCATCACCGAGCGATAGCACCTCGAAGAAATCGCCGGCCAGCCCGGAGATGGGCAGGTAGCGGGATCCGAAGGAGAGGCGGTTGCCGTTTTTGGAAACGACCGTGGGGAAGTCGGAGGTGGCTAGGGCTTGCTGGATTTCATGGGCGAGTTTCACCTCCTCTTCGTAAGATTCATTTTTCTGCTGGAGTTCGTTGGCCAGTTCCGTCGCCTGCCGCTGCGCGAGCACCAGGGACGTGACGTCACTGGATACTCCGAAGGTTCCCTTGATCTCACCAGACTTGTCCCGCCACGGGAATTTCGAGGTGACCACGAAAGTCTCTCCGCCCTCGCGCCATGTTTCCCGCTCAAGCTGCCCGGTCATCGCGATGCCCGTCTCGATAATGCGCCGCTCATCCGCCGCCGCTTTTTCCCAGTGGGCGTTGGAGAAAAGGTCGCGATCATGTTTGCCGACCAGATCTGCGCTGGAAGAAAATCCGTGATACTCGATCATTCCACGGTTTGCCATCACCACCTTCGAATCGAGATCCTTGAAGTAGATCTGCATCGGCACGCAGTCGATGAGATCGCGCAGCAGGTGCCTCTCCTCCTCGATCTGCGCCTCCGCTGCCTTGCGGAGGCTGATGTCGATCATCGATCCTGCGATCCTCACCGCATAGCCTTCGCGGTCCCGTACCACGGTTCCGCGGATGCGCAGCCAGCGCCATTCGTTGCCGCCTGTCTGGACGCGGGCATCGACCGCGAGTGTCTCCGGGCCTTTCGCATCGAGCGCCTGCCCGACCGCCCTGATGAAAGCCGGGCGATCCAAATGGTGCACGGGTAGGTGTGGGGGGAGGAAAATGTTCGGTGCGCTGGAGCCGGTGCATTCAAGAAACTCAAGGATGCGCCGCGAGTAGAAGATTTTCCTCTCGTGCGTAAGCCAGTCCCAAATTCCTTCGTTGGAGGCGCGTAGAGCCAATTCAAGCCTGTCTGCCTCAAGGTTTGGCTGGGTGGATGGATCGGACATGGTATGATGTGTCGGGTTTATCGATGCCGCTGAATATGAGCGGGATCGCGACCGATGGCATTAAGAAATATCCTTCCGGGAAACGTTTCCCCGGCAGCGAAACGGGGTTGCCAATCCGCAGAAAATGGCTAAGAGGGGCGCGATGAAACGTTTCGCACTGCTATCCGTCCTGGTTGCCTTCGGTCTTGCCGCTTGCGAGCGTCATGAATTTGACGGTCCGGATGGCACCGACCGCCTGCACGGACACGGCGAATCTCATGCGGAGCATTCCGAGGATGAGGCCGCTCATTAAGGCGGTCCGCAAATCTGCGCCGCTCCGCGCGAGCGTTCGTGTCAGATCATCTACCAAGGTGTAACCATGAACCAGGATATCGCATTTACCTTGCTGGTCGTCTTATTGACGCTGGTGGCATTTATCCGGGAGTGGGCTCCGCCCGACGTGCTCGCGATCTCCATCCTTTGCCTGCTCGTTGCGCTGGGACTAGTGAAAATGGAGGATATGTCCTCCGTCTTCCGCAACGAAGCGCCGCTTACCATCGCTGCGCTGTTCGTAATCGGTGGGGCGCTTGAAAAGTCAGGCGCGGTGAATCAGATCGGGCGGTTGCTGCAGCGGAGGCTCAACGGCGGCGTTCGCTCATCCATCCTCGCCTTCACGGTGGTGGCGACTTTTTTCAGTGCGTGGATGAACAATACCGCGATCGTCGCGATTCTCCTTCCGGTGGCGCTCGGCTTCGCGCGAGCCAAGGAGATCCCCGCCTCCAAGCTCCTAATCCCGCTTTCCTACTCCTCCATCCTCGGCGGCTGCTGCACGCTCATCGGCACATCGACCAACCTGTTGGTGAACGGCACCTTGAAGGATATGGGTTTGGAAACCATGTCGATGTTCGCCCTCGCACCGGTGGGTGTTCCTCTGGCGATTGCCGGCATCGCTTACATGGTGATTTTCGGGCCGAAGCTGCTGCCCTCGCGCTCCTCGATCACCGGTAGCCTCGAAATCGATCATCGCACCACGCCGCTGCACCACCTGCTCATCGGTGAGGGCTCGTCGCTGATTGGAAAAAAGCTTTTCGACACCCAGCTCGGTAGCCGGGAGGCGGGTATCCATGTGCTGGAAATCCGCCGTCGGGGCGCGCGCCTGATGATTCCGCTCAGCGAAGTGAGCGTGGAGCGCAACGACCGTTTCCTTGTCGCTTTGCATCGCCGGAAAGGCGGGGCTGCGAAAGCGGAGGAGCTGTTCCGGGATATCGGGGCGCAGGAGCTTTCGGTGGTCGATGGCATCGTTTCCGAACTGGTGGTGCCGAGCGAGTCATCGATTGTCGGACGGACACTCGCCGCCTCCGATTTCCGCCAGCGTTACAACTGTGTTGTTCTGGCGGTGCACCGAAGCGGGCTGAACATCACCAGCCGCATGGCGGAAATCGAGATCGAGCGCGGAGATACCCTGCTCGTCATCACGGCGGTGAACAACCTGCCTGATCTCAAGGCGACGCGTGACTTCGTGCTGACAGACGCACCTGAGGCGAAACGCGGCGATCTGCCCGCTACGCCGTTGCGCCGTTGGCCCATCATATTCTCATGGAGCGTTCTTGCTGCTGTCGTGATCACCGTCACGATCACGGACATGCTTAGCCGCATGAATCTCGGTGTTTCATCCATTCCGATCCATTATGCCGCCCTGGTCGGTGCGCTCGCCTTGCTTTGGTCGGGCATACTTACGCCGCGCGAGGCATATGAGAGTGTGGATTGGCAGGTGCTGCTGATGCTCTACGGCTTGCTCGGGCTGGGCATGGCGATGCAGACCACGGGCACCGCCGAGTGGCTCGCGAAACAGCTTGTCACCGGAGCGGCTAGCTTCGTTTCTCCGGCGATCCTTCCTTACGTGATGCTGTGGCTCGTCTTTGTATTCACGCTGCTGCTTACCGAGGTGCTCTCGAACAATGCGACGGCGGTGATGATGGTGCCTATCGTCGTCCGTCTGGCGGGAGAGATGGGCGTCGATATCTGGCCTTTCATCATGGCTGTTACCGTAGCCGCCTCCACTGCCTTTGCCCTGCCGATGGGATACCAGACGCACATGATGGTTTACGGGCCGGGCGGTTACCGATTTTCCGACTACCTGCGCGTGGGTATTCCGCTGAATGTGATATGCGCCTTGATCGCGTGTCCCATCATCCCGCTGATCTGGCCGTTTTGATGCGGCAGCTGATTCGCGGTTCTTGACTTTTCGCTCGCGAAACCGCTTAGAATGCATGCGTGTCAAAGTGCTTTGTTTCGCTCGCGTCGGTGGTTTTTTGTTCGGGTCTCGCGTTAGCTCAGGATTGGGAAAGGGAGGGGGTTGATTTCGGGATGATCGAGAGCCGTGCGCGCGATCTCGCGAACCGGGAATACCAGGCTCCGGACAAGGAATCCCTGCCGGAGTGGATGAAGGCGCTGACCTACGACCAATATCGCGACATCCGTTTCGATCCCGAGCGGGCGCTCTGGGGCGGGGAGAAACTTCCGTTCCGCGCGATGTTTTTCCATCCCGGATACCTGTTTCGTGAGCCGGTAGGAATCAATGAGTTCACGGATACGCACCGCCAGCGCGTGCGCCTTTCCGAGGCGTTCTTCAACTACGGGCCGCTGATCAAAAATCATGGCGAGCTGCCGGCGGACGGAGGGTTCGCGGGGGTTCGCCTGCATGCGCCGATGAATGATCCGGCGGTGTTTGACGAACTGGTGGTCTTCCAGGGGGCGAGCTACTGGCGCGCGCTCGGCAAGGGGCAGCGCTACGGGATTTCCGCAAGGGGCGTCGCGGTGGATACCGGGGCGGATGGGGCACCGGAGGAGTTCCCCATGTTCCGGGAGTTCTGGCTGAAAAAGCCGCAGGAAGGCGCAGACCGGGCCGTGATGTTCGCCCTGCTCGACGGACCTTCCTATTCCGGCGCGTATGAGTTTTCCATCCAGCCGGGCGAGGACACGATCATGTCGGTGAAGGCGGTGCTCTTCACCCGAAAAGAGGTGAAGCGGCTCGGGATCGCGCCGATGTCGAGCATGTTCTGGTTCGGCGAGAATTCGCGCCGCAGGTTCGATGACTTCCGACCCGAGGTGCATGACTCGGACGGCCTTGCGATCCGCATGGGATCGGGTGAGCGCATCTGGAGGCCGATTTGCAACGACACCGGCAACCTGCAGTTCAGCTTTTTCAACATGTCGAAATGCGACGGGTTCGGCCTTCTCCAGCGCGACCGCCGCTTCGCTGCTTACGAGGATGGCGAGGCCGCCTATGACCTCCGCCCTTCGCTGTGGATTGAGCCGACCTCGGACTGGGGAGCGGGCAGTGTGATGCTGATGGAGATCCCCACCGGCAACGAGCTGGCCGACAATTCCGTGGCGATGTGGGTTCCTGAAACATCGCCGAAGCCGGGCGACCGGCTTGAGTTCCAATACCGCCAGCATTGGACGATGGAGACCGATCCCTCGGAGGCCGGCGGGCATGTGGTCGCGACGCGGACGGGGACTCACGAATGGCAACCGGAACAGCGGACGATGATCGTGGAGTTCGAGGGCGCGAATCTTTTAGGAAAGGACGGCGCGATGCCGGAAGCGATGGTGGAGGCGTGTGGGGAAAACGCCGCGAAAATTCGGATCCAGGGCATTGCGGTGCAGCCGATATCCGATGGTCGGCTCAGGCTTGGGTTCCAGATCCTCCCGGCGGAGGAAGGTGGCAAGCTGGCTGATGTCGGTGCCGTCGAGTTGAGAGCCGCGCTGAAGAGGGATGGCGATTTCCTTACTGAAACATGGGTTTATCGAATCAATCCTTAGCATCCCTAAGGCCCCTCAGCGAATCCGAGCTTGAGGAGTGGGAGGACGCCTACGCGGCGGTCGAGGCTTATCTCGGCGCGCTGCGTATCCGCAACCGGCTGCTTGTGGCGGAGCTTGTGCGCAGGATTCTCTGGCGTGCTTCCGCGCGGCGGGCGAAGGAGCCGGAAAGCACGGCGCGAAAGCTGGCGATGGAGGAGACTCTTTCCGAAATCGGCGAGTGGACGGAGCGCGTACTTGACGAACCCTTGCTCAACAAACGACTTGCCGCGCGAGGGAGGCTTGCGCTGCTCCTCGCCGGTATGCCTGACCGCTGGCAGGGCGTTTTCCTGACGCCTGCGCCATGGCCGGATGAGTTCGTCGCGGCGATGCGCAGTTCCTACCTCGCGGCAGGGCCGCAGTTTGCGGAGCTGACGATGGTGCCGAAGCCGCTTGAGCTCAATGTGATCGGCAGTGGTGCGGCGCAGTGGTGGGAAACGATGGACAGGCGGCCCATCGTGAGACGCATGTTCCTCGCGGCGGTGCTGGCGGTTTTGGTTGGGGCTGTCTGGTTCATCTTTTTTGACTGATGGAAAAAAAAGAACCAATCCCCGGCGCGGAAGCGAAGCCTTTCCACCCCGCGTCCTCGGCGAAGTGGCGTCGCTTCTTTTTCTTCGGCAGCGTGTTGCTGGTGAATCTCGCCGCCGTGCTTTGGCTCGTTGATCTTTTCTGGTGCGCGGGACTACACCGCGCCCACATCCCGATCATCCTGATTTTCGCGATCCTCAACGGACTGCTCACGCTGGGTTCCTTCCATGCCCTGTTCGGCGCGTGGGATATCCTGCGGGGGAGGCGGCGGGCGGTGCGCATCTCGGAGCTGGCGGACGGACCTGCGGCCATTCTGGGCAAGCGCCACGCGGTGGTGATGCCGGTTTACAACGAGGATAGCGCGAAATTCTGCGCCCGCATCGAGGCGATCTACCGCTCTATCGATGGGACGGGGCATCTCGATTCTTTCGATTTTTTCATCCTCAGCGACACGCGGGATCTCGACCTGTGGGTGCTCGAGGAGGTGGCGTGGACGAACCTCTGCCGCAGGCTCAAGGGTTTCGGGAAAATTTACTACCGTCGCCGCAAGACGAACGACAACCGCAAGGCGGGCAACATCGGCGACTTCGTGCGGACATGGGGCGGCGGCTACGAGGGCATGCTGGTGCTGGACGCGGACAGCCTGATGGACGGCGCGGACATCGTGAAGATGGCGAAGGTGATGGAGGCGTATCCGAGGCTCGGCATCCTGCAGACGCCGCCGAAGCTGATCCGCGGGGTTTCCGTTTTCACGCGCCTCCAGCAGTTCGCGATGAGGCTGTATGGGCCGCTGTTTATCCGCGGGCTGAATTTCTGGCAGTTGGGAGGCGGCAGCTATTGGGGTCACAACGCGATGATCCGCGTGAAGCCGTTTTCTGAATTCTGCGAACTCCCCGCACTTCCCGGACGGGAGCCTTTCGGCGGGCGCATCCTCAGCCACGATTTCGTGGAGGCCGCGCTGATGGTTTCCGAAGGCTGGGAGGTCTGGCTGGCGTGGGATATCGAGGGGACTTATGAGGAGGCTCCGCCCACTTTGGTGGATCACCTGAAGCGCGACCGGCGCTGGTGCCAAGGGAACCTCCAGCACATGTGGCTCATCTTCGCCCGCAAGCTGCCGTTGACCGTCCGCATCCACCTTTTCATGGGGATCATGGCGTATCTCGGCAGCCCGCTCTGGTTCCTGTTTCTGATCATGGGCTCGTGGCTCGCGTGGGATTTCAAGATGAGCGATCTCAGCTCCTTGCCTTTCGATGGTTTTGTGGAGCAGTGGTTCGGGATCGGCGGGCAGATGCAGGCATTGTTACTGACGGCACTGGTTTTCAGTCTGCTTTTCGCACCTAAGATCCTCGCTTTGTCTGCGGCTTTGCTGTCGCGGAAGCTCAGGCGATCCTTCGGCGGCACGATGCCGCTGCTGGCAGGAATTTTCCTGGAAACGATCCTCTCCGTCCTTCTCGCTCCCTGTGCGATGATGGCGCACACGCTGATGGTGGCCGGTATCATTTCCGGGCGCGCCGTCGGGTGGGGGAACCAGAGCCGTGAGACGGACGGCACGGCTTGGCGGGATGCCATCGGCTTCCATGCCGTGCCCACCATCGCGGGCATTGTCTGGGCTTTCATCGCTTGGCGGATCGGATCCGAGTTCGCGCTCTGGATGTCGCCGATCCTGCTCGGATTGGCGCTGTGCATTCCCGTTTCCGTATGGACGAGCCGCGCTCGCTACGGGCGTGCGTTGGCGAAACTGCACATTCTGGCGACGCCGGAGGAGATCGATCCCCCGGCCATCGTGAAACTCGCGGATGAGGCGGCGAGGCATGGCACCACGGTGCTTGACGCGGGGGTGGCTGGCAGGGAGGGCGTAATCGCCGCTGTGGTGGATCCTTATGTGAACGGCGTCCACGTCTCGCTTCTAGAGCTTTCGGAGATGAATCCCGTGGAAGAGGCGCTTGCGAAGCGCTGCCTGAAGGAGGGACACGAGGCGATGTCGAAGGCGGAACTCGCCCAATTGCTCTATCTCGCTCCCGCGATGCTGATGATGCACCGGTCGGTGTGGTTGGGGCTCCCCGAAGAGGTGGGTGCGGTATGGATGCGCGCGGTGGAAAGCTACCGCCGCCGTGGCGACCAGGCGGGCGAGTGAGTGGTGCCGCCTTGCCACGCCGCCGCTGCTTGCCTAGCTTGTTGCCATGCATGTGCCGACTTTGATCGCCAGAAAAAGGGAAGGGGAGGAGCTTTCCCCGGAGGAAATCGGATGGCTGGTGGACGGTTTTGTCAGCGGCGATGTCGCGGATTACCAGATGTCGTCCTTCGCGATGGCGGTGTTTTTCAAAGGCATGACCGCAGTGGAGACGGCGGCGCTGACGATGGCGATGATGCGCAGCGGCGATGTGTTCCAGCATCCGCCGGGAGCGCCGGTGGTGGACAAGCACTCCACGGGGGGCATCGGCGACAAGGTCTCGCTGATCCTGGCTCCGCTGGTGGCGTGCGCGGGTTGTAGGGTGCCGATGGTTTCCGGGCGAGGCTTGGGCATCACGGGTGGAACGCTCGATAAGCTGGAGTCCATCCCCGGTTTCAAAGTCGGCGTGAGCATGGATGAGGCTGCGGAAATCCTCGCGGAACTCAATGTGGTGATGATGGGTCAGACGGATCGCTTCTGCCCCGCCGACAAAAAACTCTACGCCCTGCGCGATGTGACCGGCACCGTTCCCTCCATCCCGCTCATCACCGCCTCGATCATGTCGAAGAAAATGGCGGAGTCCCTCGAAAGACTAGTGCTCGATGTGAAATACGGCACGGGCGCATTTATGAAAACGCGCGAGCTGGCGCAACAGTTGGCGGATGGCATGATCGCTGTCGGAAGGGAAATGGGAGTTGATGTTTCGGCAGTTCTCAACCCGATGAGTGAGCCAACCGGTCGCACGGTGGGCAACGCGCTGGAAGTGATCGAGGCGCTGGATTGTCTCGATGGGAAGGGGGCGGAGGATCTGCGCAATGTTGTCCTGGATCTCAGCGAGAAGATCGCCGGAAAGTCCCGTGCGGAACTTTCAGCGATGCTCGATGATGGCACCGCGCGGCGGAAGTTCGATGCGATGGTCGCGCGGCAAGGCGGCAATCCCGAAGACCTTGCGCGTCTCGCGGAGATTCACAAAGCTCCCGTGATCCGCGAGGTCAGGGCTCTGAGATCCGGCCGTGTGCTGGCTATGGACGCCGGAATGATCGGGCAAGCCTCCCTCGAACTCGGCGCTGGCCGCGCGAGGGCAGAGGACGCGGTCGATTTCGCGGTGGGTTTTGACCACCTGGCGAAATGCGGCGAGGATGTTTCCCATGGCGATGTGATCGCCCGCATCCACGCCCGCTCGGAGGAAGCCGCGGAGAAAGCGCAAGCTGCGCTGCAAGCCGCTGCCCAGATTGGTTAGACTCCGTATTGGGCTTCAACCTCCACTCTTGAAGAAATGCTCGCCCAAACGAGCGATAGAGCCTATGCAGTCCGCAACATGATCGATCGCATTTCCCGCACCCGCGTGGTGCCAGTTATTGTGCTGCAAGACGCGGAAGACGCATGTCCGCTTGCCGAAGCGCTGCTTAACGGAGGTCTCGATGTGATGGAAATCACATTCCGCACGGCGGCGGCTGCCGAGTCGATCCAGCGGATCGCTATCGCGTACCCTGAAATCCTACTTGGTGCGGGCACGGTGCTGTCTCCCGATCAAGCGCTGCGCGCGCGTGATGCCGGCGCAGTCTTCGCACTCTCCCCCGGCTTGAATCCCGCTGTGGTGACGGCCGCCCGCGAGGCCGGGCTTGCGTTTTCCCCGGGTGTGATGACGCCCAGCGAGGTCGAACGCGCGCTCTCGCTCGGGTGCGATCTTCTCAAGTTTTTCCCCGCAGGAGCGGCGGGAGGCACGGCCATGCTCAAGGCGCTTTCAGGGCCTTATGCTCATACCGGCGTTCGGTTCATCCCGACCGGTGGGATTAGCTCCGAGAATATGGGCGAATACCTCGCTCTGCCCGTGGTCGCGGCCATCGGCGGATCATGGATGGTTGATCCCAAGCTCATCGCTGCCCGAGATTGGGCGACGATCACCCGCCTCACCCGGGAAGCCCTCGCGGCTGCCAAGGCAGGCTAAAAGTCCGCAGGGGCATCCGCAAGACGCGGGTGTAGTAGCCGAGGTGCGATGTGCGCAAAATTATATTTTGAATGCGTGAATGTGTCTTGAATGAGCGCGATGAAACACCCGACTATCCTGAAGTTATGAATGTGGATTTTGGTTTTCCGGAATTCCATGATAAAAACCACCCTATGAGCCGGAACGAGAAACGCAGTATCGGGCATCCCAAGGTCGCCTTGCTGGTGGGCGCATGGAGCGAATACGGACGCGGCATCATCGAGGGTGTCTGGCAATACGCAGAGCAACATGGTCCGTGGCTTATCGAGATACAACCGAGTGAGCCCGACGAGAACACGGATGTTCCGCAGGGATGGACTGGCGATGGAGTGATCGCATTGATCCATACCCGTCGGATGGCATCGAAGCTCCGCTCTTTCAATGTGCCGGTGGTGAATGTTTCCGGAACCCGTCGTGAAGGAATTGATTTTCCCCGTGTGACCAGTGATGCGGATGCGGTGATGGGGATGGCTATTGCTCACCTCCGCGAGAAAGGACTCGCCAACATCGCCTTCTGCGGTGAGCCGCACCGCTCGTTCATCGACCATTGGACTGACACGTATCTCCGGATGGCGGGTGCTTCCGGAGTCGAACCCCTGGTTTATATGCCTTCAAAGCGCATCGGCCCAACGGCTGGGCTGGAATCGCGCCAGAAGGACAGGTGCCGATGGATCGAGTCCCTACCAAAACCGGTGGGTCTGATCGGATGGCATACGGGTATCTGCCGCCACCTCGCGATGGCATGCGATGAGAGTGGCATCAATGTTCCCGAGGAGGTGGCCATCATCAGCTTGGAATCCGAGGATCTGCTGGGGAAGGTTGTGCATCCGCCTCTCAGCGGTGTGGACATACCGGTGCGGCAGATCGGATACGAAGCAGCGGCTCAACTCGATCGGCTTTTCAGGGGCGAATCTGTCGAACAGGAAATCGACCTGCTGCCGCTTGGTGTCACCAGCCGCCAGTCCACCGATCTTGTGGCATGCGAGGATGTCAGGATACGCCAGTCACTGATTTTCATACGCGACCATGCGCATGAGGGGATCAATGTGAGCGATCTGCTCAAAGCGGTGCCGATGGCACGTCGCAGCATGGAAAAGCGCTTTCAAGAAGTGATTGGACGCAGCCCGGCTGAGGAGATTCGCCGTGTGAAGATCAACAAAGTGCGCAGCATGCTTGGTGACACCGATATCCCGATCCCGGACATCGCTGAAATCTGCGGATTCAACTATGTGGAGCACATGATCCCGATTTTTAAGAAGCACTTCGGCCACACCCCATCTCAGTATCGAAAGGCCGTACGGCCGGGAGCATGAAACAGGTATGACGCAAAAACGTAAATTGAATGCGCATCCGCGCATTGCCAAAATGGGTTTTTTTACTTAGAAAGAAAGCCGAAACCCAACATCTCAGAGAAGATCATACATTGAGAACAACGCGACAAACCCAAGGAGTTGCAAGCGATCTGCTGGAGCGGATGACACCCGTATTTCCGAACATCCAAAGATGAGAAACGGAACAACCCAGTGGCTTCGTCCCGAGCGCCGACGTTGGCTGATCCTCGTTGTCCTGTTCATTGCGATCGTGCTGAACTATGTGGATCGACAGATTGTCTCGATTCTCAAGCCCGATCTGAAGAAGGAGTTCGGAATTGATGACAGCGGCTACGCGACCTTGGTGAATGTTTTCCTATTTTGCTACGCGACCGCCTACGCGCCGACGGGATGGTTGGTTGATCGCTTTGGTGCGGGTCGCGTGATGCTTTTGGGGATGATTGGCTGGTCTGCGGCCTGCTTCGGCGCAGGATTTTCGAAAACTTTCGGGCAGCTCGCTTTTTTCCGCGGTGCTCTCGGTATTTCGGAACCGACGACTTTCCCTTCCCAACTGCGCGTTGTGACGATTTGGTTTACGCCGAAATTGCGTGCGACTGCGAACAGCATCTGTTCTTCCGGTGGAACGATCGGCGCGATTGTGGCGACACCCTTGATCGCATGGCTTGCCATAAAGTATGGCTGGCATGCGGCATTCATGGTGCCTGGAGCCCTCGGCCTTCTGTTAGTTTTTTTCTGGTGGCTGATTTACCGCGATCCGCCGGAGGGTTACGTGGTCGACGCTGAAGCGGTTTCCGCAGAGCGTCCAGCAGCCTTCACATGGCCGCAGTTGTGGCGCACCCGCAGCCTTTGGGGCATTTTGTTGAGTCGCTTCATCAGTGATCCGGTGTGGTATTTCTGCTTGTTCTGGCTGCCGGGCTATCTTCGTGAACACTCGGGTCTCACGCTCGCACAGATCGGCATGTATGGGTGGATCCCGTTTCTGGCGGCAGATATTGGAGGAATCGGAAGCTCGGCGGCATCCGACCGGCTCGTGCGCCGTGGCCACGAGCCGTTGCGCGCCCGAAAAATGATCCTCATCGGCGCGGCGCTGCTCGCGCCGGTTTGTGCGCTCACGCCGCACTTGCCGCAACCGGTCGCCACGCTCGCGATCTTCAGTGTTGTGGCGGCCGTATGCCTGACCTGGCTTTTCAATCTCGGCGTTGTTGTTGCCGATGCGTTTCCCGCCGCCAATGTCGGCAGTGTGTGGGGTATCGCGGGAGCCTTCGGCGCGATCGGTGGAATGGTGTTCAATAAGTTTGTCGGCGACATGATGGGCACCTTCGGCTCCGAGAAGATCTTCCTTGTTCTTGCGGTTTTGCATCCGCTTGCGGCCATTGTGCTCACAACCACGGTGCGGAAAGAAGTGCCCCGCTGAAATCGTATTTACCTAACTTCTCCTCTCTTGAAAACCATCATACATCCCTACGATTTCGTTGTCGTCGGCGGCGGCCTGTCCGGTCTCTGCGCAGCCGTGACCGCAGCGCGCCAATGCATCCGCACCGCTCTCGTTCAAGACCGCCCGGTTCTTGGTGGTAATGCCAGCACTGAGATCCGCGTCCCGCCGGTGGGAGCTACGCAGTGTAACTTCGTCTTCTCGCGTGAAACCGGCCTGATCGAGGAGTTGTTCCTCAACAATTTACTGCGTAACCCGACCTGCTCGCCGGAAGGCTGGAATCTGGAAATGGAATCGCTTGCACGCAACGAGCCGAACCTTGAGCTGTTTCTCAACTGTGCGGTTTGCAAAGTGGCAATGAATGACGCGGGCGACCGTGTCACCTCGGTCACCGCGTATTGCTCCATGGAGGAGACATGGCATGAGTTCCACGCTCCCTACCTCGCCGATTGTTCGGGAGATGGCGTAGTGGGTGCCCTTGCGAGCGCACCTTTCCGCATGGGAGTGGAGGCGCGATCCGAATTCAACGAGCCGATGTGCCCCGACGAACCGGCAACTGATACCATGGGCATGAGCCTGCACATGCACGCGCGAGACGCGGGACGTCCTATTCCATTCGTCCGTCCACTATGGGTGGATCTGGAACTCGGCCCCGATGACTTCGGTTCCTATCGTCCGGTATGTGAGCATTTCTTTCCCGATACAGGCGGCTTCTGGTGGCTGGAGTGGGGCGGTGCGCTCGATACGGTGCACGATACTAGGAAAATTAAGGACGAGGTGCAGCGCATCACCCTGGGTGTGTGGGATTATCTGAAAAACCGTTCGCCTCTGGCCGAGCGGCTGACGAACTACGAGCTCGACTGGATGGGAGCCGTCCCCGGCAAGCGGGAGTCCCGCCGCTTCGAAGGCGATCATGTCCTGACGATGAATGATATCGACGAGCAGGCGCATTTTGAAGACGCAGTGGCCTTCGGTGGCTGGGGTTTTGATCACCACCCGCCGGGCGGCTTTCACGATAAGCTAAACCCCAGCACCCACCAGTATCTGCGCGGCCCGCACAATGTCCCGTTGCGCTCACTCTACTCGCGCCGTATTTCCAACCTGTTTTTCGCAGGACGCAACATCAGCGCCAGCCATTACGCATTATCCAGCACCCGTGTGATGCTCACCTGTGCCCAGCTCGGCGAAGCCGTCGGCATGGCGGCCAGCCACGCCGTGAAATCGAAGCTCGACCCGCGCACTCTCACAACCGGATCTGCTGTCAGGGCTGTCCAGAGTGATCTGCTGTTGGCGGATCATCACATCCATGCGCTGGAAATGGATGTGGCAGATGATATCGCACCGAATGCGGAAGTCACCGCATCAAGCGTGTTCTCAGACAACAGTGTCCGCAAAAGCTGGGGCATCGACCGCTTGTCTGATGACCGCATGCTGCAGTTGCCGGTGGTCGGGGAGCGGCTTGAATCCATCTCGCTCCTGGTGAATGCCGACCGCGACACAGAGCTTCGCTTCCGCCTCCATCAAGGCCCCGTCAACGGTTCGACTTTCCCGGAGGAGCAGATCGCCCAAGGCACGATTCGCATCACCAAGGGCAGCGAGCAATGGGTGGAGCTTCCGATCCATACGGGCATTTCTCGCGTCGGCTGGCATTTCCTGATCCTTGAGAGAAATCCGGATCTTGCCATCCACATGGATGAGACCCCGCCCGGCAAGAAATGGTATTATCCGCGCCCCGAGGATCCGATCCGTCCGAATCCGTTTTCAAAATGGACATCTCGCGCCCTGACCATCGGAATGACGCGCGCGGTGGATGCCGATGGTGCCAAGGTGACCGCTCCGGATTGGAACGATCACGCCCGGCGCTTCACTGCTCAGAGCGGCTTCCTGAATTTCGCCTATCTATGCCGCACGAACCCGGAGCAGGAGCTTTTCAGCCCTTCCATGGTTGTGAACGGTTGCCCGCGCCCGACCCATTTGCCGAACCTATGGGTCTCCCAAGTTACGGATTTCGCCAAACCTGAATGGATCGATCTGAAATGGGGAGCCCCGCAGAAGGTGAGCGAAGTGCAGGTGCTGTTTGATTCCTCACTGCATTTCCATTTCTCGCAAAGCTGGCAGGGATATCCGATGAACGCGATCCCATCCATAGTCCGCGACTACCGGATCATTGCTGAACACTCCGACGGCAGCACCTCGATCATCGCAGATGTGCGCGGCAACCATTTCCGCAACCGCCGCCATGCCGCTGCCCTTGGGGATGTGATGCGGTTGCGCCTTGAGGTTCTGGCCACCAACGGATTGGAGCGCGCGCAAGTCTATCTGATCCGCGTGCTTTGAGCCGCCCGAGATCAGTCCTCCACTTTTACAAAGGCGACCCCGTCCGCGATGACGATGCCATCGGTTCCTTTGGTTGCGATGGTCACGCTATGGGTATCGCCTTTCGTAAACCGGTATGTGCCGATCTTGGTGGAGAACCCGTGTTTGGATCCCTTTTGCATGTCCCACTTCAGCTCCGTCTTGCCATCGGCATGCTGAATGGTCACCGGCACATTGGTGGCACGATCTTTGCCGGACGGATAAAGAAGGGAAATTTCGTATTTGCCGTCTTCAAGGATAGGCAGCGTGTAGGTCGCCTCGGAGGGTTTTGCCGCATTGCCTACCAGGTAGTTGAATTGGAACAGCCCCCACATACCGTTGACGGTTTTGGGAGTCCATTTGCCTCGGGTGGCCACATGCATTTTATCAGAGTGGTGAATGACGCTTCCGGTGAGACGGTTCGAGGCGAGGCCGATGCCGTTGGTGGCTGTTCCATCGGGGCCGAGTTCCTTCTCGAAGGGGGGGACGATGCGGGTGTCGGACTCGCGGTTGTTTTCGATGACCAGGTTCTGATTCGCCCAGATCGGTTTGATCGCGCCGCCAACGGAGTTGTAAACCCAATTGTCGCGCACCGTGGTGTTGCTGGAATCCCAGTCCAGGAAGATGCCGTTGCCGAGTTTCCGCTTGGGTTTGCCATCGGGTAACTGCTCGTATCCCCAGGCGTCGTAGAGCCAGTTGTTGAGGATAAAGTTCGGCGCGTTGAGGTGGTTCATCGTGGCGAAGTGGATGCACGCGCCGTCGATGGTCGTCTGCATGGCGTTGTGGATGTGGTTGTATTCGACCACGCTGCCGCCCTGATTGCGAAAGGCAAAGACCCCATTGCGCGAGAGGTCGTTGAAGTAGTTGTGTGAAATGAGGTTGCCTGGCTCCATCGACATGGAGAAGGGCCGGGAGTCGAGGTGCACGCCGCCGCCGTAGTAGCGGATCTTCCCGCAATGCTCGACGGTGTTGCGGGTGACCTCGTTGAGTATCGGTGCCACTTTTGCCGCCGCTTCACCGGGGGTGTAGATTTTCGTGTCGTCCATGTAGGAGAACCGCGAGCCGGTCATCAGCACGCCGCCACCGCCGGAGTGACGGACGGTGTTGCGGTCGAATTTGTTGAGGCGGCTATCGAGATGCAGCCACAGCGCGTAACCGCCGATGTTCTCGAAATGGCAGTTCCTGACAGAACAATTGAGCGTGTTTTCGAACATGATCACCGTGTCGGTGTGCACACGCGCCTCGATGTGGCCGAGGGTGAAAGTGGTGTGGCGGAACTCGATGCCATCGAAGTGGACATGCTCGACATAGGTTCCGGCATTCACATCGCCCTGGGCGTTCACCAAGCGGTTCATCACGGGGGCGGTGATGGTGAGGGAATTGGGATCGATGCCTGCGGATGGCATGTAGAAAAGCTGGCGGGTTTCGGCATCGAGGAACCACTCGCCGGGTTGATCGAGTTCCTCTTTCACTCCTTCGATCCAGAACCAGTTGCCGGGTATGATCTTTGCGTGCCTCTCGCTATCGGCGATGTCGATGCGGCCGGTCTTGGTATCGACCTTGGTGACGGTGTTCCATTGGTTGAAAAATTTCCACTGCGGCACGATGTTGATCTGAGCGTCCTTCGCTTTCCCCCAGCTTTCCTTTACAAGGGCAGGGTCGATGATCGCGTGATCCAGGTTGCCTCCCGTAGCGTAAAGGAAAGGTTTAGGGGCGTCGGGATTGGGGTATCGGGCGCGGGTGGCGGTTTTTCCATCTACGAACAACTGCCTGAAATTCCAGTCTTTCGCGCCGATCCCGCTGATGTCGACCTGCCAGATCCCGCCATCGTCCTTCGTCCACTTTTGCGGAATTTCCAAGCCACCGCAGAACAAGACCTTGGCGCCGGGTGCGGATTTCCAAGTGACCGGGAATTGATCCGTGCCCGACTCGCTGGGACGTAGCTCCAGGGTCGAATTGAACGGATAGGTGCCTGCTGCGAAAATGATGTCCACGGGTTCCGTGAGCCCCTTGGCGACGAGCTGCCGCACTTTGTCGCGGGCGGCGTGCGGGCTGGCCAGCGGGCTTTCTGCCGTGCCGACGTTGCTGTCTTTGCCCTGCGGGGAAACATGGATCACGGCAGCCAGGGAAAGGGAGGCGGGGAGCAGCAGCAGGGCGGGAACAAGAAGTAGGTGGCGGCTTATCATATGCGGTTTCTGGGTTTTGTGAGTGGATGCGGAATATCGTCGCTGCGGATGGGTATTTAACATCCGTCAGGCTTTCGTTCTATCGCCAAGTCGTAACGCTTTTACGTATTAAAATTATGAAAACACGCCACCACGCGAAAGCGCAAAAAAACCTGCGACCATCCGGAAATGGCCGCAGGTGGGAGAATCACCGATTCGTAAGATGACTACCGGCGGCGGCGAAGGAGAGCCAATAGGCCGAGACCTCCGAGGAGCGCTGTGGAGGGCTCCGGGATGACGACCACTTGGAGGCTGCCATTTTGGAAGTAGGCTTTTTTACCGTCTATCCGAGTGTAGGCATTTACAAAATCCACGTTTGAGACATTGGCGAGATTGAACCCGGTGCCAGCAAGCAGGGTGTAAGTGCCTTCGAGAACCGTTTCGACATCAAAATTTGTCAGATTCGCAAAGCCGAAACCCGCGAAAGTGACCGAGCCGGTGATGGAGAGCGGATCCGCCAGATTGACGGTGAGCATCGAGCCACTATCGAAGTGCAGGCTGCCGCCGATCACTCCGCTGCCGCCAATCGTAGCGGTGGGGTTAACGGTGACAGCCGTGTTGCCCAGCTCTCCGTTGACCAGCAGGGTGCCGGCTGAGACAAGGGTAGCGCCGGTGTAGGTGCTCGTGCCGCCGAGGGTCAAGGTGCCGGTACCGTTTTTGGTGAGAGTTGTGGTGGCGGCCTGAGTGATGGCACCGCTGACCGTGGTGTTTCCGTCACCCGCGAATGCCAAGGTGGGCGTGCCGGTGCGGTTCACCGCGATACTGGCCAATGTGAGGGATCCTCCACCGGAGATGCTGTTGGTGAGGGTTTCCGTGCCGCTGGCTGCGGCTGCGGTTGTCACCGCACCGATGCTCAGGCTGGTATTGTTGGCACCGGTGAAGTTCGTGTTGTTCGTGGCGGTGTTAAAAAGTCCCAATGTGCCGATGGTCATCGTCTTGGCGGCGGTGCCGGCGACGGTGGCGCGGTCTGCGTTGATTGTAGCTCCGCTGGCAGCGGTCGTGACCGAGTAAGCCGCGCTGTCGCTGGCCTTGACGAAGCCCGTGCTCGTATCACCGCGCAGGCTGAGCGTCCCTAGAACAGCGATGCCCGTGGTGCTCCCGAAGGCGTTGGCTCCGATACCGACCAAAGTCCCGCCGTTGACGTTGGTGGCTCCGGTGTAATCATTTGCCGCATTGGAGAGGGTGCGGATGCCCGCGCCGGTGCTTGATGATGTGACTATTCCCGCTCCCGTAATCTTGCCGGTAACTTCAATCGCTGACGCACCCTGCAATACGAACTGGACACCGGATGTTACTGAAATGTCACCGGCCAGCGTCAACAGGTCGGCAGTCGAACCGACGCGGACAAGATTGGAACTGCCTGTGATCGTGATCGGCCCATTCCAAGTGTTGTTTCCGCTGACATTTTCCAACCTGGCTGTAGCGGAATTGCCAGCAGCCATGGTGAGGGGCTCTGCGGCGAAAGGGATTCCACCCTGAAGTTGCAGCGTGGCACCGTTGTCAACCGAAGTGTTGCCGGAGGTCGCGCCGAGGGCGTCGGCGTGTTGGATGTTGAGGATGCCGCCGCTGACGGTGGTGACACCGGTGTAGTCATTGGCGATACGGAGAGACAGGGTGCCAGTGCCGGATTTGGTGAGTGAACCGCCCGTGCCGGTGATCTTTACGGTGCTTATGGTGTGGGTGGCTCCGCCATCCGTGTTGTAGGTCAACGCGTTGGCTCCCAGATCGATACCGCCGCTCAAGGTAGCTCCGGTGCCTCCGTCCCCTTGGATTCTGGCGGCTCCGCCTAGGGTGATCGCTCCGGTGACTGCCATTCCGGTAACACCGCCACCAAAATTGAGTGCTCCGTTGGTGCCGGTTGATCCGTTGCCCGTGAGATTCAAAGCCTCGGCGATGCTCAGGCTAGCTGTGCCCATGAATAAGGTTCCGCCGGAGGCAACGACGGTGTTGCCGGATGTCGCGCCAAGGGCGTTGGCGTGTTGGATGTTGAGGATGCCGCCGCTGACGGTGGTGACACCGGTGTAGTTGTTGGCTTGGTCGATGATGAGCGAGTTCGCACCGAGCTTGGTGAGTCCGAGTGCACCTTGGGCGGTGTTGGTCAATACCACGCTGTAGGTGCGATTGGCGGTGGTGGTGTCGAAACCCAGCGAAGCCCCGGCGGCAAAGTTGGTCGTGCCGAGCATGGAGGTGATGTTGGCGTTGGTGACGGCGTTGTAGACTGCCAAGGTCGCCCCGTTGGCGACAGAATAGCTTCCATTGGTGCTGAAGCCGGGAAGAGCTCCGGTCGTGGTGATGGATAGTGCGCCATTGCTGATGGTGGTGCCACCGGTGTGGGTATTGGTGCCGGAAAGCGTGAGAACTCCGGTGCCGGATTTGGTCAAGGCCACAAGTCTGTCAACCGCGCCGTTTTCAATCGTGCCGCCAAAATTAGTGGCGGCGGATTGGTTGACCGTCAGCGTCGAGGTGCCCACCGCGCCCCCGATGTTTGTTACCTTGGCGTTGGTGTCGGTTGCCGTGTCCTGCAAGGCGGCCACGGTTTGGTTAAAGCCTGCCATGTCGAAGGTGGCGGCATCGGTAACGCTGGCGACAGAGTCCACATCCAGGGTGGTGCCTGTCGGCAGCGCGTCGGTTTTACCCAAGCGCAAGATACCGCGGATGATGCCGGTGTTGCCGGCGTAGGTGTTGCTTGTGGTTGGATTGAGCACAACGACTCCCGTGCCGCTTTCTCCCGATACGGCAAAAGTGTTACCCGTGCCGTCCACTATGCTGCCGGTGATGTTCAGCGTATTGCCTGCTGTTGCACCGATCCTTGTTGTTGTGCCATTCAGATTGACGGTTCCAGCCCATGTTCCGCCTCCCGTGCCGGCTCTCAGGGCACCAAAATTGTTAAAGCCAACGCCTGTAATCGTGATCGATTCGGAGGAGTTGGTGGTGATACCGCCGCCAACCGTCAAGGATCCAGCCGTTACAGTAGTCCCGTTGGTCGTCCCACCGAGAGCATTGGCATGCGTGATGAGAAGCTCTCCGCCGCCGACTGTGGTCAGGCCGGTGTAGTCGTTGTTGCCAGCGAGGGTCAGGGACAGGGTGCTGCTGTTCTTGGTGATTCCTTTGCCGGAAGCCGAGGATATTATCCCGTTGATCACCATGGAGGAACTTGCAGCGCCGGAGGCGAGGCTGATGACCAGGTTGTCATTGAGCAACATGGTGAGATCGCTGGCGAAGGTGACGGTGCCGGTGCCGGTGGCTGTGCGAGTCAGGAGAGCGTCGCCACTGGCCGTCTGGTCGAAAATCAAGGCACCGCTGGTGCCTTTTTGCAGCAGGGTGGTTTGGGCGCCAGAGTTATCACCGACCGTAAAACTGCCGAGCGTGATGGACTGGTTGAGGTTGATGGTTTGGTTGGCGCTGAGGTTGCCAGTCATTAAAGCCGTATCACCCACCGCGTTGACAAAGGTTGCGGGAGTCCCCCAGTTTGCATCGTCGTTCCAGCTAAAGGGGCCAGCGACCAGTTTATTCCAAGTCGCTGCCCTGGCAGCGGGAGTTGCCGCCAGAACTGTCATCGCCGCGATGGCGGAGGCGAAGGGGAGGGAAAGACGGGGGGCGGATAGGAACGGGTTTCTTGATTTCGGTTTCATGATGGATTTCGGGGTTGTGAAGGTGATAGTTCACTTCAATGACAAAACATGACACCCCCCGCCTGATTTCGACAAGACGGTGATGCGCATTTAAATTACCATTTTACGCAACAAGCGGGTGTTCCGCTTCGGGCGAAACCACGCTAAAAACCGACGCTCACGCCGCCATCCACGGGGATGATGGCACCGGTGACGAATCTTGCGGCCGGTGAGCAGAGCCAAGCGATCGTCCAGCCGATGACATTCGTTTGCAGGATACGAAGGAGTTCTTCGTCGTTCGTCTCGGCGTAAGGCTTTTTGAGATTGATGCCGGCGTTGTTGATGAGGATGCCAATCGGGCCATGCGTGTTTGCGAGTTTTTCGGCCATGGCGGGCAAGCTCGCGAGTGCGGTGATGAGTGCGGTTTGGCCGGAAAGGGAGAAGGGTGTGGGTGAGTTCATGGTCTGTAGGGTTATGCCTTTTTCGCAGCGAGACCCTGCAAGGCCGCGCGCATGTAGCCGAGGGCAAAGGCCATGCCCGCATGCCACGGCGCGGCGCAGCTCATCTGCGGCGCATGATCCGGTATGATCACGCCGTCGAAGCCTTGTTCGTGGAGGATGCGGACGACACGCAGCATGTCGATGTCACCATCGTCCACGAAGGTCTCCTTATAGAAGGGCACCTTTTGTGTGATGTTGCGGAAATGGACGTAGCCCAGCCGTCCTTGGCGGGCGTAGCTTTCGGTGGCGGCGTAGAGGTCGCCCTCGGTCATTTCCCCCAGTGTGCCGACGCAATACTCCAAGCAGTTGGCCGGGCTCGGGTTCAGCTCGATGAGCCGCTGATACATATCGGGCTGATAGACTAGGCGAGGTGTGCCGCGCACCCATGGCATCGGCGGATCATCCGGGTGCGCCGCGAGGGTCACGCCGCTGGCCTCGGCCACAGGCAGGACTGCATCGAGGAAAACCTTCACGCGATCCCAAAGCTCGTCATGCGTGCAGTCGGGGATGGTGCCGGGCCCGAGGCTGTCGCGCAGGCGCATGTTCCAGACCATGCCGTCGAGAACGGGGTCGTCCACCGGGCCGGTCATTCCGACCGCCTCAGCACCGCCGCGGGCGAAGGCTCCCCGCACGCGGCCCGCCACGCCTGCTAGACTGAAATTGTAGCCCAGACAGCCGATACCGGCCGCGCCCATGCGGCGGATCAGGGTCTTTACGTTTTCAAGGTGCTCTTCGCGTCGCGGTCCGGCGAGGAGCACATCCGACCAGAATGCGGGATCGATGTTTTCGACGGCGGCGATCCTCAATCCATGTTTCGCGGCACGCGCGACGATGTCACAAAGCATTTCCTGGCTCCACAACGCATCGGGATCCCCGGCACGCCCCCAGCCTGCGAGGTCGCCGGTGGGTTGGTCTTTCGAGGTATTGGCGCCCCCTTGGTTGAAGTAGTCGATCAGGTGGATCACCAGGGCTGTGCAGCCGGCCTGCGCCGCGAAGGCGAAGTGTTCCTCATCGAGTTGGTGGCGGTAGAGTCCGAGTCCGAGTTCCATGGGTAGTTTAGGGGTTGAAATAGACAGGCTCCATCATCGTCCATGATTTTTCGCCGGGGAGGGGGAGTTGCATGGGATCGCAGAGGCGCAGCCATTCCAGATGGCGAGGGTGCGCGTCCAAACGGGCCATGTCCGATGCGTGATCGGTGCCGCAGTATTCGTAGTATGCGAATTCGTAGAGTTTCCCATCAGGCAGGCGCTGGAGGAAGATGTTGAAATTACGGATGTTCGCCTCGCGGAGGAGATCACGCACGCCAGGGCCGTCATGGACGCGGCGGTATTCCGTTTCCCGCTCGTCGCGGAGTCCGATGACCATTCCGTAGCGCTGAACGGGCGGTTCAAGATCGTAAAATTTCGCGCAAGTGCCGCCGAGGATGTCAGCCTGTTCGCTCGCGCTGAGTCGCGCCGTCCAGTCGATGGTGGTTTGCATGGTGCGCCGGTAGCTCGCAGCGCAGGTGCAAACCGGCCAGTCGGAGCCGATCATCAGGCGCGATGGGCCGAAGGCTTCCAAAACCACATCAAGATACGGCGCGAGCTGGCCGGACGTCCATGTCGCCCAGTCTGCGGTGGTGACCATGCCGGAGAGTTTGCAGAAAACGTTGGGGCGGCGGGCGAGCTCGCGGATCTCTTCTGCCCAGGGTGAGAGATTGCCGCCGGGAATGTCGGGTTTTGCGATGTGATCGACGACGAATTTTTGATTGGGAAAAAGATCCACCAGTCGCGTTGCCGGGCGAATGTGCGGCGGCTTGAGCAGGAGATCGTAGGTGAAGTTGTGGCGTTCTAACAGACCGATGCCATGCACATGCTCGGCAGAAACGGCGAACTCGGGATCTGGCCGGTCGTGGATCAACAGCCGCAGCCCCTTGAGCTTCGGATGCCTCGCATACCGCTCAACCAAGGGCGCGGCATCCGGTGCGCAAAGGTCGATCCAACCGACGACTCCCAGAATCGCGGGTGCGCGATCGGCCAAGTCTAACAGAAAATCAGTTTCCTCCACCATCTCGCGCGCCTGCACGGCGACGGTTCCGTCGAATCCGATTTCCTTTAGTAGCGGTGAGAGGTCGTCGGGCAGGAAATCTTGGCGAAGTGCTCCATACTCATCGCTCATCCAGACATAATCGTCGGCATGGTCGGTGTAGTTCCAAAAGTGCTGATGGGCGTCGATTTTCATTAAAACCAGTCGATGTGGGTTACGGGTTTGAGGATTTCGCGGACTTCCGCGAGGAGGGCGGGGTCGTAGGCTTCGGCAGCCCATGCGACGTTTTGTTTCACGGAATCCGGGTTCGAGCTGCTGAACATGGTGGTCGGGATGTCCGGGTTCTGGCTGGAGAATTGGAGCGCGAGTTTGGAGATGTTCGTGCCATGCGCAGCGCAGTGCTCGGCGGCCTGTCTGAAAATGGCGCGTTGTTCCGGGTTCGCCGGATGCCAATCCGCCGAGCCGCGATCCGTGAGCAGCCCGCTGCCGAAGGGGGAGGCGTTGATTAGGCCAATTCCATTTTCCCGAGCCAACGGCAGCAGATCCAGCAAGCGCGTGTCGTGCAGGCTGTAATGGTTGTGCACCAGCGCCGCATCGACCGGCAAAGTGGACATGATGCGGTGCCAGAGATCCATCGGATAGATGCCGAAGCTCACCGCGCCGATCCGTCCCTCGTTTTTCAATTCCGAGACCGCCTCGAAGCCCTCCGCGAGTGCCCATTCTGTGTACTGCCGGTCTTGATACTCGATGTCGTGGATATGGATAATGTCGAAGTAATCGGTGCCGAGTCGCGCGGCACTTTCCTCGATGGATCGGCGGGTGCGCTCGCGGGAGTAGTCGAGCGTGTCATCGCCATACTTTTCAGGATGGGTGTATTTGCCGATCTTGGTGGATAGGAAATAGCTATCGCGCGCGATGCCGTGGAGCGCCTTTCCGAGAACGATCTCCGAGCGTGTGCCGCCGTAAGCAGGGGCGACGTCAAAGTAGTTGATGCCGAGATCCAGTGCCGTGTGAACCGCGCGGATCGCATCCGCCTCATCCACGGCATGGAAGACCCCGCCGAGCGATGATGCTCCGAAACTGAGCACGGAAACTTGGAGGCCAGTGCGGCCCAGCGGTCGTGTGTTCATGTTTCGATCTGGATTTTTATGACTCCCTCCTTGGCGACCGCCATCGCCATCGCCTGCCGGGTTTCTTCGAAAGCGAATGTTCGCGAGATGAGCGGCTGAAGCCTGATCCGCCTGCTGGCGGCGAACTGGAGAGCCATGGGAAAGACATTTGCGAAGCGGAATGAGCCGGTCACGGTGAGTTCCTTCGACATGATCAGGTTCGCGGGGATCGGCACCTCGGGCGGCAGCGTGCCGACCTGCACTACCGTGCCGCCGCGACGCACGATTTTGAGGCACTGTATCAGCGCATGGGTGGAGCCTGCGGCCTCGAAAACGACATCGAAACCGCCGCCGGAAAGATCCAGAGACTCTTGTTCCGATGCGGGATCGGAAGGGTCAAGGGCGGCATCCGCGCCTTGCTCCACTGCGAAGCGGCGAGGGAATTCCGCGAGATCTCCCAAAGTGACCTGAGCCGCGCCGAATGCTCTCGCGGCCAGAGCAATCAACTGGCCAATGGCTCCTCCTCCGGCAACGTAAACGGTAGCTCCGGCGAGATTTCCTGCGCGCTGGGTGGCGTGAAGCGCCACGGACAGGGGCTCAAGCATCGCGGCCTCTCCCCAAGCCATCCCGTCGGGCATGCGGTGACAGTTTTTCGGAGGCACGGCCACAAACTCCGCGAAGCCCCCGTCCAGATGCGGATCACAGCTGGCGGATCCGAAGTAGCGCATGCTTTCGCAAAGATTGTAACGTCCGCTTCGGCAGTGGCGGCAATGGCCGCAGGGCTGCGAGGGATCGATCACCACGCGATCGCCTGCGGAAAATCCGCCGACCCCGTCTTCGGTTGCGATCACTTCGCCCGCGAACTCATGGCCGAGCGCGAAGGGGCGTTTCGGAACGAAACTTCCCACACGACCGTGGCTGAAATAATGAACGTCGGATCCGCAGATGCCGACACAGCGCACCTTGACGAGGACTTGCCCGGTCTGCGCAGAGGGTGTCGGCAATTCGCCGGGACGAAGGTCTTCCTTTCCGTGGAGGATGAATGCTCGCATGGGTTGTGGGTGGGTTTGTTAGATCCTTCGCGAAGGCCGGTAACTCGGTGGGAAACGCTAAAGATTTCCTGTCCGCCATTCAATACGCAAAAGCGCATTTTAAATACCCTAATGCGTCTGGCTGTCAGGGCTCTGCAGCGCTTTGTGGATGGTGATTTGGTTGAATGGGATCCCCCAGCCGCGCTCATTGCAAACGTCCACGCACAAGGCCTGGATCTCGCGTTCCAAGGCCTTGTAACGGTGGGCGAGCGTGCCGCCGAAGTCGGCCAGGATCATGTAGTCGAGGGAGGAGGAAGACGCGGAGGCGAACTCCACATTGATTGAACGCACAGCTTCGCGCCCGTGTTCCTTGAGCAACGTGTCGGTGAGGGCTTGCTGGAAAATTTCCGGGATGGAAGTGGTGGCTTCCGCGCGGTGGCGGTAGTCGATTCCGAACCTCACGCTGAGCCGGAATCCGTGGGAGAGATTCTCCGGTGCGAGCCGCAGGAAGTCTGCGGTGGGATAGGTTTTTAGGCTGCATCCAAGCTGGAGGACGACGACCTGATCCGGTGTCTGCGTGATCGATTTTCCGAAAGTCCCGTCGGAAAGAATCACCCAATCGTCGGCCTCGGTGGGGAACCAGACCTCGCGCGGTGTGATGGGGCGGGAGACCATCGCCATGATGTCCCGGATGGGGATGCGCAGCAAGCCGCCCTGGAGATTGGGGTTGGTGAAGGTCGTGTAGAAACCGAGCGAGGCGACCTTCCATGGCAGTCCGTTGTAAACGACCCGCTCTCCCTCGCGCACGGAGCCGAGGTTCAGGATCATGCGAATCTGCTCGAGGTAAGGCGGGATGGTTGTTTTTCCGGCCCATGCGACGCCGATCAGAAAAATGACGACGAGTGTGAGTAATAACCAGTCGCCGCGCAGGTAGAAGACGGCGATGATCGCGAAGAGGGCGACAAGCACCGCTCCGGCCATCGCCAGAACGTCGGCGAGGCGGCCTGTGAAATTCTCCGTCCCTTTCCTGTGGAGGGGGCTGATGCACCGTAGCCATGCATAAGCCTTGCGCATGGCGATGAAGCCGCCCACCGCCGCGAGGATGGCGATGAGCAGGTTCATGCCCCGGCTCCTGAAGAAGCCGCTGAATCCGGTGGAAAGGATTTCCCAAAGCGACCGCCGCTCCCGCGTGCGCTCGTCGATCTGCACCTTGAGCACGGCGATCTGGCTGATCGCCTCCGCTTGTCGGCTCGCCCAAAGATCGCGGGCGGACTTGAGCTCGGATAGCAGCGTTTCACCGCCGCCTTTCGAAATCAGGGCGTCGATCCTGCCGAGCACGGTGTCGGTTTTCCGTTTCCTCTCCTCCCATGATCCGAGCGATTTGCGGAGCTTGTCGAGTTCGCGCGGCTCGGAGGTGGCCTCGCGGATCTCGCCGAGGACGGGCTGCACGAGTTCGCTGATCTGTTCCTGGATGCCTGCGCCTTCCGGAGCCTCGCCTTCGTATTCGGCGGCTTCCGATCCGCCCAGGATATCGCGGAAATTGTCGCGTAGCGTCCGGACGCGCTCCCGTTCGGTATCGATCCTGATCTGGGTTTCCGCTTTCGCGTCCTCGCTTCCCGCATCATTCAGCTCGCCCTGGAGTTTTTTTAACTCGGACAGCGCCGTGGATAGAGGCTCGGCGATCGTCTTGAGCGATTCAACGCTGCGCTCCGCCGCCGGTGCTTCCTGCTCCTCAGCGGTTAGCGAACCGACGGAAAGAAGGGCGCAGGAGAAAAAAGAAACCCATCGCATGGCCGCCATCTTGGCTTGATTTCGATGGTCACGCAACGAGGAGTTTCGCACCCCTTCAGAGCAGGTTTTTCGGGAGGATGTCGGAGAGTTTTTTGATCGCATCCGCCTGGTGGCGGTTCGCGATCAGGATGGAATCGCCGGTTTTTACTACGATGAGATCCTCCACGCCGAGCAGAGCGATGTGTGTGCCCGGGGTGGCATTGAAGACGATGTTGTTGCGCGAATCGATTTCGGTGACCACGCAATTTACGCGGTTTTCCGTGCCCTTTTCATCAAGATATTTCGCGATGGACACCCACGATCCTACATCGTCCCAGTCGAAGGTGGCCTCGATGTTTAGGACGCGCTTGGCGTTCTCCATGAGCGCGTAGTCGATGGAGATCGGCGTGAGTTTGGGGAACTGAGCGGCGACCGTGGCGGCGATGTCTTTGCTGCCGCGGAGTTCGGAGATGAAGTCCGCGAGCTCCGGCGCATGGAGCGCGAGCTGCTCGATCACTGTGTGCAGAGACCAGACGAACATGCCGGCGTTCCATGAGAAACCGCCCTCCGCGAGGAATTGTTCGGCGAGCTGGGGATCGGGTTTTTCGCGGAAACGCTTCACCTCGAAGGGGGCGTGGTCGCAAGTCGCTCCGGTGATTAAGGCCGATTCGCCGCGCTCGATATAGCCGTAGGACGGGCAAGGCCATGTCGGGCGGATGCCGATGGTGACAAGTCCGTCGGATTTTTCCGCGACCTCCAGCGCATCCCTCATCACGGACTGGTAGGCGGCGGTGTCTTTGATGAGTTGGTCGGACGGCAGCACCATCATCACCGCATCCGGGTTGCGCGCGACGACGAGGCCGATCCCCAGCGCCACGGCGGGGGCGGTGTCGCGCTTGGCGGGCTCCGCGAAGATGTTTTCCGGCGGCAGCATCGAGGCGATTTCGCGCACGGCATCCACTTGAAGCGAGTTCGTGAGGATCAGGATGTTTTCGAAAGGGACGAGACCTTCCAGGCGGTTGATCGTTTGCTCCAGCAGGGTGCCGTCGCCGAAAAGATCGAGCAATTGCTTGGGTTTGTCGTTGCGGCTCAGCGGCCAGAAGCGGGTTCCGGAGCCACCGGCAAGGATCAGGGCGTAGGTGTTTTCAGGCGTGGGCATCTGTGCGGGAGGCTAGCGGATCGGAGTGTTTGGGGAAGAGGGAAATGGGATTCATCCGCGGGCGTTGTTACCTGACCCAAAATGCGACAAGAATAATGTTGCGATGAAGCACTCCTGGTACCAAAAGACTGAGAAAATGTTGAATAGCGGGAACCCTAAATATAACTTATCTTCGTTCGAGTTCTGATATTTTACTTTTCAAATCATCTATTTCAATCATCAAATCATCTTTCCAATCTTGGTGATACATATAAATTAATTTACTTGATTCATTAGTAGAATGAAGCGACATCAACCAGGCTCCAACATAGGCTGCGCCTAGCATGCATCCGAAATTAAATATTATTAATAATAACAGAATTTTTATTTTAATAGAATTACTCATAATTCTTAGAAAAAGGAGTTTTCACAACCCGCGGCATCAATTTTCTTCTGGAAATCTTTTACTCTATCTTCAACCCACTGATCTATTTTTTCCTGAGTATTTAAACTTCTCATATTTTCATTGGCAACGTGCGGATCAAGACCCATGCCGAAAAGGTCGGTAAATTTAATGGTATTGTTTTCAAATAGTCTTGCTATACATCGGCATTTGCATTCAGTCCACGTATCAAAGATATCAGAAACCTCAACACCAAGATAGGCAGCGGCATAATCACGAGCTGTATCAGGATCACCAAAATTATCTGAGCCACCACTAAACATGTCTTCAAAAGAATCTTGCGCAAAATTACCCAATCCATCCCAAGATGCTGCTGAAGCAAAATGTGTAATTACAGATCCATCATCGTTGAAGGTTCTTCTGAAAGGTCTCCCGTGACCGAATGTATCACCTTCACCGAGTGTTTTCTCGTCTCGGGTTGAAAGTGAGTTTGTAGCCCATAGAGTTTCCTTTATGGCCTCCCAAATTTCATCCATATCGTCTTGGCAATCGTCGCCATTTGTATCATTAGCAAAATATTGCTTTATTAAAACTCTAAAAATGACATTAAAATCAGTCGTTCCGTATTTATTTACATGATCTTGAATCGTTTTGGAATAATCTTCCCAATCCAGCTCCGACCTTCCTAAGGGATCTATATGTTTAATACTACGATTACGTACGAACCCATAAAGATTTAACCCGCCTCTTTCCCCAATCGGATCCCTGGATGGCCAGCGGCCAGTATTTGGATCATAGTAACGATACCCGTAGCAACTCATCTGACCCGAAAGAACCTTATTTTCCGGGGATTCTCTGCGGCTTTTCGGAGTGGTTTTCTGGCGAGAGCCGCCGGATGGGGCGGGTTTGCGGGGTATCCGGGGGGCACGGGATGTTGCCGTGAAATCGGGGGGATCGTCACCTTCCGGAGGGGTGGTGGAGGCGGCTGTGCGCGCACTTTCCACCGGGTGGTGGGAGTTCGTTTGGGCGGGCGCGACCATGGCAGGCATGGGTTCGGCTATTAGCGGTTTGTGGGTGTTGAGGGAAGGGATTTTTTCTGCTGCGTGGTTTTCACCGCCAACTTCCGCCTTCTCCAGTCTTCCGTGTGGGTGGGTGCGGGTGTGGATTTCACGCAGTGCATCGATGTGAACATGGGTGTAAATCTGGGTCGTTTCGAGGCGGGCATGGCCTAACATTTCCTGAACATAGCGGATGTCGGCTCCGCCCCGGTGCATGTCGGTGGCGCAGGAGTGGCGGAAGAGGTGGCAGGAGCCGGGCTTGTCGATGCCGCAGCGCTTCATGAGTTTCTTGATCCAGTTGCCGAGGTAGGGAGGGGTGATACGGGTGCCGTAGCCGCTGAGGAAGAGGGCGGTTTCTCCGGGTAGGTGGGCGAAGTGCGGGCGGGAGTTTTCCAGATGCTGGGTGAGCCATGCGGCACATCGTTCGCCGACGGGGAGCATCCGGCTTTTGCCGCCTTTGCCCTTGCGGATGTGGAGGGTGTGGGTGAATGGGTCGTAGTCGCCGAGGTCGAGCCTGGTCATTTCTGTGCGGCGGATGCCGGAGGCGTAGAAGAGTTCGAGGAGAGCGCGGTCGCGCAGGCCGAAGGGATCGGCGGGATCGGGGATGGCGAGGAGGAGTTGGATTTCCTGTGCGCTGAGGGCTTTGGGGAGTTGGCGGGCTTGTTTGCGGGGAAGGTCGAGATCGGCGGCGGGGTTGGCGGGGATGGTTCCGGTGCGGCAGAGCCTTGCGAAGAAACGGCGCAGGCAGCCGAGCCGGGCGAGCCGGGCGAGCTGGGTGTTGATGGCGAGGGGGCGTCCTCCGCGCGGGCTGCGGTAGCGGTGAAGGAAGAGTTGGTAAGCTTCGAGATCGGCGCGTTGGTAGGATGCGGGATCGGGTGCGCCGCGTGAAGACGCCCATGCGGTGAACTGCCGCAGCGCCCAGCGGTGGGCGTCGATGGAGGCGGCGGAGTAGTGGCGGGCGGCGAGGTTTTCGAGAAACGCTTCCGCATGGGCGGCCATTCCTTGCGGTGTGGTGGGTTGCGGGGCGGGTGCGCCGCCTTTGCGGCGTCCGCGCATGGCGGCGAGGTTGGGGAATCCGGGTTGTATGGGCATGATGGGGATTAGGGTTGGTTGTGGTGTGGGATAAGCGCTTCGTCCCCATGTGTCGAATTCATCACATGATTTCCTCGAAATTCATTGACGCACCCAGCCGCATTCCATAGGCACGGAGCATGGTGTATTTCCTGCCGCTTGCCGCTTGCCGCTTGCCGCTTGCCGCTTGCCGCTTGCCGCTTGCCGCTTGCCGTGCGGGCTGTTAGGCCGGGATGCTGCGGCTCCAATCAACCCCAACCTATTCGCTGTCTCATGAGGGCGGGGTTTTCTGTGCGGGCGATGGTGCGTCTACTGTCTGTTCTGTTCGCGATGGCTTGTTGCGGGGCGACTCCGCTGATGTTCGCCGCAGGGGAGGGAACCAAGCCGAACGGGGAATCCATCGAATCCGCCTTTTCCTCGACCGTCGCCCGGATCAATGTCCCATCCCGCGATCAGGCGGTGCTGGTCACGTGGACATACAAAAACCTTTGGGGTTTTCCCATGATGGTAGAGCGCTTCGAGGAATCCTGCGGGTGTCTCAGCGGGCAGGCGACAAGGCACCAGGACGCCCCGGAATCCGTGGCACCCGGAGAATCCGGTGAGATCCGAGCGATGTTCACGCCGGGAACGCTTCGTGGAGTCCAGCGCAAATCCCTGCATGTCCGGTTCGTCGGGCACGATCAGCCTGTCGAACTCGTCGCAGAGGCCAATATCCCTGCGTCCGTTCAACTGTCCTCCCAGCAGCTAAACTGGGAACCAGCGGAAAAGGCCGAAGCGAAGACAATCGATGTGACGAGTGGTACCGGTGTGGATTTTTCCATCACAGGCTTGGTGGGCGCGCACGATTCGCAATTCAGCGTCATCCAAGAAACCGTAACGCCCCG
>JAYTOE010000152.1:0-10195 GCA_043747935.1 Akkermansiaceae bacterium
AGGCCGTCTTCAAGAAGGATGTTGATGAGATCCGGGTGATTGTTACTTTTGTTGTGTCCGTTCATGGCTGATGCTTGTTTTTGGTTTAGCACCCTCAGCATCGGGTCATGGACGGGCACCTACAACCCCAGTGGGGAGGAGGCGCCGCCGCAGAGACGGTTGATTCCGCTACGCTCCATCAACCGTCTCTGCGGCGGACTGGGGCTTCGTGGACTTACAGACAAAGATTTACACTACCCACTTTATCGCCAGAGTTCAGTTCAAAATCCTTGAGACTACATTCACGGAAGATGTCTTTAACAAATAGCTTCAAGTCATTCGGTGCAAATTTAACGATTAAGTTTCCGACCCCAGTGGGTCTCGGATTTCCCTCCGTCTCCAGATTGCATCCGTTGCCATCGGCGCTTAGTATCCATAGGCCATCTTTCTTCTTCGTATGCCACGCACCGGCATCCCATCCTATGTAATAAGATTTGTTCATTTGGAGGGATTCAGCTCGTGAGTTAGGGTGCTAGAGAGGATTGAATTGATTAGGCAAATCCACCATTCGCATCATTTTTGTCAAGATTTTTCCACATGGCCATTCCACGAATGGCCATGGAGCGATAGGTGTATGTGCGGTTGTGGCTGGGTAAGATGAGCGGCAATTCAGCCGCCCAGTTTCGCGCAAAGCTCCCGGAATGCCTCGACTTCGTCTTCCTCCGCGACCCCGGCGACGATGTGACCGGCGAGGCTCCTAGCCAGCACCCTGAGGTCGGTTGGAAACCCTGCGTCATCGATGATCGCTCTCATGATCGCCGAAAAGGTGTTGCCGTTGTAGTTGGTGAACGGAGCCATGCGATGGCATTTGCGGCAGAAATCGGCAAGTTCGGGCAGATCGAACTCATCGCGATGGTGCGCGTTCCATAGCGCCCTTGTGTCCTCGTGACCATCGGATGTCGGGCCGTGATGCGCTTTGCGAGCGAGGCATAGCTGTTCGTTCTGCCATACGACCAGTTCCCAAGGCACATCCTTGATCCATTCCGCCTTCATGGAGCCGGGGAACCTTCGCGTTTCATAGCCAGTTTCGCCTCCGCGATCTCGCTGACGCCGACGCTTTTCAGATAGCCTTTGCCCGTTCTCGCATAAACCGGCTCGGCGGAAAACCTGTCCTGGATCGCAAGCCCTTCCTTGAGAATCCTCTGGGCAAGGGGATTGTCTGAAAAATCAATTTTTCGCTGCGCGTTGCATTTGGGTTCCTCTTCCATTCCCAAAATTACCCCACCGCAATCTCCTCCTCAAGCACTAGGGTGTGGTTTTTTCCGGTGGCCAAGGAGTGTTGGATTGTGGCTGGGGATTCCAGCCCCAGCCACATTCTCAACCGGTAAAATCACACCCCTGGGGAACAAAACCGTTGTTGTGTCTCCGGCCTGTTTGCTGGAGTCTTCGCCTTGTGGAAACAGCAGGAGAATCGCTCACGCCCGCCGCACATACCAACGACGGATTTTTCAAGGCGGTTTTCTCCCAACCGGAGCATGCGACCGCGTTTTTCAAGAGCCACCTGCCGCCAGCCATTACGGCGAAAATCGACTGGAACTCGCTGGTGGTGATTCCGGGCTCGTTCGTGAAGTCCAGCCTCCAGCAGGTGCATTCCGATCTGCTTTTCTCCGTCCGTATGGGTCAGCGGAAAACTTTGCTCTATCTTCTTTTCGAGCACCAAAGCACGCCAGACCCGGCCATGCCGCTGCGCCTGCTGGGCTACATGACGGAGATTTTCACCCAGCACCATAAAGCCCACGGCTTCCCCCTCCCACCCGTGCTGCCCTTCGTTTTCCACCAAGGCCCGGATGCCTGGAATATCTCCACCTCCTTCGAGGATTTGTTTGAGCTACCTGAAGAAATCGCGCCCGTCCTGCTCCCCTTTCTGCCGAAGTTTCAGCACTCGCTGCTCGATCTCACTCGTTTCGATCCAGCCACCGAAGAAGGCGACACCCGGATACAGGTCGTCCTCCAGCTCATGAAACTCGCCCGGCAAAAGGAGTTACTGCGGTTTTTCCAGTGGCTGGCTCGTTTTTCGCCCCTTGAACTTCCTGATACGCTTTTGGGTCTGATGCTGCTCTACGCGCTCCACACCGACAGCGACCTTGACGTGGATAAAATTTATCATAGTCTCTCAACTAACCCCGAGCTCGAAAGAAATACGATGTCAGTCGCTGAAAAACTAATCGCTCAAGGCCGAGTCGAAGGCATATCCCAAGGAATTTCAAAAGGAATTTCCCAAGGCCGCTCGGAAGGCTTATGGATCGGAAAAATTCAAGCGTTCGAGGAATTTCTCGAAAAGCCCCAAAGCTCTCGTGAGTTACTGGAGGCTATGCCAATCGCTGAGCTAGAAGCGCTTCATCAGAAGCTCCACCAGGAATACGAGTTGCGTCCGGGGAAGTCCTTCGATCACACTACCCGGCTGTTGCTATTCGATTGATTCCCCGCAGGCCAACTTGTGGCTGTATTGTACCCCAGAAAAGAATGGAGAAGGTAATACTCCGCCGGTGGACTCGAGTTGCCGGGCAGCAGAATGCAGCCCCTCCTTGGCCTGCGGCGGACTCCCCTACCCGATAAGAAAAAATCACACCCCTCTTGCGCTGGGCGGGGCGGCCTTTTAGAAACGTGAAGCAAATTATGGCAGCGGGATACACGGAGGACGACATCAAGTCACTGGATTGGCGGCAACACATCAGGCTCAGGCCGGGGATGTATATCGGGAAACTGGGCGACGGCTCCTCGGCGGACGACGGCATCTACATCCTTCTCAAGGAGGCCGTGGACAACTCGATCGACGAGCACATCATGGGGCACGGCAAGGAGGTGCGGATCGAGATCGACGAGGAAGGCCGCGTCGAGGTTCGGGATTTCGGGCGCGGCATCCCGCTCGGGAAGCTTTTCGATTGCGCGGCGCAGATCAACACCGGCGCGAAATACGACAGTGAGGCTTTCAAGAAAACCGTGGGACTCAACGGGGTCGGCATCAAGGCAGTCAACGCGCTCTCCGATTTTTTCGAGATTCAGGCTTGGCGCGAAGGAGAGACGAAGGCCCTGGAGTTCTCGAAGGGGGAACTGACGGTGGATATGAAAAAGCCACGCAAGGACGATGGTTTGAACGGCACGCGGCTGGCGTTCGACATCGACCGCTCGATCTTCCCCGCCAAGACGAAATTCCGCGATCCCTTCGTGGAAAAGATGTGCCGCTACTATTCCTACCTGAACCCGTCGCTGACGGTCGTTTTCAACGGCAAGAAGTTCCGCTCCAAGGACGGGCTGTTAGATTTGCTGCGCGAGGAAATGGAGACCGAGGCACTGTATCCGCCCATCCACCTGATCGGGCACGACATCGAGATCGCGTTCACGCATTGCGCCGAGAGCAGCGAGGAATACCACACGTTCGTAAACGGCCAGAACACTTCGCAGGGCGGCACGCACCTCGCCGCGTTCCGCGAGGCGCTGGTGCAGGTGATCCGCGGCTTTTACAAAAAGCAGTATGATCCCGCCGACATCCGCGCGGGCATCGAGGCGGCGATCTGCGTGCGCATCATCGAGCCGGTTTTCGAATCGCAGACGAAGACGAAACTCGGCTCCTCGGTGATCGAACCGGGCGGCGAATCGCTGCGCGGATTTATCGGAAATTTCCTCAAAGCCTCCCTCGACAACTATCTCCACAAGCACCCGCAGGTGGCGGAGGCAATCCAGAAACGGATCAACGCCGCCGAGCGCGAGCGCAAGGATCTGAAAGGCATCCAGAAGATCGCGAGAGAGCGTGCGAAGCAGGCGAAAGTGCACAACAAGAAGCTGCGCGACTGCCGGGTGAGGTTCGATTCCAAGCACAAGCGCCGCGAGGAAAGCACCCTGTTCATCACCGAGGGCGACTCGGCCTCCGGGTCGATCACGAAGAGCCGCGACGTGGAGACGCAGGCGGTTTTCTCACTGCGCGGCAAGCCGCTCAATACCTACTCACTGCCCCGCAAGATCGTTTATGAAAACGAGGAGTTCGCCCTGCTGCAGGCGGCGCTGAACATAGAGGACGGGATCGAATCGCTGCGTTACAACAAGGTCGTGATCGCCACCGATGCGGACGTGGACGGCATGCACATCCGACTGCTGCTGCTGACGTTTTTCCTCCAGTTTTTCCCCGAGATGATCCGCGACGGGCATCTCTTCATCCTCCAGACTCCCCTCTTCCGCGTGCGCAACAAGAAGGAAACGTTCTACTGCTACACCGAGGAGGAGCGCGTGAAGGCGATCGCGAAATGCGGCAAGGCTGCCGAGATCACCCGCTTCAAGGGACTTGGCGAAATCTCGCCGGACGAGTTCAAGTTCATGATCGGCGCCGATATGCGGCTCGATCCCGTGGAATACGAGGAGGGCAAGGGTGTAAAGGAACTGCTCGCCTTCTACATGGGGAAAAACACGCCGAGCCGCCAGGAATACATCATCGAGAACCTTCGCGAGGATGTGGATCGACAGGTCGCTTGATGCACCGCGCTATCTAACAGCTGGTGTGACTTTTCTCTCGATCCGCTCGTTGCCACGCGAGAGGACGAAGGAAACTGTTTCGCCGGGAACCGTATAGAAAAGCGCGTTCACGGCATCCGGATATCCTTCCGTTGGGTAAGTGCCGACTTTGATGAGAACATCATTGGCGCGGAGACCGGCCATCGCGGCGGGCGAGTCCGGCAGGATGCGTGTGATGCGGGGCACGCTGGAATCGGTGCTCAGCGTGAAGCCCAGGGATGCCCGGACGAGTTTCCCCTCGCGGGACACATCACGCAAAACCCGGTGCACCGCCTGGGCGGGGATCGCGTAGGCGGCGTTCGGGCCGGAGGGTTGGAAGATGAGCCCCACGATTTTTCCGTCCGAGTTCACCAAGGGAGTGCCGGAGGGAGGAAGATCTTCGCGGAAGGAAACGGCGAGAAGCCCCAGCGGCAGCACCTTATCGCCGACGCGCGTTACCCATTTCTCGAAGCGGCATGGGATGACTTTCGTGTCGGTGATCGCCCGAAGATCTTCAGGCCCACCATCGCCGAAGCCAGCGACCCAAAGCCCGGAAGCTTTCGCGCCGGGTTCAGGTTTCCTAAAAAAACAGAGCCGCGTGACTTGATCCTGGCCGGAAAACACCAGTTCGGACTTTTGCCCGGAGCTGATCCGGTAAGCTTTCGCGAGCGGTGCGGGATCGGTGCGTATCGAGACGAGAAACCCGAGATCCGGCGAGACTACGGCGCACGCGGCGTTGCCTGGAGGCGTGAATTCGACGCGGATCGCTTGTGGAACCGCATTCGCGGTAACCACGGAAAGAGCCAGCGCGGTAAACAATCGGGTTGTTACCGGCCTCAGAGGGCGGTTGACGGAAACCATCTTGGGAAAAGATGGGGATTAGAACTCTTGCTCGCCCGAAATCCCCTCAGTCGAGGGGCTCAGGTCCAACTGTTCTAATTGCTCCAAACCGGGAGCGGGGACAACCTGATGACTCACCGGAGCGGTGGGCATCACATCCGTTTCCGCACCGCGAGGCACGAGGAAGAATACGATCGCAGCCGTGGCGTAGGCCAGACCGGCACCGTAGGCCCATCTGGACGGGCTCACTTCGGAGAACCATGAACGCACACGCTCGAAGAACACGGAGGGAGCCGATTTGGCTGCCGCTTCCACGCGCTGGTTGTGGTGGAATTCCCTGAGGAAGTCCTGCCAGTAACCCTCCTCCGGACGCAGGTCACTGCGTTGGGAGAGGAGGTTGCTAATTTGTTCGACCGAAGGTTTCATGGCGGTTGATGGTTAAGATTTACAAAATATCAGCGCCGACCGCAAGAACTTTTTTAAAATCTTTCTTCCCAAGTATCTTGGAGGGCGGATTGAAGTTGCAGGTGCGCATAGTGGAGTCGTGAGCGGATGGTTCCTTCCGATGTTTCCATTACCTTGGCGATCTCCCCGTGGGACATGCCTTGGACATCGAACAACGTCACAACCATTCTGTGTGCTTCAGACAGCCCCATCATAGCTTCGTTCAATCTTTTCTGCAGTTCATTGATGTTCGTCCGCCGCTCGGGATTGGCGTCATGAGTCGTATCGATCAGAGCCGGATCCTGCTGGATCGAGGATTCCATGTCGTCGAGGCTGGTCGCCGTGCGGTTCTTGCGCTTCTTGAGGAAATTCAGGGTGCGGTTCGTCGCGATCTGATAGATCCAAGTGTAGAAGGTCGAATTCCCCTTGAAGCTCGGCAAGGCTTGGTAGGCCTTGGCAAAAATTTCCTGAAGGAGGTCGTGAGTGTCCTCCTTGTGGGAAGTCATGCTGTAAACGAGCCCGAAGAGCTTATCACCATACTTCAGGATCAAGGCATCGAAGGCCCGCGTATCGCCATTCTTGGCGCGGGTTACGAGGTCTTGGTCAGGGTCGGGTGGACTGGGCTGACGGAACATGGGGGGTGATGCGGGTGAGCAGCAAGGCGATGCTACACGGTGCGGGACAGGTGTAAAGGATTGGAATATCGGCTATTGCCTATATTTTTCATAGGCATTCACGATATGCTCCACGATGGGATGGCGGACGATATCGGCGGGGGTGAAACGCGTGAACGCGATACCCTGAATGCCGCCGAGCGCATGCTCCGCCTCATGCAGGCCGGAGCGCACGCCGGGCTTGAGATCGACCTGGGAGGAATCCCCCGTTACGACGAGTTTCGAATCCTCGCCGAGCCTTGTGAGAGCCATGAACATCTGCTCGCGGGTGGTGTTTTGCGCCTCGTCGAGGATCACGAACGATCGCGATAAAGTCCGCCCGCGCATGAATGCGAGCGGCGCGATCTCGATCACTTCCTCGTCGAGGTAGCGCTGCGCCTCCTCGGGATCGAGCATGTCATGGATCGCGTCGTAAAGCGGGCGAAGGTAAGGCGCGACCTTTTCCTTCAGATCCCCCGGCAGGAAACCGAGCGCCTCGCCCGCTTCGACAGCCGGACGAGTGAGGATAATTCGGTGGACTGCCCGCTTTTTCAGCAGGTGAAGGCCGACAGCCATCGCGAGGTAGGTCTTGCCCGTGCCGGCTGGGCCGAGGCCGAAGGTGACGTCGTTTTCCTGGATCGCCTTCACGTAGCCGAACTGGTTCGGGGTGCGCGGGGAAACGGTCTTGCGGTTACGGGAACCGACGAGGCGGACGGTGGAGAGGGAGTTCAGCGGAATCTCGCCGGACTGCCGGGCGACATCCACCGCCAGCCGGAAATCCCGCGCTGAGATGTGCAGGCCGTTGCGTTGGGTGGCTTCAAGATCATGGAAAACCTTCGCCGCAAGCAGAGTGGAGGCCTCCGCGCCGGTGAAACTGATCCATCCGTCCCGGGTGACGGTTTTCAGCTCCAACTCCTGCTCCATGTAGGAAAGGTTCCGCCGGTCGTTCGCGAACAGCCCCTGCAAAAACTGCGGGGTGTCGAACTCGAGCTTGAGGGAGGTGGTTTTCACTTCGGCTTGTTTGGCCAGACTCTAAGCACCGTCGCGCGCCGCTGCCAAGGTTTGCTTCACACCTTGACTGATCATGTTATGCGCATAACATGGTGGCGTTATGGCAACCATGACCGTCCGCACCACCGTCGCCTTCGATCCCGTCACCGCAGCCCGGCTTGAACGTCTTGCGAAACGCTGGGGTGTTTCGAAATCCGAGACGATGCGCCGCGCGTTGGAATCTGCGGAAATCGGGCAGCCCATGCCACCCGTTTCACCGCAGCCCACGGAACAGGAAATTGCCGCCATGTCTCCGCGCGAAGCCCTAGCATGGTTGCGCACAAATCCCCAGCCAAAGATACCCGGTGGGTGGGGCGACAATCCGAGCGAGGAACTTCGCGAAATGCGTGAACAGGACGCCCTTCTGGAACAAGAGCGTGAGCGGGAGCGGTATCCCGCGCGGTGAATCTGATAACCTGAAAAACCGCAGCTTATGATTCACCTCGATACATGCCTCTTGATCGCATTCACCAAACCGACCGATCCCCATGCGGATAAGGCAGAAAGCTTGATCAATAGCACGATGCCACTTGGCACATTCACGTGCGCTTGGACAGAATTCAAGTCACGCCCAACGACCACGCCTTGGGAAAAGATTCTCCATCGAGCACTTTCCGGCGGCATCATCCCCTTCGACGAAGCCGCCGCCTCACTCGCCGGTGAACTCTTTTACCTCACCGGTTCCAAGCGCCGCACCCGCCTGGACACCATGATCGCCGCGTCCGCGATCCTTTCTGGCGCGGAACTGGCAACAACAAACCCGGCTGATTTCGAACCTTTCGTTCCCCACGGATTGAAGCTTCACAGCTTCTGAAGCGATGGAGGCTTGCGGAATTTCCCGGGATGGGGAAAACTACCCCCATGCAAGCGGTGACGGACAGGTTGAGGAATTTTCTACAGTTTGTGGCGGTGAAACTGATCGATGAGCCAGCCAAGGCGCAACTGAAGGTCGCGGTGCTGGGGCCGAAAAAACTGCGCTTCAAGCTGGTGCTGGCGCGCGAGGATGTCGCGATGCTGATTGGGAGAAACGGCTTCACTGCTTCCGCGATTCGCAGCGTCCTGAAAGCGGCGGCGGACAAGGAAGGCGTTCAGGTGAACCTCCAGATCCACTCCCATGAGGAGGAGGCGGAGTTTCTCGCGAGGGAGGGAGCCTGACCCATGGATGCGACCGGATTTCATCTCTTTGATAACTTCGGGTTGATGATCGAAGTCTTGGTGGCATTCCTGCGGATCTGGCTGTGAGTGCGATCCTTCCGACATGATGCCCCGAACCCTACGGCAGATCGTTCCGATGGCGATTCTCACGTTCATCGCCTTTGCCTGGGGAATGAAACTCAAGGAATGGCGCGACCCTGAATCCACCGATTAGCTGGAGCCGTAGGCCACGGCCTGAATTTGGATCTTACGAAGCTTGCTTGTGGCATGTCGGGTGCTTATTGGGCGGGCGTAAAGCCCTTTTGAAAATACTGATCCATGTCCATCCACGTCGCCCTTCACCATCGCACCAGCTATGAATACGACAAGCCGGTCGAGCACGGGCCGCATGTGGTGAGGCTGCGGCCCGCGGCGCACTCGAAAACGCGTATCCTCTCGTATTCGCTGAAAGTCGGGCCGGGAGATCATTTCATCAACTGGCAGCAGGATCCGCAGGGAAACTATCTCGCGCGGCTGGTCTTCAACGAGCCGATGGCGAGGCTGGACATGGAGGTGAACCTCGTCGTCGAAATGGCCGTTCACAACCCCTTCGATTTCTTCCTGGAGGAAAGCGCGCAGAACTACCCTTTCGAATATGAGAAGGAACTGAAACACGAACTCGCACCCTACCTTGAGATCGAAGGAGTGGGGCCGCGGGTGAACCATTGCACGAATTGGTTCCGCAAAAAGAAAGGCCGCACAATCGATGTGCTGGTGGAGCTGAACTCCGCCGCGCAGAAGGCGGTGGAATACAAGATCCGCCTGGAGCCGGGCGTGCAGACACCGGAGGAGACTTTGGAAAAGGCCTCCGGTTCCTGCCGGGACTCGGCGTGGCTGCTGGTGAACGTGCTGCGCGGCATGGGGCTGGCAGCACGTTTCGTTTCCGGATACCTGATCCAGCTCAAGCCGGATGTGGAAAGCCTCGATGGCCCGAGTGGATCGGAAGTGGATTTCACCGACCTGCACGCATGGACGGAAGTCTATCTGCCCGGCGCGGGTTGGATCGGGCTGGATCCGACATCCGGTCTTCTCGCCGGCGAAGGCCACTTGCCGCTGGCCTGCTCGCCGAGACCCGGCAGCGCGGCGCCTGTGAGCGGCGGCACCGGACCCTGCGAATCAAAAATGGAGCACGAGATGGGCGTGACCCGCATCCACGAATCCCCGCGCACCACCCTGCCCTACACCGAAGATGCCTGGGAAAAAATCCTGGCGTCCGGGCGCGACATCGATGCCGAACTGCGCGCCATGGACGTGCGCCTCACGATGGGCGGCGAGCCGACTTTCATTTCCATGGACGACCTCGACGGCGACGAGTGGAATACCGCTGCGCAGGGGCCGACGAAAAGGAAACTTTCCGACAAGCTGATCAAGCGGCTGCGGGAGAAATTCGCGCCCGGCGGCCTGCTTTTTTACGGTCAGGGGAAATGGTATCCCGGCGAGGAACTGCCGCGCTGGAGTCTTGCCTGCTACTGGCGGAAAGACGGCGAACCGAT
>JAYTOE010000153.1:0-3923 GCA_043747935.1 Akkermansiaceae bacterium
TGGAAACAGTTCTTCGGTAGAGGCCTTTCCAACATCCTCGACGACCTCGGCAACCAAGGCGAGTGGCCCTCCCACCCCGAACTCATCGACTGGCTCGCCGCCGATTTCCGCGATTCCGGCTGGGACGTGAAGCACATGGTTCGACTCATCGTCACCTCGGAAACCTACCAACAAGCCTCGGCGAAAAACCCGCAACTCGCCGAGATCGACCCCGACAACCGCCTTCTCTCCGAGCAATCCGCCCGCCGTCTCGAAGCCGAGTTCATCCGCGATAACGCCCTAGCCATCTCCGGCCTCATCGCCGATGACTTGATCGGCGGCCCCTCCATCCTGCCCTACCAGCGCGAGAATTATTGGGAAAATCTCAACTTCCCCGAGCGGAAATACATTTCCTCCACCGGCAAAGACCAATACCGCCGCGGCCTCTACACCCACTGGCAGCGCACCTTCATCCACCCCATGCTCGCCGCCTTCGACGCCCCCTCCCGCGAGGAATGCTCCGCCGACCGCTTCCAATCCAACTCGCCCCAACAAGCCCTCGTCCTCCTCAACGATGCCACCTTCGTCGAGTCCGCCAAAGCCCTAGCCGCCCGCCTCGAAAAAGAAATCCTCAACGGCACCGACGCGGAAAAAATCAACCGCGCCTACCTCCTCGCCCTTTCCCGTGAAGCCACCACTGCCGAGTTGGAAAACCTCACCGCCTTCCTGACAAAAATCCGCAAGGAAGACACCACCGTCGATCCCATCGAACAGCTCTGCCGCGTCATCCTCAACCTCCACGAAACGATCACGAGATATTGAGAACTGAACCGCTAATACACGTTTTTCCGATGCCCTACCTTCATCACCAACACCACCATTCGATCATCTTCGATTTGGCAGATGATGCGGAAGTCATCGACGCGGTAGCGCCAGAATTCGCCCAGCTCGCCCTTGAGCTGCTTGCCAAATCGCCGCGGATCCTCGTCACCCGCGACCTTCTCCCGAAGGAAAGTAACGATCATCCGGGCGGGTTCGTGCCCGAGCTTACGCAATTGTTTCAGCGCCTTTTCCGTGAAGCTATAATCCCAGCTCACGTTCCACTTCCTTTGAGCTGTAAACGCGTCCCGGATTTTTCGCGGCCTTCGCGGCCGCATAGTAATCCTCAAGATCCTCCAACTGCTGGGCGATCGCTTCGCGTGCCACGGAAGCCTTCGTCCGCCCGGTCGATTTCGCCAAAGCGGCGACCCGCGCTTCCAAATCCGGTGCCAGTTTCACTGCGATCATCCGCGCAGGTTAGCCTTTGCCCCACGCTTTTCAAGCATTGAGAATTTTCCACCAAACTTCATGTACGACCTCCAAAAACAACTCGCCCTCCACAACGCCTGGCAGAACGACTGGTCGCGCCGCACCTTCCTGAAAAAATCCTTCGCCGGCCTCGGTGGTATCGCGCTCTCGCAGTTCGCCCGCGGATCAACCCTCCCCCAGATCCATCAGCAAGGCGGCCTCCATTTCCCGGCGAAGGCGAAGCGCGTGATCCACCTCTGCATGGCGGGCGGCCCGTCGCATCTGGAGTCCTTCGATCCCAAGCCCCAGCTCGATGCCCTCAACGGCAAGCCTTTCCCGGAATCCTTTACGAAAGGCCAGCAACTCGCCCAGCTCCAGGGCCACAAGCTCATCGCACGCGGCTCCTTCACGAAATTTTCCAAACACGGCCAGGCCGGCATCGAGATCTCGGATCTGTTCCCGCACATCGGCTCCATCGCGGATGAGATTTGTGTCGTCCGCTCCATGGTCACCGAGCAGATCAATCATGATCCCGCCCACGCCTTCATGAACTCCGGATCCATCCTCAAGGGCCGCCCCAGCATGGGCTCGTGGCTGCTCTACGGCCTCGGCTCCGAAACGCAGGAGCTCCCCGGATACGTCGTCATGGTATCGAGGGGAAATTTCCCGGATCAACCCATTTCTGCCCGGCAATGGTCCTCGGGTTTCCTGCCATCGAAATTCCAAGGCGTGCAGTTCCAATCGAAAGGCGACGCCGTCCACTACGTTGGCAGCCCGGATGGCGTCTGCCAATCCACCCAGCGCCAGGTCATCGAGGAAGTCCAGCGCCTCAACGGCATGCTGCGCGACCACCATTACGATCCCGAGATCGATACCCGTATCTCCCAGTACGAAATGGCCTTTCGAATGCAGTCTTCCGTGCCGGATCTCACCGACATGAAAGGCGAGCCGCAGCACATCCTCGACATGTACGGCGTGAAAGAAGCGGGCGATGGCTCCTTCGCCTCGAACTGCCTGCTCGCCCGCCGCATGCTCGAGCGCGGCGTCCGTTTCGTGCAGCTCTATCACCGCGGCTGGGATCATCACGGCAATATCGATAAACAGATGCCCTACTCCGCCGGCCTCACCGACCAGGCCTCCGCCGCCCTTGTAAAAGACCTCAAACAGCGCGGGATGCTTGAAGACACGCTCGTGATCTGGGGCGGCGAGTTCGGCCGCACGCCCATGGGACAAGGCACCGGCCGCGACCACCACATCAAGGCCTTCTCCCTCTGGATGGCCGGTGCGGGCATCAAGCCCGGCCACGTCCACGGCGCCACCGACGAGCTCGGCTACGCCTCCGTCCAGGACGTGGTTCACGTCCGCGACCTCCACGCCACCCTCCTGGAGCGCTTCGGAATCGACCACACCCGCTTCACCAAAAAATTCCAAGGTCTCGACTACAAACTCACCGGCGTGGAACCCACCAAGGTGATCAAGGGGGTGTTGGCATAAGCGGCTTATTTGGTGTTTCGATAAACCTAAAAAGGAAAATGGGCGCGTTGGATTTGCGCCTTTGATCGAGGCGTTGGCGATTACGGTGGCTTGATGGCGGGCGGTTGCTACATAGTGTTGCTCAACGGTGTTTGTTGACATAGTGTCAGAGAATGTTGACATAGTGTCAGAGAAAAAGTAAAATAATCCTATACACGTGGAATTGGCGGGGTAGAATGCGCATTATGAGGGCAAAAAGGTGGATATTTGAGACTTCCGATCCGGTGCATAGACCTGTGGTTTTCCATTGCGTTTCGCGCATCGTGGATCGGCGTTTCGTTTTCGGGGACGAGGAGCGGGAGGCGTTCCGGATGTTCATGCGGATGTATGAGAATTTCAGCGGCTGCCGGGTTCTAACCTACTGCGTGATGTCGAACCATTTCCATATCCTGCTTGAGGTTCCGCCGCTGGAGGCGGGTGGGCTTACCGATGAAAAGCTGCTTGCCAGGTTGGCCGCGATTTACCCGGCAAACTTCGTGCAAGGGGTGGCCGATGAGCTTGCTGCGGGGAGAGCGGAAGAGACGGCAGAAGAGGGTTTGACCGCAGGGAATGAGGCGAGGGTGAAGGAAATCCACGCCCGATTCACCTATCGGATGCACAGTTTGAGTCGCTTCATGCAGGGGCTGCTGATCCGATTCACCCGGTGGTTTAACCGCAAGCACGAGCGTTCCGGGACATTGTGGGAAGAGCGCTTCAAAAGCGTCATCGTGGAGAGCGGGACGGCGGCGCGGACGATCGCGGCCTACATCGACCTCAATCCCGTTCGTGCGGGGATGGTGAGCGATCCGGCGGATTACCGTTGGAGCGGATACGGCGAAGCGATTGGCGGCGGGAAAAAAGGCAATGGGAAAAAGGCGCGGGAAGGCATCGTGCGGGCGTGCATGAGCTACAAAGGAATCGGTTTCGATGCGGAGAAATGGAAGGATGTTTCAAGGATTTACCGACGCGCGATGGGTATGGCGCTAGGCAGGAAAAACGGGAGGGCGGAGGTGGGCGAGACGCAACACGCGAACAAGAACGAGGAGGAAATGCTTGCGTCAAAGGACAACGGGACGGTGCTCCCTGATCTCGGGATGGCCGGGATGTTGATGAAGCGAGTGAGGTATTTCACGGACGGGGCGGTT
>JAYTOE010000154.1:0-5264 GCA_043747935.1 Akkermansiaceae bacterium
TTGGCGGTGTGGCGGTGGGTCCAGAGTAGCAGTTCCAAGGGGCCTTTACCGTTGGAGGCTTTCCTGGGCTTGAGCTCGGCGATGTCGGAGCCGGTGAGGCGGCGGCCGCCGGTGCGGTCGTCGAGCTGGATGGCGACCTTGAGGCGGATCATCTGGCCGGGCTGGAGGATGCCGGAATCGCGGGCGGGGAGGTAGCTTTCCGACCAGAGCATGACCTCGCAGGAGCCGGTGAAGTCCTCGATGGTGAGGATGCCGAAGGCTTTCCCGGCCTTGGTCATGCGGGACTCGATGCTGCGGATCATGCCGGCGATGGGGTAGCGGGCGCGGGGGTCTTCCAGCTCGATCTCGTCGATGAGGCCGATGCGGTTGTATTTGTCGGAGTCGAGGACGCCGCGGAATTTGTCGAGCGGGTGGCCGGTGACGTAGAAGCCGAGGAGTTCCTTCTCGTGGGCGAGGCGGTCGTCTTTTGACCATTCCTCCAGGGCGTTGGCGGCGGGGGTGTTCTTGGTGGGTGCGGGGGGTGCGAAGTCCATGGCGTCGAAGAGGGAGGACTGGCCGGAGGCCTTGTCGCGCTGGGCGGAGGAGGCGGAGGCGACGACCTGCTCGAGGCGGGCGAACATGGTGGCGCGGTTCTCGCCGGTCCAATCGAGCGCGCCGGCCTTGACGAGGTTTTCCAGGATGCGCTTGTTGATGACCTTGGAGTCGAGGCGGGAGGAAAAGTCTTCGAGCGAGGAGAAAAGGCCGTTGGCGGCGCGTTCCTCGATGGCGGATTTCATCGCGGCTTCGCCGACGTTTTTGATGGCGGCGAGGCCGTAGCGGATGGCGGTTTTTCCGGAGCTTGTCTCGGGGGCGAAGCGGAGCTGGGACTTGTTGAGATCGGGCGGGAAGATTTCGAGCCCCATGCGGTGGCATTCGTTGACGAAGACGGCGATCTTGTCGGTGTTGTTGACCTCGTTGGAAAGCAGTGCGGCCATAAACTCGACGGGATGGTTCGCCTTCATGTAGGCGGTCCAGTAGGAGATGTGGCCGTAGCAGGCGGAGTGGGATTTGTTGAAGCCGTAACCGGCGAACATCTCGATCTTGTCGAAGATCGCGCCGGCGAGTTTTTCGCTGATGTTGTTGGTTTCCTTGCAGCCTTTGGTGAAATTGACGCGCTCCTTCGCCATCTTCTCAGCATCCTTTTTTCCCATGGCGCGGCGGAGCAGGTCGGCGCCGCCGAGGGTGTATCCGGCGAGGAGCTTGGCGGCGTTCTGCACCTGCTCCTGGTAGATCATGACGCCGTAGGTGTTGCCGGAGACCTGCTCCAGGAGGGGATGCTCGTACATCGCCTTCTTGCCTTTTTTCACGTCGAGCATCTGGTCGATGAACTGCATGGCACCGGGGCGATAGACAGCAATGAGGTCGATGATGTCATCGATACTGCGGATCTCGTATTTCTTGCAGGTCTCGACCATGCCGCCGGATTCCAACTGGAACACGCCCATGGTCTCGCCGCGGTTGAGCATGTCGAAGGTGGGTTGGTTATCGAGGGGGACTTTCTCGATATCGAAGTCCGGGATGTGTCTCCGGATGTGCGAGACGGCGTCGTGGATGACGGTGAGGTTCTTGAGCCCCAGGAAATCCATTTTCAACAGGCCGACCTCGGTGATCGCGTTCATGTCGTATTGCGTGACGACTTCGCCCTCGTTGCCGCGGGTGAGGGGGACGTGCTCATCGAGCGGGCGGTCTCCGATCACGATGCCGGCGGCGTGGATTCCGACGTTACGGTTGATGCCTTCGAGGCGCAGGGCATAGGCCCAGAGATCCTTGTAGGTGGAGGAGGATTCGATGAGCTCCCGCAGCTCGGTGTTTTTTGCGAACTCCCTGGCAAGGATGGATGAGCCGTAGAGCTTCTTGTCTTCGCCCTCGCTCGGCTTGGGATCGACGAGTTTCGCGATGCGATCCGCCTCGCCGTAAGAGATGCCGAGGACGCGGGAGACATCGCGGAGCACGGACTTCGCGCCCATGGTGCCGTAGGTGATGATGTGGGAGACGGATTTCTCACCGTATTTTTTCCGCACGTAGTCGATGACTTCCGCGCGGCGGGACTGGCAGAAATCGATGTCCACGTCGGGAGGGGAGACGCGCTCGGGGTTGAGGAAACGCTCGAAGAGCAGGCCGAACTGGAGCGGGCAGATGTTGGTGATGCCCATCGCGTAGGAGGCGAGCGATCCGGCGGCGGAACCGCGGCCGGGGCCGACAGGGATGTCATTGTCGCGGGCCCACTGGATGAAGTCCGCGGTGATCAGGAAATAGGAGGAGAAGCCGAGTTTGTTGATGGTATCCACTTCATACTTGAGGCGGTCGGCGACCTCGGTGGAGTTGGCCTTTTCCTCGCCGTAGCGTTTCACGAGGCCGTCCTGGCAGATTTTCATCATGTAGTCCTCGCGCGGCGATCCGTCGGGGGTGGGGAACTGCGGGTATTTTTCCGAGGATGTGGAGTCGAGCTTGAAGACGACATTGCAGCGCTCCGCGATAAGGAGGGTGTTGTCGCAGGCTTCCGGGATGTCCTTGAAGATCGCGCGCATTTCCTCCGCCGTTTTGAAATGCACCTCGGGAGTGTAGCGCATGCGGGTCTCGTCGATCACCATGGAACCGGTGCCGATGCAGATCATCACATCGTGCGCCTCGTGGTCGGTGCGGTGGAGGAAATGGACGTCGTTGGCGGCGACGACGGGGAGCGAGAGCTTTTCCGCGAGGGCGACGAGCTGCGGGATGAGGTTGAGCTGGGATTCGAGGCCGTGGTTATGGAGTTCCACGAAAAGGTTGTCCTTGCCGAAGATGTCGCGGAGTTCGGTCATCGTCTCCAGCGCCTTATCAGTTTCGCCTTTCAGCAGCCACTCGTTGACCGGGCCGGAGATGCAGCCGGAGAGGCAGATGATGCCCTTGGAATGCGCGCGGAGGATTTCGCGATCCACGCGGGGCTTGCCGTTATACATGCCATCGAGGTGGCCGATGGAGGTGAGCTTGGAAAGGTTTTGCCAGCCCTCGTCGGTCTCGGCGAGGAGGGTGAGGTGGGTGGCGGACTTGCGGTTCGGGATCTTTTTTTTCTCAGCGATCGTCTCGGGCGCGAGGTAGATCTCGCAGCCGAAGATGGGTTTCACTCCCGCCTTTTTACAGGCTTGGTAGAACTCGATGGCACCGAAAAGGTTGCCGTGGTCGGTCATGGCGACGGCGGGCATGCCCAGTTCCACCGCACGCTTGGCCAGTTCTCCGGTGCGGATCATACCATCGAGCAGTGAGAATTCCGTGTGCAGGTGGAGGTGGACGAAGGAATCGGACATGGAGGCTGCGCGATTGAGGATTGAGTATTGTTGATTGTCGATTGAAGAATCGAGAAGAGGTGATTATGCGGTTGATTTCGGCGGCGCGGGTGGTTTGCATAAGCGTCTCGCCGCCATGGCGAACGATCTTATGTCCGACAAAAACACACTCTCCGTTGAATCAAGCGGCCCGCTAGCCGAAATTTCCCAGGCACCTCCTGCGCTGGAGATGTTCCTCGATAAGCACCAGACGAAGATCATCGTGCTCGCCATCGTCTTGGCGATTGGCGCAGCGGGATATGTCGTCCAGCGGGGTATCGTGCAGAGCGGCGAGGAAACGGCGGGAGGCCTGCTCGCGAAGGCGGAGGAACTTTCTGATTTGCAGGGAATCGTGAAAAACCACGAGGGAACGGCAGCGGCATTCAGCGCGAAAGTTTTGCTCGCCGACAAGCAATGGCAGGATGGGCAACAGGACGATGCGATCGCTACCCTCCAGGCATTCATCGAAAGTGGTAGCGGCCACCCGTCCCTTGCCAGTGCGAAGGCGAGCCTTGCCTCCAAGCTCCTTTCTCAAGGAAAACAGGACGAAGCGGCGGATTTATTCCGTGAGATCATCGATGATTCCGATGCGCATTTCCTCGCCCCCTACGCATGGATTTCCATCGGCGACATCGAGTCCGCGAAGGGTAATACCGAAGCGGCCGCAAAAGCTTATGGCATGGTGGCAAGTGATTTTTCTGACAAATCATTCGCCCGCGACGCCTCCGACCGCGCCCTTTTGCTGAAGGCTCAGGCCCCGGTCGAGGTTATGGCTCAGATCACAGTGCCGGATGCGAACCTCTCCGGCGAAGATGCCGGTCCCACCGCTCCCGGGGATGTCCAGATCCAAAATCTCATCGATGCCGTGAAACAAGGTTCAGGCGATTCGGGGAACCCACTCCTCGAACCCACGCCTGATTCCAATCCCGAGTAATTCCGGGGAAAACTCCATTGACAGCCGGGGCATAGGGTCATATTTTTCGGCGTGTTTAAAAAAGTCATCGGCCAAGATTCCAGCGAGCCTCAAAAGCCATCGCTGACCACCCCTGAGGAGCAGACTTCGCTTTCTCCGTTACCTTCTCCTCAACAATCCGCCAGCCCTTCTTACGGCTCGTCGGCTACCAGTCCGGCAGCTGCCGCCAAACCTGCGACCGGTAACACACGCAATGTGCTTTCATCCGACGTAGATATCAAAGGAGTTGTCAAATTCCAGCACGACCTGATCGTTGATGGCAAGATCGAAGGAGAAATTCATTCAGCCGGAAACCTTACCGTCGGTGAAAACGCCCGGATCAAGGCCGAAATCAAGACCGGCACCATCGTAGTTTACGGAAAAGTCCATGGCAACATGACCGCCTCTGACCGCATCGAACTGAAGTCGAGCGCCGAAGTGATCGGCGACATCAAGGCGAAGACCTTGGTGATCGAAGGCGGTGCCATTTTCGTCGGTAAATCAACCGTCGGCACACCCAGCCAAGCCCCCTCTGCTGTTACTGAGACGAAACCCGCGCCATCCGCTGCCGTCTCCCAGCCAGCCTTGGCAACGAGCTGAAACGCGACGCGTTTCCCATAGGAGGTATCTGCGGCAATGGGTGTTGAAGCGAACGCGAAGCGCATCGAGCTGATCTGCCCGAAGTGTGACAATCATCAGTTGGAGCCGGCCATGGTCATCTCCACTCTCTGCCGATCCTGTGGCTTCCATATGGACATCAGGGACGGCAAACCTGTACTCCGCCCGAAGCACGCCACCAAATTGGCCAGCGCTGGCAAGCCTCCCATTCAGCACGCATCGACGGGTGGCTCGGAAGCCGAGCCCAAGCCGCTCAAACGCGAAGGGGTGGGATTTTTCCGCAAAATTTTCCAAGGCGAGCCCGAGAAACGCCCGGTGGACTGCTTCCACTGCGGCAAGGTCTTCGAGGTCGT
>JAYTOE010000155.1:0-26280 GCA_043747935.1 Akkermansiaceae bacterium
CGGAAAATCGATTACCACTCCTGGATCCGCATCCGCAACCAGGACTACGGCAAGGACACCCCCTACGGCGACAAAGACCTCAAGGTCATCGAAACCACCCCGGGTCGCGTCCGTTTCAACGAAATCTGGCCCAAGGAAATCGGTTTCTACAACAAGACCGTCGGCAAGAAACAGATCGGCGATATCATCTGGCGCAGCACCCAGGTGGCGGGCAAAAAGGAAACGGTTGTCGTCCTCGACAAGCTCAAGACCCTCGGTTTCATGGAAGCCATGCGCTCCGGGATCTCCATCGGGATCATCGACATGCTCATCCCCGAGGAGAAACCCGAGGTCATCGCCAAGGCATACGAGGAGGTCGAAAAGGTCTCCAAGCAATACCGCAACGGTGTCATCACCAACGGCGAGCGCTACCAAAAGGTCGTGGACATCTGGACCCAGGCCACCGACACCATCGCCAACGCGCTTTATCGCAAGATCGAGTATAACGAAGGCAAGAAGAAGGCATCGCCGCTTTTCATGATGGTCGATTCCGGTGCGCGGGGCAACAAGTCCCAGATCAAGCAGCTCGGCGGTATGCGCGGCCTCATGGCCAAGCCCTCCGGCGAGATCATCGAGCGCCCCATCATCTCGAACTTCCGCGAAGGCCTCTCCGTGCTGGAGTATTTCATCTCCACCCACGGCGCCCGCAAGGGTCTCTCCGACACCGCCCTGAAAACGGCGGACTCTGGATACATGACCCGCAAGCTCGTCGATGTCGCCCAGGACGTGATCGTTTTCCAACAGGATTGCGGCACCGCCAACGGCATCAGCGTCGCGGCGATCTACGACGGCGATGAGGAAGTCGCCTCGCTTTCCACTCGCGTCTATGGCCGCGTTTCCTGCGAGAAGGTCAATGATCCGATCACCGGCGATGTCATCGTGAAAGTGGACGACGTCATCTCCGAGTCGCAAGCGAATGCGCTTGAGAAAATCGGCCACGAGAAGCTCAAGATCCGCTCCGTCCTCACCTGTGAGGCGGATCGCGGCTGCTGCGCGAACTGCTACGGCCTCAACCTCGCCACCGGCCTTCCGGTCAAGATCGGCGAAGCGGTCGGCATCATCGCCGCCCAGTCGATCGGCGAGCCGGGAACCCAGCTCACCATGCGGACGTTCCACGTCGGCGGTGTGGCTTCGGCGACCTTCAAGCAGCCTACGATCAAAGCGAAGAACAACGGTCGCTTGATTTACAAGGATCTCCGCACTGTCCAGGACGCCGATGGCAACTGGGTCGTTCTCAACAAGAACGGTTCCATCTCCATCCGCGACAAGGGCGGCCTCGAAATCGAGAGCCACAACATCATCATCGGTTCCGTCATCAAGGTGAAGGACGGCGAGGAAGCGAAGAAGAACGATACCATCGTCGAGTGGGATCCCTACAACGTGCCGATTCTTACCGAGAAGGCCGGCAAGGTCGAGTTCCGGGACATGATCCTGGGCATCACCGTCGCCGCTGAGGTGGACAAGGAAACCGGCAAGAAGGGAACCATGGTCACCGAGCACAAGGAGGATCTCCATCCCCAGGTCTGCATCACCGATCCGAAAACCGGCGAAGTTATCATCAGCTACTCCATCCCGGTCGGCGCTCACCTTTCCGTTAAGGAAGGCGAAAAAGTCACCGGCGGCACGCAGCTTGCGAAGACCCCGCGGAAAGTGGCACGCACCAAGGACATCACCGGCGGTCTGCCGCGTGTGGCCGAGCTCTTCGAGGCTCGCAAGCCCAAGGAGGCCTGCGTCATCTCCAAGATCGAGGGCGAGGTTTCCTTCGGCGGCAACGTCCGCGGCAAGAAGAAGGTCATCGTCACCGATCCCGTCACCGGCGAGCAGATCGATCACCTCGTCCCCATGGGCAAGCACATCATCGTCACCGATGGCGACAAGGTGAAGCGCGGCGACCAGATCACGGAAGGCCCCGTTTCCCCCGAGGATCTCCTCGAGGCCTGCGGTGCCACCGAACTCCAGGAGCATTTGGTCAACGAGGTGCAGTCCGTCTATCGCGTCCAAGGCGTGGAAATCAACGACAAGCACATCGAGGTTATTGTTCGCCAGATGCTCCGCAAGGTGAAGATCACCGAGCCGGGCGATGCGGATCAGTTCCTCTGGGGCGACCAAGTCGAGCGCACCACCTTCAAAAAGGTCAACGCCGAGATCATCGCCAACGGCGGCAAGCCCGCCGAGGGCGAGCCTGTCCTCCTGGGCATCACCAAGGCATCGCTTGAGACCGATTCGTTCATCTCCGCCGCCTCCTTCCAGGACACCACCCGTGTCCTCACCGAAGCAGCGACGCTTGGCCGTATCGATTACCTCACCGGCTTCAAGGAAAACGTCATCATGGGTCACCTCATCCCGGCCGGCACCGGCTTCCATCATCACCGCGACTCGGAATTCGAGTTCACGGTCGAGGAACCCGAGCCGATCATCGAAGCTCCCGAAATCCTCGATGACGAGGAAGACGTAGTCTCCGCCTAATCCGGAACAAACTCACAAAACCCCGGCTCATCGCGAGATGGCCGGGGTTTTTCGTTTTCAGAGGCAAGGTGGCTCACTTTCCTGACGATCTGACGTCTCGGTTCTTGCCCTTTCGTAGTCGGGAAGAAATTCTCTTACATGGTTGAGCTACTGAGAAATGCGATACGGAACGTGGAGGATTTCCCGAAAGAGGGGATCATATTCAAGGACATAACGCCCATCCTCGGGGACGGGGCGCTTTTCCGCGGATCCATCGACCTGCTCTGCGAAACGGCGGGCGGGGCGAAGGTGGACAAGGTGGTGGGGATCGACGCGCGCGGCTTCATTTTCGCGGCGGCGGTGGCGGATCGGCTGGGGGCTGGCTTCGTGCCGGTGAGGAAAAAGGGTAAGCTGCCGTGGAAATGTAGGGAGGAGGCCTATGCGCTGGAATACGGCGATGCCGTGGTGCAGATCCACGAAGATGCAGTAAAGCCCGGCGAGAGAATCCTGCTGGTGGACGATCTTCTGGCGACCGGCGGCACGGCCGCAGCGGCGGTGAAACTGCTCGACGGGCTGGGTGCCGAAATCGTTGCGATCTCGTTCTTAATCGAGCTTTCTTTCCTAAATGGGCGTGCCAAGCTGCCGAAGGATAAGGTGAGGGCTATCCTCCATTACTGAGATTCAACACAAAACAATATGAGCTGGAAAACATACAACGAGAACCTGGTGCGCTACGATGATCTTGGCTTCAGCCTGGATCTTTCCCTGATGGATGTGGACAAGGCCTACGCAGAGAGCCTGGGCGAAAAGGTGGACAAGGCCTTCGCAGACATGATCTCTGTGGAAAGCGGAGCGATCGCGAATCCGGACGAGGGTCGCATGGTGGGCCACTACTGGCTGCGCAACGCGGATCTCGCGCCGACGCCGGAGCTCAAGGCGGCGATCACGGAGCCGCTCAAAGCCTTGAAAAAATTCGCGGAGAGCGTCCACACCGGCGGTGTCCGCGCGGCGAACGGGGGTCTTTTCAAGCACGTGCTGCTGATCGGGATCGGCGGCTCGGCGCTGGGGCCGCAGCTTGTGTCCCAGGCGATAGGCAAGAAGGCGAAGATGCCGATCTCGTTTTTCGATAATACCGACCCGCAAGGCATGGACGACACGCTCGCCACGCTCGACCTCGCGGAAACGCTGGTGCTCGTGATTTCCAAATCCGGTGGCACCCCCGAGACACGCAACGGAATGCTTGAGGCGAAGGCGGCGTTCGAGAAGGCCGGGATCGACTTCGGGAAACATGCGGTGGCGGTGACGGGCGAGGGCTCGAAGCTCGATCGCTACGCGAAGGAACAGGGTTTCATCGCGCGCTTCCCGATGGATGACTGGGTCGGCGGGCGCACGTCCGTGCTTTCCACCGTGGGTCTCGTTCCCGCCGCTCTGCAAGGACTCGATATCGACGGCATGCTCGCCGGAGCGGCGGCGATGGATGTGAAGACCCGGATTCACGACTCCGGAAAAAATGCCGCGATGCGGCTCGCCATCGCATGGCACAAGGGTACCAACGGCAAGGGCGAGAAGGACATGGTCGTTCTGCCCTACAAGGATTCGCTGGTGCTGTTTTCCAAATACCTCCAGCAGCTCGTCATGGAATCGCTGGGCAAGGAGAAAGACCTCGACGGCAAGACCGTGAACCAGGGCATCGCGGTTTACGGGAACAAGGGCTCCACCGACCAGCACGCCTACGTCCAGCAGCTCCGCGACGGGGTGAACAATTTTTTCGCATGCTTCATCGAGGTGCGCAACGGGCGGAAGGGGAAATCGATCGAGGTCGATCCCGGCAATACCAGCCAGGACTACCTGCAAGGCTTTCTCCGTGGCACCCGCGCCGCGCTCTATGATAGCGGACGCAACTCCCTCACGATTTCGATCCGCGAAGTGACTCCGTTCAACCTCGGCCTGCTCATCGCGTTGTTCGAGCGCACGGTTTCCTTCTACGCATCGTTGGTAAACATCAACGCCTACCATCAGCCGGGCGTCGAAGCGGGGAAAGCCGCTGCCGCCACCTTCCTCGATCTGCTGGGGCGCGTCCGCAGCCGGCTCGTCTCCGAGGCGAAGACCGCGGAGCAGGTCGCGTTCGAGGTCGATGGCGATCCGGAGGCTGTCTATCACTGCCTCGTCCACCTCGCCAACAACGGCGAGTCGCAGATCTCCATCGGGAAAACTCCTGCGGAAGATTTGTTCCAGCTTTGAGCTACGAAACGACCTCTTCTCAAGATTTGGGTTTCATGTCCCGGCTTTCGGGATATTTTCCCGGCGTGGCGATCATGGATATCACGGAAAAGGCGAGGGCGGAGATCGGAGTCTTGCTGGAAAGCAAGGCGGCAACCCCGACGGCGGGCTTGCGGCTCGGCGTCAGTAAGGGCGGATGCGCGGGCTGGCAGTATGAGATGAAAGTGGCGGAGCCGGAAGCGGGTGATGAGATCGTCGAGATGGGCGCTGCGCGGGTGATCGTCGCGGCGGACAGCCTCGACAAGTTGCGCGGCTGCGAGATTGATTTTTCCGACGACCTGACGGACGCCGGTTTTAAGATCCGCAATCCCAAGGCGCGCCGCTCATGCGGCTGCGGGACATCCTTCGAACCGGAGGATGAGCCGGAAGGTTCCGGCGCGGAGGATGGCGAGGTATGCGGCGGGGGAGGCGCCGTCTAAATCGCGTGCCTTCGAAAAAGAGAAAGAACAAGGCCGCCGAGGAGGATGTGCCGCGCCGGCCCGCCTACTACTGGTGGTTCCTCGCGAACACCCTCGCGCTCTGTTTCGCCATCATCAGCTGGGCGTTTTGTCTCAATCTCTTCGGCAATCCCGAGGTGCCGCGGAATTACCGGATCCTGAAAAAGCTCGGCCGCCTGCCGGAGCTGCGCCGCTACACCGTCCTCGATGTGCCGAACGGCAACGCGCTCTCGGCCAGCGAGCTTTACGGGAAATACTTCGGCCTCGACGACGCGAAACGCGACCGCCTCAACGCGCTGCTGATGCGCAACTACATGCGCAACTTCGGCAAGAACCTGCTGCTCACCTACGTCGAGGGGGAATACCAGGTGATCGATGTCCGCAAGCTCGACAAGGGTTCGTTCCTCTATCCCGGTTTCGCGATCCGCGCGCAGGCGATGGTGAGGGCGGACGATTTCACCGAGCCGGTCGGATTCCCGGTCGTCATCGAATACATTTTCCCGACCCAGGACTTGGATGCCGCCGACCGCTTCAACGTGGGCGACGTTCTGGAGGTGAACAAGAATCCGAACTGCGCCGCCGTCGTGCACGTCAACAAAACGGTCGCCGAGGGCGAGCCTGCCCTGCAGCTCACGGTGATCCCCATCGCCTACGGGCCTTACCGGGTCGGGAGCGCGAAATCATTCTCCATCGAGCCACCCGGAGAACTCAATCCCGCCAACGGCTTGCCGGTGTGGAAATGAGGCGTGCTTAGTGCGCTCAGAGATACACCTTTTTCCCGCCGTTCTGCGCGGACTCGTAGATCGCACGGATGAGCGCGACGGCCTTGCGAGCTTCGGCGGCGTGGGTCTTGCATGGGCGGCCTTCCTGAATCGCTTGCACGACCTCCTCGAAGTTCCGCTGGTGCTGGTAGAAATTGATCGCGGTGGGATCGTTCGCGCCAAGGCCGGCCTCCTGGCCTTTCATGAGCGTAGCCCTGATCTGCGTGTCCTCCGGCTTCGCCTCGCGGAAGTCCCACATCTCGAAGGATTCGTCGGCGAGGAAAACGGAGCCGTCCGTCCCGGCAAGTTGCACGCGGGCGGGGTGGCCGTCCTTGCTCCAGGTGCAGGTGGAGCACTCGATCACGCCGAGCGCGCCGTTCTCGAACTCGACCGTGGCGACGATGCTATCCTCCACCTCGATGCGCTCGTGCGCTTGGCAGGCGGTGACGGCGGTGACCGCCTTCGCCGGGCCGGCGAGGTAGAGCAGCGCATCGACGGTGTGCACGGATTGGTTCATCAGCGCGCCGCCGCCATCGAGCGCCCAGGTGCCGCGCCAACCGGCGGAGTCGTAGTAAGCCTGGTCGCGGAACCATTTCACATAGGCGGAGGCGGAGGTGAGCTTGCCGAAGCGGCCTTCGTCGGCGGCTTTCTTGAAGGCGTCCATGCCGGGGTGGAAACGGCGGTTCAGCACGGCGGAAAGGGTCTTGCCGTTTTTCGCGGCGGCCTCGATGAGCTGGTCGATGCGCTCGGTGGTGATTTCCAGCGGCTTTTCGCAGATCACATGCTTGCCTGCGTTCAACGCGGCGAGCGCGGGATCGAGGTGGGCGCCGGAAGGCGTGCCGATCGTGACGATCTCCAACTCGGGATCCGCGAGGAATTCGGTGATGTCGGAATAGGCTTTGCCGCCGTATTCGGTCGCGAGTTTCTGAGCCGCCTCGCCTCGCAGGTCGAAGACGGATTGGAGTTCGCCGCCTGTCATGGCGGTGATGGCCTTGGCATGGAAGTGGCCGATCATGCCGGCGCCGATGATTCCGAATTTCATGGGAGAATGAGTGATTGTGTTTGAGTTCGGAGCCGCTTTCGCTCCGCGCGGAATCTTCGATGGCGGGCGGTTTGGTGGCAAGGTCTGAAATCGCTCCAAACGAAACACCCGAAGTCACGGGCGGGGATGCGTCCATGCTTCGGGTGTCACGAAAAGCGGATTGGCTACACGGTTGGTTTTTGGTTGGTTGTTTCAATGGAAATGGGATCATCCGTTGCCTTTCGCCGCCTTGAGCTTGGCGACGTATTTCTCCGGATCTTTCCTGAATTTCACGAGGCAGGGTTTGCAACAGAACTCGAAGGTTTGCCCTTCGTACACTGTGGCGACACGCTCGTCCATTTCGTCGAGATCCTCGTTGGAAACCAGGCAGATTTCCAACGGGTAGGGTTTGGGTTTCGAAACCTCCTTGGGCGTCGTTATCGCGGTTGCGGGCGCACCTGTTGTTGTCTGCGCGGAATCACCGGCGCAGGAGGCGACGATGAGAGCCATGCAAATGGCGGCGAGGTTGGCTTTCATATCAGTGGACGTTGGCTGCGTATTTCTCGGGGTTCTTTTCGTATTTTGCGACGCAGGGCTTGCAGCAGAACTTCACTTCCTGATTGCCATAGACCTTGGTCACGGGATCCCCCATGGAGCCGAGCTTGTTGTCGGTTACCACGCAGGTGTCACTGGTGTAGCGTTTGATGCCCGCTGTGTCCGCTCCGCCGGTGGCGGCGCAGGAGGCGAGGGCGAATGTGGCGGCGATGATGGCCGATGCGATGGTCGTTTTCATTTTTGTGTTGTTGTTTGTTTTTCCTAGAAGCGGAAGCCGAAGCCTCCGCCGAAGCCGTGGTCGGAATCGTATTCCGTGATGAGCGAGAGATTCTTGGTGAGGGTGTAGTTGAGACCCGCACCCCATTGGAGTTGCGAGCCGGTGTCATATTCGATGTTTGTCAGCAGCGAGAGCCGGGGCGTGAGCTGGAAATCCTTCATCGCGGTAATCCGAGCATCGCCCTCGCTGTCGATGGTCAGCCCCGTCCAGACCATGTAGGGCAGTCTGTATTCTACGCCGCCGATGAAACGGTTTTCGGCATCCATCTCATTGGTCAGTCGATAGCCGAGGACGGTGCGGAAATCGGGGTCGATGTAGCGTTTCCAAACAAGATCCGCCTCGTAATCGAATTCGTGGTCATGGCCTCCGCCCGTCAGGTCGTGGTGGATGCCGACATCCCAGCTTGCGACGAAATCGTTGCGCGCGTTCATGAGTGAGACCATCCCCATGCTCATGTGATTTTGTATGTTTCCCGAAGCCATGAAGTAGAGCGGATCCTCCGCCATTTCCCCGAGATCCGGCACATGATCCTCGCCCTGGTCGTCGTAGCTGAAGACCCGGGACATGCCTGCGTGCATGTGGTAGAGCAGGTGGCAGTGGAAGAGCCAGTCGCCGCGCTCATCCGCGAGGAACTCGATGGTGCGGCGTCCCATGGGCGGGACATCGATGGTGTGTTTCAGCGGAGCATGGCTGTCGTCCTTGCCATCGATGACGCGGAAGAAATGACCGTGGAGATGCATGGGGTGATGCATCATCGTGTCGTTGACGAACTCAAGCCGCAGGACTTCGCCGCGTGTGACCTTGATCACGCCGTCCTCGCGCGCGGTCTTGCCGTTGATCGACCAGACATAGCGCTCCATGTTTCCCGTGAGGCGCAGTTCGAGCGTGCGGTGGGGAGCGTTTTTCTGAAACGTGGTGGGGATGGGCGAGCGGAGTTTCGCGTAAGGCGCGGCAGGCCGATCCATGTCCATTTCGCTCATATCCATGTCCATTGCTTCGAGCGCACCCGTGAGCATGTGATCCATCGAGTAAAGGTTCGGCTTGGGCGGATCCTGTGCGGGATGGAGTTCCCCGCTGCCGAAAAACGCCGACGCATGTCCGCTGCCGTCCTGTGAGGTGGCGCGGAATTCCCATTTTCCGTCCTTGGGAACCGTGACGATGAGGTCGTAGGTTTCCGCCATTCCGATCAGCATGCGCTTGGTTTTCAGCGGCGAAACCGGCGGGCCATCCGCCGCAACAATGGTCATGGCTCCGGCCGAGGATTGGAGATAAAAGTAACTGGAAGCGCCTGCGTTGATGACGCGGAGGCGGATCTTCTGGCCTGGCTTTCCGCCGAGTTCGATCTGTTTCTGGCCGTTGATCAGGAAGGCGTCGTAAGCGATATCCGATACATCCATGGGAGCCATGCGGCTGCGTTCGCGCTGAAAATAATCCCCGAGCGCTCCGGCTTTCATCGCACCCGAGATCGACTGGGCATTGCCTTTGCGGATTGCATACCAGTCGCTTCCGCTCATCAACGTGCGCATCACCTCGTTGGGGTTTTCACGCGTCCAATCGGATAGGACGAGCACGTGCTCGGCATCGGCGTGGATTGCTTCGCCTCCTTGCGGCTCGACAACAATCGATCCATAGACGCCGCGCTGTTCCTGGAGGCCGGTGTGGCTGTGATACCAGTAGGTGCCGGGATGTTTCAGGAGAAACTCGAAGACATGGCTGGTGCCGGCTTTGATCGGAGGCGTTGTCAGGTGGGGAACGCCGTCCTGCGCGTTGGGAACAAGCAGCCCGTGCCAATGGACGGAGGTTTCCTCGCTGCGAAGCTTGTTGTGGACAGTGATGCGGGCCGTGTCGCCAACGCGGAATCTCAGGGTCGGGCCGGGAATTCCGCCGTTGACCGTAAGCGCGCGGATCGGTTTCAGGCCGGTTGGCGCCCAGGGTTCCTCGGCGACGGTGAGATCGTATTCCACGATTTTCGCGTGGATGGGGATCAGGGTGAGTAGGAGAAAAAGAAAAGGTTTCATGGGGAAATGAGGTGTTTGTTTCGGAAGTAATTGCAATGGGGCATAGTGCCCGTCGGGCGGGGATAGAGGTGTGCCGGAAAGCGGAACACGTGGAGCCTGCGGCATGAATCACCGGCGCAGGGGAGTCAGGATGGTTCGGAAATCAAATGATCCAGCGCGAGTATCTCGCGAAAACATCGCCGAGGGGGTCGTCGATGATCAAAGGCCGAGCCGCGCATCTGACTGTGATGATGGGGGAAAGCGGCGGCAGGCTAGGATTGGAATCGGGCTCGATCATGTCCGTCGCGCCTGCGTCGGGAAGTCGCACGGTCTCGGGCTTGTCCTTGGCGTCATGCGAGTCGCAGGCGCAGAGCTTGAGATCGTGATCCGATCCGCCGGATTCCTGATCCGTCTGGCAACAGACCGCCGCTTCTTTCACATTCCCAGCCTTCGCGCTGCAGCAGCAGAGCGGCATCGCCACGAGGAGCGAGAGGAAGGCAGAAAGGATGACATTGAAGGGGTTCAAAATATCGCTGTATTATCTCCAAGCTTCGTTAGCCTGCGCTTGGATTCAGTTGCCGTCAAGGTGGGGGTTTTACCCCCTGCGCTTTGTTGCGGAATCCTGCCATCATTGCGCCTCGAAACGTCCATGAACCCTTCCCACGAAAAGAAATCCTGCTGCGGCGGGCACCAACACGAAGCCGAGGTGAAGCCCTCCTCCGGCGCGAAATATTTCTGCCCGATGTGCCCCGGTGTTGAGTCGGATAAACCCGGCGACTGCCCGAAATGCGGCATGGCGCTGGAGCGGAACCTGATGTGGAAGGCGGAAACAAAGACGATCTACACCTGCCCGATGCACCCAGAGATCGAGCAGGATCATCCGGGTGATTGCCCGATATGCGGGATGCCGCTGGAACCAAAGGGTGTTCCCGCTGCGGACGAGGATGACTCGGGAATCAGGGATCTCACGAGAAAATTCTGGATCGCCGCCGCGCTCACGCTGCCCGTGTTCATGCTCGCGATGGCGCACATGATTCCGGGTCTGCATTTTCGGAGAGACATCACGAAATGGATCGAGTTCATCCTCACCATCCCCGTGGTCTTCTGGGCGGGCGGGATGTTTTTCACCAAGGCATGGGTTTCCCTGAAAACATGGAACCTAAACATGTTCACGCTGATCGCCACGGGTGTCGGCGCGGCGTTCATCTACAGCGCGGTCGCGGTTCTCGCTCCCGGCGTGTTTCCGGAATCGTTCAAGGAGCACGGCGAGGTCGGCCTATACTTCGAGGCGGCGGCGGTGATCACGGTGCTGGTTTTGCTCGGCCAATTATTGGAAGCGAGAGCGCGCGCCCGCACCGGTGAGGCGATCCAATCCCTCATCGGCCTCGCCGCGAAAACCGCCCATCGCCTGCGCGACGGCAAAGAAGAAGACGTGCCGGTCGATGAGATCGCGGTCGGCGATCTGCTCCGCGTCCGTCCCGGCGAGAAAGTTCCCATCGACGGCACGATCACCGAAGGCGGCGGCAACCTCGACGAATCCATGATCACCGGCGAGCCCATGCCGGTCGCGAAAAAGGAAGGCGACCCCGTGATCGGCGCGACCCTGAACCAGACCGGAAGTTTCGTGATGCGGGCGGAAAAAATCGGCGGCGACACGCTGCTCTCACAGATCGTCCAAATGGTCGCGGAGGCCCAGCGCAGCCGTGCGCCGATCCAAAAAGTCGCCGATACCGTGGCGGGCTGGTTCGTGCCCATTGTGGTCGCCGCAGCGGTTGTCACGTTCATCGTCTGGGCGATCTTCGGCCCCGCGCCCGCGATGGCGTTCGCCTTGGTCAACGCCGTTTCCGTGCTCATCATCGCCTGCCCTTGCGCGCTCGGTTTGGCGACGCCGATGTCGATCATGGTCGGCGTGGGTCGCGCGGCGGGCATGGGGATCCTCGTGAAAAACGCGGGAGCCATCGAGATCGCGGAAAAGGTCACCCATCTCGTCACCGACAAAACCGGCACGCTCACCGCCGGCAAGCCGCGCGTCACCGATGTCATCCCCGCATCCGGCTACGAAAGCGATGCCCTGCTCCGTCTGGCCGCTTCCGTCGAGTCACCCAGCGAACATCCGCTCGCCCGCGCAGTTGTAGATGCGGCGAAGGAATCGAACATCGGACTTTTCCCCGTCACCGATTTCGAATCCATCACGGCGGGCGGCGTGATCGGCCGCGTCGATGGGAAAGTTGTCAGAATCGGGAAATCCTCGTTCCTGTCCGAAAATGGCATCACGATCCCGAGCGATTGGGAACAACGGGCCGAAGCATTGCGGGAAAAAGCCAAGACTGTCGTCTGGATCGGTGTCGGCTCCGAATTCGCGGGTATTTTCGCCATCGCCGATCCGGTCAAGGAATCCAGTGCCGAAGCGATCCGCACGCTTCACGACATGGGTTTGAAAATCATCATGTGCACCGGCGACAACCGCGCCACCGCGCAGGCCGTCGCGCACGAACTCGGGATCGATGAAGTCCACGCCGAGGTTCTTCCGCATGATAAGATCGAACTCATCCGCAAGCTCAAGCAGCAGGGAGCGGTCGTCGCCATGGCGGGTGACGGGATCAACGACGCCCCCGCCCTCGCCGCCGCGGATCTCGGCATCGCGATGGGCACCGGCAGCGATGTCGCCATCGGCAGCGCCGCCATCACCCTCGTGAAAGGCGACCTACTCGCCATCGCCAAAACCATCCGCCTCAGCCGCGCCGTCATGCGCAACATCCGCCAGAACCTGTTTTTCGCTTTCATCTACAATGCTGTCGGCGTCCCCATCGCCGCCGGCGTGCTCTATCCTTTTTTCGGAATTCTCCTCAGCCCCATGATCGCGGGCGCGGCGATGAGTTTCTCATCGGTGTCCGTGATCTTGAATGCGCTGAGGTTGCGGGCGAAGGAGCTTTAAGATGCCTCGCTTGCCGGTTGCCTCCCGCCCATCGGCAGGGCAGAGGCGACTGTGAAAAATGCCGAGCCGGTCAGGAAAATTCTAGTCTCGGTTCGGTTTGATCCGATAGATCGTGAGGTGTCGCCCTCCGCGCTGTCTTCTATTCCTGCTACCCTCCCATTTTTCAACACTCTTCTTGATGTCCCAAAAGCTCACCCTCTCCCAGCTCTCCAGCCTCCTGTTCCGCGCCTGCGACGACCTGCGTGGCAATATGGACGCCTCCGAATACAAGGAATACATCTTCGGCATGCTGTTCCTGAAGCGGATGAGCGACCTCTTCGACCAGGAGCGCGACGCCCTCCGCAAGGACGTGCTCTTCATCAATGCCGACCGCGAATACCGCGAAGGCAAAGCCCAGAACTTCCTCCGCCCCGAGGACATCTCGAAAATCGTCCACGTCCACCGCGAGCGCCGGACCGTGGATGCCTACGCCCGCCTCGTCCCGCACGGAGAGATCGAGTCCGAGGAATGGAACTGCAACATCCGCCGCTACGTGGACAACGCCCCGCCACCGGAACCCCAAGATGTCCGCGCCCATCTCCACGGCGGCGTCCCGCTCGCGGAAATCGAAAGCCTGCAACGATTCTGGGCGAACTACCCCGGACTCCGGGAAAGTGTTTTCCAACCGCGAATGGACAGGGGTGGACATGGATCAAAGAACCAAAAACCCAAACACTCAGAATCCCCCTCTTCCATCCGTGTGAATCCGTGTTCATCCGTGGTTCCTCTTTATTCCGATTTCTCCCGCGCCATCACCCACCGCCGCGATCTCGCCGCCATCGTCGCCAGCGATCCCGCCATCGCCGCCGCCCACTCCGGCTTCCACGAGACTCTTGCCAAGTGGTGGGAGGAGAACCTCCCCCACATCTCCGGCCTCGCCGCCGAGGGGGAGAAAAAGGGCAACGTCTATGCGCTCCGCCGCCTGCTGCTCTCATCCATCGGCCAGACCTTCGATGGCGATACCCTGCTCACCGATCACCAGATCCGGGGCGCACTCGCCCGCTACTTCGAGTTCTTCAAGCCCGAGCTCAAGTCCATCGCCTTCTCCGGCTGGGGCGCGGAACTCATCCCCGATGATGAGATTCTCCAGAGCCAGTTCCCCGAAGTCCTTGCGGAAATGGAAGGCAAGCGCCTCCGCATCGCCGAACTCGCCGCCCTCTTCGCCGCCGCCGATGAGGAGGATTACGAGGACAACGACGACACCGGTATCCTCCCCGGTGCGGAGGTGAAGGCTCTCAAGGACAAGCTCAAGGAAACCAAGGCTCAGGCGAAACTCGCCAAAAAGGAAAAGCGCAGCGCCGACCTCAAAGCCTTCGAAGCCGAGGCCGCCGCCATCGAGCAAAAGCTCGACCGCCACAAGGCCCTCGAAGACCAGGCCAGGCAGCTCAAGGCCGACATCCGCGCCACCGAGAAGAAGCGCGACGATCTCATCGCCGCCGCCCGTTCCAAGATCGACGGCAACGACGCGAAGACCGTCATCCTCGCCCTCCTGCGCCGCAAGCTCTTCGAGACCTACGACGCCTACCTCCGCGCCGACTCCCGCGCCTGCCTCGCCGCCCTCGAAAACCTCCACGCCAAATACGCCGTCACCGCCCAAGCCATCGAAGCCCAACGCGACGCCGAAGCCGCCAAACTGAAAACCTTCTTGAAGGAGCTGGGGTATGAGTGAGGGATTCGGCACATTTGTTTTTGACAAGGCGGCCTCCCAACGTCATACGTATTTCATCAAACCCGCCGCGCCTCTGCTTGCATGCGTAATTCGGCGGGTGTTTTTTTGTCTGGATTTCGCCCCGCAGGTGAAAGGAGGAGAGTCATGATCTATGACAAACCCGCTCTCACCTTGGAACAGCAGGCGGATTTGCTCCTCCAGCGCGGACTTGCGGCAGATCGGGAAGAACTGATAGGACGCCTCAGGGCGGTCAACTACTACCGACTTAAGGGCTACCTCCATCCATTTCGCCTGGTGGATTCCCAGGGTAAGCGGTTGGACGAATACCGACCCGGCACGTCGCTCGAAACAATCTGGCGTCGCTACAATTTCGACCGTAGGCTGCGCATCATTCTCCTAGATGCCATCGAGCGCATCGAAGTCGCTCTGCGCTCCCGGCTGGTTCATCATTTTGTTTTGGCGCATGGCCCATTCGGGCACTTGAGGCAGGAAAACCTGCCCGGTTTCGCCAAGAAATCGGATCGTGCGGGCTGGCTTCCCGTCGTCCGTGCCTATCTCACTTTCAAAGGCCGCCCGCAGTCCCCGCACGGGCAATGGCTCCAGAAACTCAATGCCGAGCGCAAACGGGCACTGGCTGCGAAAAACAAGTTCGTGGGGTATTTTCACGAAAAGTATGGGGACAGCCACTCCCAGCTTCCTCTCTGGATGGCCTGTGAATTGATGACTTGTGACACGGCCCTTTCCTTGGCTTATGCCATGGATCGGGAGCTGTTCAAAAAAGTCGCCGCTGATTTCGGATTCCCGGACGATCAGCTCCTCTCCTGGACCAAGGGCATCTTCACCTTGCGGAATGCCTGTGCCCACCACGCCCGCATCTGGAACCGGGTGGGTGGTGCCACGCCGTGCGTTCCCGGAAACAAGAACAAAAATCCGCACTGGTATGCCGCACCCCGCTTTGCGCCGGATCGCATCGGACACGCCATGACCGTCTGCCACTTCTGGCTCGGCAAGCTCAGCTCCACGACCCAGTGGAAGGGCAGGCTCTTCCAACTTTTCGATGACTATCCGGACATTCCGCTACGGGAAATGGGAATCCATGATGATTGGCGAACTCACCCGCTCTGGACTTGAGCAAACGTATCACGAAGACATCCATGAAAAGATTCAAAGCCCAACGCGACGCCGAAGCCGCCAAACTGAAAACCTTCTTGAAGGAGCTGGGGTATGAGTGAATTGCTTCCAAAAGATTGGTCGTGGAAACCACTTGGGGAGTTGGCCGAAGTTGTCAGCGGCGGAACTCCATCTAAAAACGAACCTGCATTTTGGGAGGGCGGGACAATTCCTTGGGCGACGCCTTCTGATATTACCAAAACTCCAGGTAGGGTGCTCTTGGAAACTGGCGACAAAATAACCGACCTAGGTCTCTCTGCTAGTGCTGCACGGAAACTTCCAATTGGAAGTGTTTTGATGACATCGAGGGCAACTCTCGGTGAAGCTAGGGTGGCTGGCGTCGCAACCGCTACTAACCAAGGCTTTAAGTCCCTCATCCCAAAAGTAGGGGTCGATAGCTGGTATTTGTTCTACCAGATTCAAAACTCGAAAGCCCGTTACTCCGTCTTTGGTAAAGGAACTACATTCTTGGAGGTTAATACCAAGGATACTTTACGCCTTCCTATTCCACATTGCGCGCCACCCCAACAACGCCGCATCGCCACCATCCTCACGACCATGGACGAGGTGATCGAGGCGACGGAGAAGCTGGTGGAGAAGCATCAGCAGATCAAGGCGGGCCTGATGCACGACCTCTTCACCCGCGGCCTCTGGACCCGCCCCGAACTCGCCCGCGGCGACCACAAAGGCCTCCCCTGCGAAGCCACCGCCCAAGAAGGTCAACTCCGCCCCACCCCCGCAGAGGCACCGGGACTTTATCAGGATTCACCGATAGGATTGGTGCCGAAGGAATGGGACGTGAACGAACTCAGAAATTGGCTTTCCTATCTTTCCTACGGATTTACCAACCCGATGCCGGAATCAGAGGATGGCCCGTACATGGTTACGGCAGCCGATGTCACAGGTGGAGGAATCCAGTATGAGACCTGCCGGAGAACGACGCGTATTGCCTACGAACGTCTGTTGACCGAAAAGAGTCGCCCCAAACTTGGCGATGTCCTCCTGACTAAAGACGGGACACTCGGTAGAATCGCAGTGGTTGAACGCGATAATGTCTGCATCAACCAATCGGTTGCAGTCCTGAGACCGGCGAATCCCAATCATTCCAAGTTCCTAGCTGAGATGCTGAACTCGCCAAGATGGCAGCAGAAAATGATCGCAGATGCCGGAGGATCGACCATCAAACACATCTACATAACCGTGATCGACAAGATGCTCGTAGGTTGGCCGGTTCAATCGTCCGAGGTGGAAGCTATCGTCGCCAAGATCGATAGCGCCAACAAGCATCTCGGACTCGAAAAACTCCACCTCGCCAAACTCCGCCAACAAAAGCAGGGCCTGATGCACGACCTCCTGACCGGCCGGGTGCGGGTGGATGGGCTTGCGGAGCCCTGAGATTTCACGCTAATTTTCCGCCATGCCCGTCACTGTTCCCATTCCCAATTGGAATCCCGAGGGATTGATTCCTCCGGTGGATACCTCCAATCCGGTTTCCTCAAGCCGCTCGCCTTATCGCGTGTCGCTCCCGGATCTGGTCCTGCGCTTTTCCACGACCCCTGAACGGATATCGATTCTGGGAGGTTTTCTCGACTATCGCGCGGCCCTGCATGCGGCGGGTGTGGTGGAGGGCTTCCAATGGATCGACGGCAGTTTTACCGAGGAGATCGAAAGGATTGGTTCGCGGGCACCGAATGACTTGGATCTCGTGACATTCTTCAAACTTCCTCCGGGCGTTGCCGATCAGTCGGCCCTGGTTCCGAGAGATCCCACGATTTTTCCCGCAGGTCCCACAACTGGAGCAACCAAGCTCGCGTTGAAGACGCGCTTCCGGGTGGATGCCTGTCTGGTTCCAATCCCAAGCCAGGCGGCGCACTTGAGCCGGATTGATCGCTTGGTCGAGCGCAGTTGTTATTGGTATGGCATGTGGTCGCACCAGCGCAATACCCAGAGGTGGAAGGGCTACCTTGAAATTGATCTCGATCCAGGCGACGATGTTCAAGCCAGAAGCTTGCTACCCCCAACCCCTACCGCAGGAACCCCATGAATCGCCAAGAACGTAACCATCTGCTCGCGGAACGAACCTTTTTGCAACGAATGATCGCCGATACTCCTCCAGAGGATGTGATTGATCTTGGCAGCATGAGCGCCCGCCTGGAAATCGTGAATAGCGAGCTTGCGGAAACTCCTGAAGACACCCGGCAGCCAGCCCGTGCCCGGTTGACGTTCCGTGGTCGCCCGGTGGTCGGCAGCTACGGGATCTTCGCCGAGTTCGGCATGGAGGCGACAAAGGCGTTCACCGACGCGGTGGCGATGGTGGCCGCGTCGCTATCCGCACCATTGCAGGCCATGGGGCCGATCCCGAACCGGGCACAAAACCAGCTTTTGATCACGAGTACGGCCACCGGCTCCTTCGGCTTTGAACTGGAGGAGCATGGTGCCGAGCAAATGACCTTGGAAGACGATTCGGTTCTCGGTACCGCCATCGAGCAAACCCGCCAGATGCTGGAAGGCAGCGCGGGCAGTGATGATGAACTCGCGGATGCCGCTTCCGAGATCGATCCCCGCGCCGTCGGTGCGATCCGTGCATTTCTCGAAAAACTTGCGACCAGTGAGGCGGTCTGCGCCGTGGAAACAAACGAAGGCCGCTTCGCTTTCAGCGATGTGGGACAAGTTCGCACGGCGGCGTCACGTCTTGCGGTCGAGAATCTTGCGGAGGACGAAATTGCCGTAACGGGAGAGTTTCAAGGAGCGCTGCCCAAACGCCGAACCTTCGAATTTGTCCGCACGGACGATGGCGAGGTTTTAGTCGGCAAGATCGCGCCCGGCATCCGGAATCCCGAACGGATCAATGATCATCTCCATCAGAGAATCGAAATTCAGTTGGTGCGGACCAAGGTCGGCTCCGGGAGGCCGCGTTACCTGCTCAAGAATCTCCCCGAATGGCCGGAGAACGAGCAAGCGACAGCTGGCTGATCGGGGGCCTTTTGAATTGGCTAAACCCGGGAAAGAATCTCGTGATTTAGCAGAGCCAAGAGGTGATTCGGTATTCCTGGAATGACGTAACCCTTTGATTTTCTGTATTTTGAGTAACCACTGAACAAACTAAAACGCCGCAAATGTAATCGCTTTGTAGTCAATTGTAGTCGATTCGAATACGGATACCCCGACCTTTTCACCATTTTTCAGCCACCCATGAAACGCATCGACGCCAACGCCCGCACTATCCGCGAACTGCTCGACGGGGCGAAGTTCAGCATCGACTCCTATCAGCGGGAATACGCGTGGAAGGAGCGGCAGATCCAGGAGCTTATCGACGATCTCACGGGCAAGTTCCTCGGGTGCTACGATCCAAGCCACTCGCGCCATGAGATCGCGAAATACGAGCACTATTTCCTCGGCTCCATCGTGATCAGCAACAAGGGAGGCCAGAGCTTCATCGTGGACGGGCAGCAGCGGCTCACCAGCCTCACCCTTCTGCTGATCTTCCTGCACCACCGGCAGAAGAACGAGGCGGAGCCGACGCCGATCCTCAACCTGATCCACTCCATGAAGTTCGGGCAGAAGAGCTTCAACATCGAGGTGCCGGAGCGGACGGAGGCGGTGAAGGCCCTGCTGGAGGCGCAGCCGCCGAAGCTGGACGGAGCAAGCGAATCCGTGAGGAACATCGCCGACCGCTACGACACGATCCTCGACCATTTCCCGGAGGAGATCGATGGGCCGGCGGTGGTGTATTTCGTCGATTGGCTGCTGGAGAACGTCTATCTGGTGGAGATCGAGGCGTTTTCCGATGAGGACGCCTACACGATCTTCGAGACCATGAACGACCGTGGCCTACCGCTGAGCCTGCCGGAAATGCTCAAGGGCTACATCCTCGCCAAGATCACCCACGAGCCGGATCAGAACGCGGTGAACGCCCTATGGAAGGCGCGGATGCATGAGTTGAAGCAGCTAGGCGGCGACGAGGAGCGCGACGATGTGCGGGAGGACATCGATTTCTTCAAGAACTGGCTGCGCGCCTGCCATGCGGAAACCATCCGCCCCGGCAAGAAGGGAGCGGAGAACAAGGACTACGAGCGGATCGGCACCGAGTTCCACCGCTGGGTGCGGGAGCCGAACACCTCGCTGAAGCTCAAGACCTCGGACGACTTCGTGCGGTTCGTGAAGCGGGATCTGGATTTCTATGCCCGCCAGACGCTGGCCATCCGCAAGGCCGCCCGGCAGATCACGCCGGGTTGGGAGTCGATCCGCTACAACGAGGATCGCGGATTCACCCTGCAAACCCAGGTCATTCTCGCCGCCCTGACTCCGGACGACCCGGAGGAGACCACACGCCGCAAGGTGGCGATGGTGGCCGATTTCCTCGACATCTGGCTCGCCCGCCGGGCCTGGAACTTCCGGACGACCAGCTACTCGTCGGTGAAATACACCGTCTTTATACTTACCAAGGAACTGCGTGGCAGGAACCTCGCGGAACTTTCCGGGATTCTGCGCAAGCAGTTGGACGATCAGCCGGAACGCTTCGCCACCCAACCCCGCTACCGCCTGCACCAGCAGAACTACCGGCAGGTGCGCCACATCCTCGCCCGGCTCACGCACTGGGTGGACACCCGCTGCGGCCTGAACTCTCATTTCGAAGACCTCATTTCCCAAGGCCGTGGCCGTCCCTTCGAGATCGAGCACATCTGGGCGAATCACCCGGATGATTTTTCGGAGCATTTCAAGCACCCGAGCGACTTCGAGGAAGCCCGCAACCGGCTCGGCGGATTGTTGCTGCTGCAACGCGGCCTGAACCAGAGCCTCGGCGATGCCAGCTATGAGGACAAGCGCGACGCCTACCTCGGCCATAGCCAAAACCTTCTTGCCCGCAGCCTCCATCCGGGTGCCTACCAGAACAACCCTTCGTTCAAGAAGCTCATCGCCGACAGCGGTTTGGTTTTCCGCGACTACGAAACCTTCGGCCCGGACGAGCAGGCGGAGCGGCAGGAACTTTACCTGCGGCTGGCGGAGTGGGTCTGGAACCCCTCACGACTGGATCTGGATGGGGAGAAGCCGCCGGTGCATGATCCGATCGGTGAAGTCGGATTCGATGATGAGGAAACCACGCCACCGGCCAAGGGAGGGAATGGCACGCCCCGCGGCCCGACGGTGAAGAGATTCTTCACCCAACTGCTGCTTCATTCGGTCGGGAAACTGGATCTCCACGGCAACATTTCAGCGACCGAAGCGAACTGGGTGGGTGCCCGCAAGCATGGGCAATGGTGGAACTACGTCGTCACCCAGGACGAGACACGACCCGAACTCTACATCGACAACGGCAAGGCCGAGGACAACAAGGCACTTTTCGATCATCTCCTCGCGCACAGGGAAGAGATCGAGACGGCATTCGGTTCGCCGCTTTTCTGGCAGCGTCTCGATGACAAACGCGCCTCAAGGATCTCCTTCACCGTTCCCGGTGGCTGGGCGGATGAGGCGAGCTGGCCGGGGGCTATTGAGAAGTCTGTGGATGCGATGCAGCGCCTGTTTTCCGCAACCGGTGGGAGAGTGAAACAGTTCGGGGAGAGCAATTGAAATGATTACCCTCGGAATCGATCTATCGTCGCAGTCGAAAAATACGGCGGCTTGTCGGATCGATTGGGCGGAGGCGGGCGGAGCCAGGGTGGACGCACCGGTTCTGGGATGTGACGACGCTGCGCTTTACAAGCTGATCGCTGATTCCCATGCGGTTGGGGTTGATGCTCCCTTCGGATGGCCTGAGACCTTCCGCGCGGCTGTGGCTAGTTGGCGGGAAGAAGCTTGGATCGGGCGGCTCGATATGCAGCGATCCCTTCGTTTGCGCATCACCGACATGGCGGTTCGGGATCGATTCAAATCGTCGAACACCAAGTTGACCCCATTGAGCGTCTCCTCGGATAGGATCGCCTTGCCCGCCATGCGTGCTATGGCATTGCTGAAACGCCACGGAGTAACTGACAAGAGCGGCGACGGCCGCTTTTTCGAGGTTTATCCGACTGGAACGCTCGCTTGCTGGAGTCTCACGTCACGAGGTTACAAGACGGGGGCGGAGGCCCCTCAGATTCGCAGGAAAATCCTTAAAGGAATCCGCATGAAATTCCCCACGATGAATATCCCAGATGGGTATCACAAATGCGATCACGCATTGGATGCCCTGATCTCAGCGATTACCGCGAGGTTGGCCAAAGTTGGAGATACCATAGTGGCCAATGAATCGGAGAAGGCGGCAGCCCGAATCGAAGGCTGGATTCATTTGCCAAAGTAGCCACTCTTGCGTCCGCATGTCCGAATACCTCCACGTCGAGAAACCGTTCCTCGACCAGCTTTCCTCGCTGGGGTGGTCGGTGGTGGATCAAGGCAACGGAATGATCCCCTCAAACCCGGCGGCGAGCCTGCGGGACAATTTCCGGGAGTGGCTGCTGCCGCATGTGTTCCGCGAGGCCGTGCGGGCGATCAATCCGTGGCTAACGGACAGGCAACTTGAGGATCTGCGGAGCCAGATCCTGCGGCAGCCGAACCGCACCTTGCTGGAATCCAACGAGGAGATCCAGAAGCTGCTCTTCAAGGCGCAGGTGGACATCAATGAGGAAACCGGCGAGTCGGATCCGGTGGTGAAATTGATCGATTTCGAACATCCGGAAAAGAACACCTTTCACGCGATCAACCAGTTCCGGATCGATACCCCCGGTTGCGTGAAGAGCTTCATCATTCCGGACATCGTCCTGTTCGTGAACGGCATCCCGCTGGTGGTCGTTGAGAACAAGATCGGCGATCCGAACACGGCGAATCCCATGCACGCTGCGTTCGAGCAGTTGCAACGCTATCGCAACGGACGCGAGGAGACAGCCGCCGCCGGGCTCAGGGAGGGAGAGCCTCGCCTTTTCTATACGAACCTGCTGGTGATCACTTCCTGTGGCGAGAAGGCGGCATACGGCTCGATTACCTCCGGTTACGAGCATTTCCATCCATGGAAGGACATCTGGCCGGATAAGTTCCGGGATTACACGCCACCGCTCGGCGTTGAACGGGAGCAGGAGATCCTGATCCAAGGGCTGCTGCCGCCGGAAACCTTGCTGGATGTTCTGCGTTCCTGTTCGGTCTTCATGGATACGGACTCCGGAAAGCGTGTGAAGGTGGTTTGCCGCTACCAGCAATACCGCGCCGCCAAGAAAATGCTCGCCCGCCTGAGAGCCGGTAAGAACGCCGACGAGCGTTCCGGTGTCGTCTGGCATACGCAGGGCTCCGGGAAATCGCTGACGATGGTGTTTTTGGCACGGATGATCCGAGCGTCGCTGGATCTATCGGATTTCAAGATCGTGATGGTCAACGACCGGGTGGATCTGGAGGAGCAGCTCACGGCCACCGCCAAGCTGATCGGCGGCAAAATCAATGTGATCGAAAGTTCCGATTCGCTCCGGGATCAACTCGGGACGGATGCGTCGGATCTGAACATGGTGATGGTTCACAAGTTCATGGAGCGCGAGGTGGAGCTGCCGGCGGTGGTTCAGGAAGCGCTCGGCACCTATGGGAAGCCGCCCTCCAGCAAGGGTTTCGGCGTGGTGAATGTTTCGGAGCGGATCCTGCTGATGATCGACGAGGCGCATCGCACGCAGGGCTCGGATCTGGGCGACAACGTGTTCGAGGCATTCCCGAATGCCACGCGCATCGCATTCACGGGCACGCCGTTGATCACCGAGAAGCATGGCAACAAGCGCACGGTGAAGCGTTTCGGCGAATACATCGACACCTACAAGCTGATGGACGCCGTCCACGACGGTGCCACCTTGCAGATTCTCTACGAGGGACGGACTGCGGAGACGGCGCTGAAGGACAAGCACGGGTTCGACACCAAATTCGAAGACCTGTTCCGCAACAGGAGCTATTCGGAGATCGAGGCGATCAAGAAGAAGTATGGAGCATCGGGCGATCTCCTCGAAGCTGAGAAGCGCATCGCTGCGATAGCCCGCGATCTGGTCAATCACTATGTCAACAACATCCTGCCGGACGGCTTCAAGGCGCAGGTGGTGTGTCACTCGAAAATCGCGGCGATCCGCTATCAAAAGGCGATTCGCGAGGCGCTGACGGAACGAGTGGCGAGCGAGCGGGGAAAAGCGAAGCCGGATGCCGGACTGATCGGGAGATTGGAATTTCTCAAGGTGGCCGTGGTGGTGTCATCGGATGCCACCAACGAGCTGGCTGTGATCACCGAGGCACGCAAGGAGTCGAAGCGCTGGAATGCGGTGGAGAATTTCTGCAAGCCGTTTGATTTCGAGGATCGGGACAAGGAACTGACAGGCATCGCGTTTCTGGTCGTTTGCGACATGCTCCTGACCGGATTCGACGCTCCCATCGAGCAGGTGATGTACATCGACAAGCGCCTCAAGGAGCACAATCTGCTGCAAGCGATTGCCCGCGTGAACCGGGTATCCAAAGGCAAACAGCGGGGGTTCATCGTGGACTACATCGGCCTGGCAAACCATCTGACCGAGGCTTTGTCGATCTACACCGGCGAGGATGCCGATGACCTCCTGAATGGACTGAAGAACGTCAGCACCGAACTTCCGATCCTGGAGGAGCGCTATCGCCGACTCATCCAGCATTTTACGGCATGCGGGGTGGGGGACATCGAGCGGTTCGCCACGGAAAAAATCAAATCACCGGAAGCCGAGGTGAAGGTGATCCACGAAGCCGTGGCGGCGATGAAGGACATCAAGCGGCGGGCGGACTTCGAGGTTTATCTCAAGAAATTTCTCCAAAGCCTGAACCTGATCCTGCCCCATCCATCCGGCCATTCCTACCGTGGGTCGGCGCGTCGTTTCGGCTACCTCCTGCGGATGGTCAAAGAGCGATACAAGGACGAGTCGCTCGACATCGCCGATGCCGGTGCAAAGGTGCGCGCCCTGATCAACGAGCACCTGATCGATTTGGGAATCAATCCGAAGATCCCTCCGGTTGAGTTGCTTTCCCCGGACTTCATGGCTCAGGTTCACCGCCACGCCGGAGGCAACTCGGAGGCCAAGGCCAGCGAGATGGAACACGCCATCCGGAAACACTGCACCGTGCATTTCGATGAGGATCCGGCGTTTTATAAGAAGCTCAGCGAAAAGCTGGAAAAACTGATCGAGGATCACAAGAACCAGTGGGATCTTCTCGCCAAGGAAATGGAACCGCTGGTTCACGATGCCGCGTCAGGGCGGAAATCCGATGGCGATGGAGCCGCCAAGGAGGTCAGGATTTTCAAAGATCACATCGCCGATCTGGCTTTTGGCGACGGAGGGGTGCCCGAGGAGCACCATGCGAGGTTTCTCGCTCTGGTTTCAAAGATGGTCGAGACCTTGCAAGGAACCATCGACATCATCAATTTCTGGGACAAATTCATCGAGGTGAAGAAGCTGCGGGGTGAAATCGGCACGGAGTTGCAGCTTTGCGGGATTCCCGAACTGGCCGAGCGCCATGAGCGGATCGCGGTCGAGGTTGTGAAACTCGCCGAGAAGCGGCGCAAGGAACTTCTCCAATGAACGCCGCCAAAGACATTTCCTATGAGCTGGTTCGCAGCTCGCGGCGGACGGCAGACATCGTCATCGAGCCGGATGGCCGGGTAATCGTGCGAGCGCCGGAAGACACGACTCCGGAGCGGATCGAGGACATCATCGAATCCAAACGACTCTGGATCTACAAGAACCTGGCCGAGTGGCGGGATCTCAACGCAACCCGCGTGCTCCGCGAATACCGGAATGGCGAGGGGTTTCTCTATTTGGGGAGATCCTACCGGCTGCTACTGGTTGCCGATCAGGAAGAGCCTTTGCTCCTGAAGGCTGGACGGTTTTGCCTGCGGCGGGATCTTGTGGATCAAGGGGAAATACCCGCGGCAAAGGAGGCATTCCGTGATTATTTCATCACGCGGGGAATGGAGCGGATCTCACAGCGCGTGGCGTACTTCGCGCCCAAGGCCGGCGTCGAAGCACGGAAAGTGGCAGTGCGTGAACTCGGAAGTCGGTGGGCATCCTGTTCCCCGTCCGGTAACTTGGCCTTCCATTGGAAGTGCATGATGGCACCGGCGAAGATCATCGACTACATCGTGGTTCACGAACTCTGCCACATGCGTCATCTGAACCACAGCGCCGCCTTTTGGAACGAGGTGGACAAGCTCATGCCCGATTTCTACGAGCGGAAGGACTGGCTTCGTAGGAACGGTGCTGCGATGGATTTGTAGTGGGAGTGTTCACGCGTCCGGCGAAAACCTTTGCTACAAGACACTTCTTCGCCTTCATCTACAATGCCGTCGGCGTTCCCATCGCCGCCGGTGCGCTCTATCCTTTTTTCGGACTTCTCCTCAGCCCGATGATCGCGGGTGCGGCCATGAGTTTCTCATCGGTGTCCGTGATCTTGAATGCGCTCCGGCTGAGGAAGATGGGGATTTGAGGGGGAGATTGAAGAGGATTCGTGTGTCACTGTTCCGACATGTCTGAAATCATCTTGAGCATCGGTTCCAAGCCGCTTGCGATAGCTCGATCCGCGAGAATGATCAGGATGCCAATCCCAAAGGAATAGATCAGACTGTGAAAGCGATATTCTTTCCAAATGGAGAACAGCGTCACGGCCAGTATCGTCGCCGAGACGAACAGATACGCCTGTGGATTTCC
>JAYTOE010000156.1:0-3207 GCA_043747935.1 Akkermansiaceae bacterium
CTGGTCAAATACTGCTGTTACGACAAACGGAAAAAACGCCGGAACTTCAATGAAATCTGGGAATCACTCGCTTAACTTGACGCGCATGCCCGACGGGGCGCACGGAAGCTCTTCCAGCCTCTTCCTCCCCCGATTCCCCCGGCCTTGACCGGATGTGCCTGTTCGTTAGTGTCCGGATTCAGCAATGATGTGGTGGAGTCAACTTTATCTGGCGAGATTGGATCTTGGGACGACTGCGGAAGAGCCAGAGGACCGGGGGGCGGTTATTGTCGGTGTTGCCCTCGCCACGGTGATAAGCCTGCCCGCTTTCATAGTCGCCGGCATCACCGCATTTCGGGGATGACCCAAGGAAAACCTGTAACCCCCTCAAAAATCCCCAAACGCGCTCCTCAGATCACTCGCCGCACTTTTCGATGCGGTTTCCTTTTGGGGGACGAAGGCGAAGTCGTCCTTGGCCTCGATGTCGATATCGGGGTTGGCGAGGAGGGGGCGGGTGGTTTTGTCGATGGCTTCGATGTCGGGGAGGGTGGTGCCTTCGGGGGCGGCCTTGAGTTCCTCAAATTTCCTCGCGGTGGACATCACGCGGGTCTCGTAGGAGCCGATGGCCTTGTTGTAGTGATCGACGGCGCTGTTGAGGGATTTCCCGAGGGAGGAGAAGTGGTCGGCGAGCTTGCCGAGGCGCTCGTGCATCGTGCGGCCGAGGGCGGAGATTTCCTTGGCGTTGATGGCGAGGGCTTCCTGCCTCCAGCCGTAGGCGACGGCCTTGAGCAAGGCGATGAGGGTGGTGGGCGTGGCGAGGATCACGCCGTGATCGACGCCGCGCTCGATCAGGCCGGGATCGGAATGGAGGGCGGCGGAGAAGAAGGATTCGCTGGGCAGGAACAGGACGGTGAACTCCGGGGTGTCGTCGAACTGGTCGGTGTACTTTTTCGAGGAAAGCTGCTGGATGTGGGTGCGCACCTGCGCGGCGTGTTGGTGGAGGAAACGCTCGCGCTCGGCATCGTCGCCGGTTTCGAGGGCGTTGAGGTAGGCGTCCATGGGGGTCTTGGAATCGACGACGATGGTTTTCCCGCCGGGCAGTTTCACGACGAGATCGGGACGCAGGCGCTTGCCCTCGTCGGTGGTGGTGTGGGTCTGGAGGGTGAAATCGCAGTGCTCCTGCATACCGGCGAGCTCGACGACGCGGCGGAGTTGCATTTCGCCCCATTGGCCGCGGCCGGTGGGCTGGCGGAGGGCTTTGACCAGCGAGGCGGTTTCCTTTTGTAGGCCGAGCTGGCCTTCGCCGAGGGCGCGGACTTGTTCTTTCAATTCCGAATAAGCGCCTTCGCGGAGTTTCTCGATCTCGCCGATGCGCAGCTCGAATTTCCCGAGCGAATCGGCGACGGGTTTCACCAGGGTCTCGATGGCGACCTTGCGTTTCTCGATCTCGCCCTTCGCTTCCTCGGTCTGCGAGGCGAGGGTCGATTTCGCGAGGTGGAGGAACTGCTCGGAGGCGCCCTTGAGCGCGTCGGCGGAGAGGGCTTTGAAGGTGTCGGAAAGCTTCGTTTCGGCGCGTTCTAGGAGTGCCTGCTTTTCCAACGCGGCCTTGCGCTCGGCATCGAGGCGGCTGGTCATTTCCGAAAGCTGGTTGCGGAAGGTCTGCGCGGAGATCTCGTTGCGCTCGCTATCGGCGGCTGCGTTGGCGAGGCGGGCTTCCGTTTCCGTGTTGCGGCGCTCCTCGGCTTTGAGGCGCTCGGTCAGTGCGGATTTCGCGGAACCGGCGGCGAGGTGCGTGAAAAGCCAGCCGACGAAGACGGCGACAATGGCGGTGGCGATGACAGGGATGTAAGGTTCGAGTTCGGGCGGCATGGTAGGGTTCTTTCTACTTGCGGGAGCGGGGTGGCTGGCGATGTTGTGTGACGCGCGGTTGGTAAACATACTGAACCGCCGCGCTTCTTCAGACAACCAACCATTTCAATATCATGCCACACACACTACCCGACCTCGGTTACGCCTTCAACGCCCTCGAGCCCCACATCGACGCGCTGACGATGGAAATCCACCACGACAGGCACCACCAAGCCTACATCACGAACCTCAACAACGCGATCGCCGGCAAGGCCGATCTTGAGGGGAAATCCGCGCTCGAGCTGATCACCAACCTCGCCGCTGTCCCCGATGACATCCGCGGCGCGGTGCGCAACAACGGCGGCGGTCATGTGAACCACAGCTTTTTCTGGAAAGTGATCGCCCCCGGCGGCGCGAAAGCCCCCTCCGGCGACCTTGCGGCGGCCATCGATGCGGCCTTCGGTTCCTTCGATGCTTTCAAGGAAGCCTTCGGGAAAGCAGGCCTGACCCGCTTCGGCTCCGGCTGGGCATGGCTCTGCAAAAAGGCGGACGGCACGCTCGCCGTCTGCTCCAGCGCGAACCAGGACAACCCGCTCATGGGCGAGGCCTTCGGCGGCTGCGGCAGCACCCCCATCCTCGGGCTCGATGTCTGGGAGCACGCCTATTACCTCCACTACCAGAATAAGCGCCCGGCTTATATCGATGCGTTCTGGAGCGTCGTGAATTGGGACGTCGTCGCGAAAAACTTCGCGAGCTGAAATTTCCAATCTAACAAAATCCCTCCGGAGAGATCCGGGGGGATTTTTTTGTGCTCCAGCAGCTCCCCTCAATCAAAGTGAATCCATTGCCGGAGGGAACTGTTGAATTCATAGCCGTCCATCATGCTGGATGAGTCCCAATACTGGAATCGGAAATAATCCGGTTCGGCGGTGTAGCCAGAGTCATTTTTCAACAAAGCCGGAGGCCGGGCGAAACCCACTTCACGGAGTGAAGCTGGAAACACCCCGTGCTTCGCCCGGTATGCGTCGAGTTTCGGGATGATGGTCTCGACAAAAGCCCGAGTGCGGTGAATTTCCCAGCGATTAATGCCGATGCCGGTGGCGAGCGATAGCAACAGTCCGCAGCAGAGGATTGCAGAGATTGAAAAAGTCTTCTTCAACGCACCCGGAATCGTTCTCGATCTCTTGAGCGAGAAGAGAGCCCATAACGCCAAGAACAGCGCAAGCGGTGCTCCCACGAAAACCATGAGGCACCCGACGATGATACCATGGCCGAAATCCCCTTTTAGGAACAGTCCGGACAGAACGGCCAAGACAATTGTGACCAGGGCAAATCGCTTCATCTATACTCAGAGATTTACCCTTCCCAATGACCCCGTCA
>JAYTOE010000157.1:0-4340 GCA_043747935.1 Akkermansiaceae bacterium
TTCTCAATCTTCTGATTCAGTTGGCGGCTGATAAAGGAGAGGATGCCGACCGTGAAGTAGCCGCTGGTGACGTCGAGCCTGCCGGTTTTGGTCTGCTCCAGAATCCAGGTGGCGACGCTATTTTCACGGGTTGAGTTGTCGTATAGCATGGGGCAGCACTTAATAATCTAACTTTTTCTGACTACGGAAAGAAAATGGCGATGAATCCCAAGTGTGGCAAGGGCATCCGTCCATGCGGGGCGGAAACCCAGGTTTGAAACAACGTTTCCCATAGCCTGGCCATTTCCCGGGCGGTGGCGGTGGAGAGCCGCAGCGGATCCGGGGTGATTCCGACGCGGCCGAGATCAAGCCGGTCAGCATCGAGGCCGACGGCGAGGGTGGGTTCGGATTGGGGCAGGCCACCGTTGTGGATGCGGCAGGGGGAGTGGGGAAGAGAGATTGGGGATTGGGGATTTTCAGGAGGTGGAAGAGGCGGAAGTCGATGGATGGTTCTTTCATAGGCTTCATTCGGGAAGAAACGCATCCCTATCAGAACTTTGCGGCTTTGTGTAGGGGGCGTGATGCCGTTGTGTCATAGTGCTTTGCTTTGGGACAAGAATTGCATCCACCAGCTCCCCTTGGGCTTTCATGGTATGGAAAATTGGTGATTGGTGATTGGTGATCGGTGGTCATGGCTGTGATCAGTGGGTGATGAGGGATTGGCCTTTTGCGGTGACGAGGAGTTCCATGCGCGGGTCGTCGAGATGGAAACGGCCGGCTTGGCGGAAGTCGATGGCGAGCTGCGCACCGCGCGAGCCGTGGCCGGGGTCGGCGTATTCATCGTGGCGGCAGGAATCGTGGAAAAGGGCGAAGAGGCGGACGATCTCCTCATCGTGCTCTGGGGCGCGCGGAAATCCTTCTGCGGGCTGCTCCGCTGAATCCCTCAAGTCTCTCGCTTGAACCGGCTCCAATGTGCGGCTAGGATTTTCCACCAACTCCCCGGTTTGAAAGCAAACCGGGGGGATAGCCGTATTCCCGCAGCCGATGCTCAGGTTTTTCATTCATCTTCCTCTCCTTGCCACGCACTTGGTCGCCGCCGTGGACTTCACCCGGGACGTGCAGCCGATCCTCAACAAGAACTGCATCGCCTGCCACGGCGGGGTGAAGGAGGCGGGCGAGGTGTCGTTCATTTTCCGCGACCAAGTTCTCGGCAAAGGGGAGTCCGGCAGAACCGTCGTCGTGCCGGGGAAGCCCGAGGAATCGGAAATGATCGCCCGGATCATCACCGATGACCCTGACGACCTGATGCCGCAGCCCGAGCACGGCAAGCGTCTGAGCGATGCGGATGTGGGGACCTTGCGGAAATGGATCTCCGAGGGCGCGGTGTGGGGCGAGCATTGGTCGTTCACCGCGCCGAAGCGCCACGATGCGCCCGCCGTGAAAAATACGATGTGGCCCGCCAACGACATCGACCGTTTCATCCTCGCGAGCCTCGAAGGAAAAAAACTCACGCCCTCCGCCACCGCCGAACCCGCCGAGTGGCTGCGCCGCGCTTCCCTCGACCTCATCGGCCTGCCGCCCACGCTCGCGGAGCTAGACGCCTTTGAAGCCGCCGCCGCGAAAAGTTTCCCCGCCGCCATCGAGGCGGAAACGGAGCGCCTGCTTTCCTCCACGCACTTCGGCGAGCGCTGGGCTTCCGTCTGGATGGATCTCGCGCGCTACGCCGATTCCGAAGGCCTTGGCAACGACGCGAACCGCGACATGTGGAAATACCGCGACTGGCTCATCAAGGCCTTCAACAGCGACCTTCCCTACGACCGGTTCATCACCGACCAGCTCGCCGGCGACCTCGTCCCCGGCTCCACGCTCGACCAGAAACTCGCCACCACCTTCCACCGCCTGAGCCAGGTGAACAGCGAGGGCGGCACCGATGACGAGGAGTTCCGCCTGCAGGCCGCGATGGATCGCAATGTCACCACATGGGAGGTTTTCCAAGGCCTCTCGATGGGCTGCGTGCAGTGCCACAGCCATCCCTACGATCCCATCAAGCACGGGGAGTATTACAACAGCCTCAGCTTTTTCAATAACGCCGCCGATGCAGACGCCGACAACAACGCGCCTCTCCTTCCCATCCCGCTCGATCAGGCGCAATACCCGCAAACGAACGCACTCATCGAAAAGATCCGCGCACTCGAGCAATCGATACACGGGAAATGGTCGGCTCTCGACAAATCCTCGCCTTGGCAGCCCGTCGCCAAGCTCACCGCCACCTCGCCGACTTCGGAGCTGAGCGTCGTGGAGAAGGACGGCTTCGCGGAGTTCCGCGCGACGGACAACGCCAAGTCCGGCTCCGTTTACACCCTTATCGCCACCCCGCCGGCAGCGATCCAATCCGTTTCCGCGATCCGCCTGACCTATCTTCCGAAGGACGAGAAAAAAGCCCTCACCGACGCCGAATGGGGAGCCTCCCTCAACCACATCACCGCCGAAAAAATCGCCGCCGACGGCAAGGCCGAGCCGCTGAAACTCATCGATGTCATCCCGGACGAGGCGCACCCGATCCACGATCCCCTCGAGTCACTGAAAAAGGGCGGCGACGGCTGGGGCACACACCACAAGTTCTTCCGCCCGCGCCATGCCACTTTCGTCCTAGAGAAATCCGCCGCCATCGTCCCCGGCGACACCCTCCGCCTGACCCTCGCGAACGGCGGCACCTACATGGCCTCGTTCCCGATGGTTGCGAAACGCGGCAGGCTCACCCTCAGCGCGGATCCGGCATGGATCGCCCTGCAAACCGATCCTGAAATCATCGCCGCCCGCCGCGAGCGGAGCGAATCCAAGGCCGCGCTCGCCAAGATCCCGAGTGTTATGATCCCGGTGATCACCGAGCTGCCAGCGGAGCATTCCCGCGTCACCACGTTTTTCAACCGCGGTAACTGGCTCGACAAAGGCCACGTCATCGAGGCATCCGACACTCCCCACATTTTCCCACGCCTGATAGCGGAGTCGGGAAAGCCCACACGCCTCGATCTAGCAAAATGGATCGCCTCGCCAGAGAACCCGCTCACCGCGCGCGTCGCCGTGAACCGTCTCTGGCTGGAGCTGTTCGGCGTGGGCATCGTCCCGACACCCGAGGATTTCGGCTCCGCTGGCGAGAAGCCCACCCACCCCGAACTGCTCGACACCCTAGCTGTCAGATTTTCCACGGAAATGGGCTGGAACATGAAAACGCTGCTCCGTGAGATCGTCACCAGTGCCACCTACCGGCAGTCGAACAAGATCACGCCGGAGCTCCACGAGCTCGACCCAGACAACCGCCTGCTCGCCCGCGGCCCGCGGCAACGTCTCACCGGCGAAATGGCGCGCGACGCCGCGCTCACCGCCTCCGGCCTGCTCCATCCGCAGCTTTACGGCACGCCGGCGTTCCCGCCCATCCCCCCGGGCGTTTGGAAACCCTTCGTAGCTTCGAAATGGGACACCCCAAAACCCGGCGATCCGCAACGCTACCGCCGGGCGATTTACACCTACTGGAAACGTAGTATTCCCTACCCCACCTTCGCCACCTTCGACGCACCGACCCGCGAGATGTGCAGCAAGCGCCGCATGCCATCGAACACCCCCATCCAGGCGCTCGCTATACTCAACGATACCGCTTTCCACGAATGCGCGCAGGCGCTCGCGCGGCGCATGAAAAACGAATTCACGGGCGACACCGGCGCAAGGATCTCCCAAGCCTACCACGCCGCCACCTCCCGGAAAATCACGCCCGAACGCCTCGCCATCCTCACGGGTTTGTACAAGGATCTGCATCAAACCTACGAAGCCGACCCGAAACTCAAATCAACTATGGCCGGCACCCCCGACGGCGCCGCATTCACCATCGTCGCCTCCGTCCTCCTCAACCTCGACGAAGCTTTTACCAGATAATTGGCTCGTTCCATAGGCTCCAGTATCCTTGTCGCCCGTAGCCTCACAGAGAATCAAAGGTACAAGTCCTCGCAAAACTGAATGCGGCCATCAACCGCCTCGAGTCGGATCGTCTCAGTAGCCGCAATCTTACCGCCCAACAACGCCTCCGCGATCAGCATACCAAGCATCCGATCTACGACCCTCTCCAGATTCCTCGCACCGTATTGTTCACTGTAGCCTTCCCGGAGGATCAGTTCCTCCGCGCTTGCGGTCAGCTCGACCTTTATGCCTTTGTCCGCGAGGCGATTGTTGAAATCCCCAATCAGTTTCCCAAGGACTTCCCGTGCCGTCTCCAGCCCCAGCGGTTTGAAATGCACGATCTTCGTCAGCCGGTTCACCAGCTCCGGCCGCAGATGTCGCCGAATCGCCTCTTCACAAGGAGTGTGGTCGTC
>JAYTOE010000158.1:0-12606 GCA_043747935.1 Akkermansiaceae bacterium
CACGACGTTCGCGGGAGCGCTGATCGAGGAGAAGGGGCAATTCCTGAAACTCATCCTGCCGGACAAGAAAGAGGTCGTCATCAACCTCGCCGAAATCGAGTCCCGCACCGCCCCCATCTCCACCATGCCGCCGATGGGCGGCATCCTCACTCCCCGCCAGCTCCGCGACCTTGTCGAATACCTCTCCGGCCAGAAGTGATGAAAATCCTCCTCACCGCCTTCGGCCCCTTCGGCGGACGAGCCGAGAACGCCTCCTTGCTCGCCCTTGGAGCCTTGCGGAAAATGTTTCCAGAAATCCACACCCGCGTCCTGCCGGTGGACGCCGTGATCGCCCCCTCACGCCTGATCCAAGCCCTCCGCCTGATCCGACCCGACGCCCTCATCATGCTTGGCGAGGCGGGCGGCAGCCGGGAAATCCGCCTCGAAACCACCGCCTGGAACGAACTCGATTTCCGCATCCCCGACATCGCCGGACGGCGATACACGTCGCGCCCGATCCGCCGCGACGCGCCCGCTTCCCTGCCATCCACCCTGCCGCTCACGGATATCCACAACCTTCTCCTTTCCCTCGGCCATCCCGTCACTTTTTCCCATGACCCCGGCCGCTACCTCTGCAACCAGATCTTCTTCCGCGCGATGGATCATCTCACGCAAAACGGCTTCGCCATCCCCGCCGGTTTCATCCACCTCCCGCTGGAGGGCGTTTACCCGACAGACCGCGCCGTGGCCGCCCTTTCCGAGGCGATCCGGCTGTTGGAGGTCTCCGTGAAACGGCTCGACAGGTAAGGCTTTCCTGATATTCTGCCCGCGTGAAACTTCCCCTACTGCCCATCCTGGCGGTGCCTTTCCTCCTCGGCTCCTGCGACCACATCGACAATGTCGGCGACAAGGTCAACGAGCTGAAGGATGTGCGGAAAGAAAGCACGCATGGTGTGGAAGCAATGAATCTGAAAACGATCACCGAGGGCATCGCGAAGACCGGTCCTACCGTCCGTGATCTCTCGGAAACCGAATACGGCAGCTTCATCGCCGAGCCGGGAAGGCTGAACATCGTCGATTTCCACGCCGATTGGTGCCCGCCTTGCCGCGCCCTCGCACCTGTCCTCACTGAAATCGTTGAGGCGAACGGCCATGTCGTTCGGCTGGGCAAGATCAATGTCGATCATGCTCAGGAACTCGCACGCGAGCAGGGAGTAAGCGGCATCCCCGATGTGCGATTCTACGTCGATGGGAAACTCGTCCACAAATTCACCGGCGCACCTCCCAAAGCCCAGCTCGAGGAACTGATCGCCACCCATTCCGCCACCATCAACCCCACCCAGGGACTCACCGACGCACTCGTGAACGACGGCGCGGATGGAAGCACCTCCACCGCACCTCCGACCCGCCCACCGAACGCGAAGCCCATCGAAGATGCCCTGAAGCCGATGGAAAAGTAATGGCTGCCCCCCGGCGTGAGCCGGAAGAAGTAGCCTTCACCCCGCGATCCTCACCGCCGCCCAGCATAGCCCCGACAAGGCGATGAGCGCCGAAGCCGGCCGCGCGACCATCCTCCGGTAATTTTCCCGTTTCCACCACACCGCCACCATCAGGTAGGCGATGCCGATCACAACAAGCTGCCCCGCCTCGATCCCCATGTTGAAGGCGAACAGCGCGGGCAGGAAATCCGCGGGCGCGATTTCCGCAGTCCGAGCGAAGGAATGGGCGAAGCCCAGCCCGTGCACCAGCCCCGACCCGAACACCACCCACGGCCTCCAGCGGCTGATCCTTTCCCGGAAAAGGTTCTCCGCCGCCACGAACGCGATGCTCAGCGCGATGGCCACCTCCACCACCAGCGGTGGCACCGAGACCAGCCCGTACATCGAAAGCGCCAGCGTCAGCGAATGCGCCAGCGTGAACAAAGTCATCTGCGCCAAGAGGCTGCCGAAGTCCCGCGTCAGGAAAAACAGCGCGAGCAAAAACAGGATGTGGTCGATCCCATACGGCAGGATGTGCGTGAATCCCGACACGAAAGCCCCCGGCACCACCGCGGTGGCGGAGGCGAGCATGAAAAAGACGGCGAAATAACGGAACATCGGCTGATTCCGCTTAAGCGCGGCGGACACGGATGTAAAGCGACGGGAGCGGCTGACGCCTGTCTGCCCTACTAATTGATCATCTCCAGAAGCCCCCCTATCCCGGCTTGGTAAAATCGAATTGACAGGTGATAGCAGTGATATCATCGTCCGGCCATGGCTCAATTGCTAGTGAGAAACATCCCCGATTCCTTGGCTAAATCGCTAAAGCGACGGGCGGCGGAACACGGAGTATCCGCCGAGGAGGAACACCGTCGCATCCTGCAACAGGCACTGGCGCCAGCGGCTGATGTGGCACGTGAAAAGCGCACTCTTTTCGACCACATCCGGCAATTGGGTGAAATCGCTCCGGACTTCGAGCTTGGCTCCTCACGCCGGAATTGGGAGCGACGTGAATCCGAGATATGATGCGCTACCTCCTCGACACGAATTTCATCTCCGAGCTACGCAAAGGCGACCGCGCGAATCGCGGGGTGCAGGCCTGGGCGATGGCGAACAACCCGGCTCTTTGCGCCCTCAGCGTGATCACCATCGGGGAAATCCGCAAAGGGATCGAGGACAGGCGGCGCACCGACACCCGGCAAGCCCATGCCATTGAAACATGGCTTGGCACGATACTAACAGATTTCGCGGAAAACATCCTCCCCGTGAGCGTGGAAATCGCCGACCGCTGGGGCCAACTCCTCTCCACCACCCAACTCCCCGTGCAGGATCTGCTCCTAGCCGCCACCGCCCTCGAACACAACCTCACCGTAATTACCAGAAATACGGTCGATTTTGAAGGAAGCGGAGCGCGCTTCCATAATCCGTGGAAATGAGCGGATGGGCATCCGCAGCGAGATCGCGATGATCCACGAACCGCGGATGCGGAACACCCCTCTGAAAGACCGTCCCGTCGGCCTGAAATTTCAGAATCGTTTCGTCAGCGAGACCCGGAAGGTGCGCGGCTCGGCGGGGTGGAGGTGGACGCCTTCGAAGGCATCTCCGGGAAGTCCCGTGGCGTTCGATTCGTAGAAATATTCGATGTCGTTGTCCTCGCGGCCGAGGATATTCAGCACGTCGAGCGCGACCTCCCAATCGTTTTTCCGGTATCCGAGGCGACCGTTGACCTGCCATGAGGGGCGTGAATCCACGCTGCCATCCTCGACGAGCGGTCGCGGGCTGAAGAAACGCGAGCGCAGGGTCCCATAGAAGCCCTCATCCGCGCCGATGGTGAAACCGGTGTTCATCGTCACGGGCACCGCGCCTGGGATGTCGTTGCCCGCCGCGTCGTTGAGCAGCTTCGCCTCGCTGAGGGTCAGCTCGTTGTCGAAGGTCAGCCACTCGTTCGGCCTCCAGTAAGTCGCCCACTCGATGCCGAAGCGCTCGGTGGCTCCGCCGGGTTCCGCCGTGCCCGCATCGCCGACGTAGAGCAGCTCCGAATCGCTGTGCAGGTAGAAAAGGGAAACGGTGCTGACGATGTTTTCGAACGCCTCCGTGCGCACGCCCAGCTCGTAACCGTAGGTGCGCACCAACGGATCGGCGGGATCGACCGCCGCGCCCGTGTCGGGATCGATGGTGATGGTGACGCCGCGCGCGTCGTTCGAGTGGAAACCGAGGCCGGCGCTCGCGTAGAACTCCGTGTCGTTCCACGGCCCGAAGACCACGTTCAGCTTGGGGCTGATGATCCCGTCGGTTTCCGATCCCGAGTTCGCGGGGTTGTCGCTTTCCACATCGAAGTGGAACCCGTCCGCCCGCAGCGAGGGCTGCACGCGCAGCCAACCGTTCACGCGGTGATCCGCCATGGCGTAGATGCCCGCGCTGTTTTGCGTGACATCATCGACACGTACCGTGCTATTTCGCACCGTTCCAGTGGTGTTGTAGAGGCCGATGCCGCTGAGGAAATCGTGCCGCGTCTGCAAGCCCACGGTGAAAGTGTTGTCCGTGCCGTAATCCCACTCGCGCCGCGCCTCGCCGCCGAGGAACCAGCGCCCGTCCTCCTGCTCGAACTGGTCGCCGTTCGCGGGATCGTTCAGGAAATAGGTGAAGTTCGAGAACAGATCCATGTCATAGGTGCCGACGAAAGCGTCCACATGCGTGCGCCCGTTCGCCTCGTCGCGGTTCCACTCCGCCATCAGGCTGTAGCGGCTCGACTCGCCGCCTACGGTGTTGTCGATGTTGCCGAGGCGGTCGAGCGCTCCGCTGTCGATGAGGCGCTTCGGAATCTGGTCGGTGGAGTCCCACTCCGCGTCGTAGGCCATCGCCGTGACGCTGAAGCTGTCCCTACCCGATTGCTGGAAGTATTTCAGGAAACCGTTGGCGCGCTGCGAGTTCCCCTCCCGTTGCCACGGGCCGTCGTAGTAGTTGTATTCCAGCCCGTAGGTCAGCGCGGAGAAATCCCCGTTCGCGTCCTTTTCGCTCAGATATATTGTGTCCGCGAGCAGGCCGTGGAAATAGTTGTGCTGCCCGACTCCGACGCTGGCGATGCCGCTCGGTAGGGTGTCGAAAAAGTTGAACCGCGTCGCGCCCGCCGTGCTGAGATCGCCGAGGTGGCCGTGGAAAGGGCCCTTCCAGTAATCGATGCTTTCCACCATCTCCGGGATCAGCGGGTTGAGATCCGCGTAACCCTGGCCGTGGGCGTGGGTCACGAAGTTCACCGGCTGCCCGTCCATCCAGAGGGAGAAATCGGTACCGTGGTCGAGGTTGAAGCCGCGGACGAAATACTGGTTCGCCTTCCCGTCGCCGGAGTGCTGGGTGATGATTACGCCGGGCACGACCTCAAGCAGCTCGCCTCGCCGCAAGTACGGCCTTTCCCGTAGTTCCTCGTAGTTCGCCTGGCCTTTCGAGGCGGTGCCGGCGGTGCCGATCAGGCTCTCGGATTTGCCGGTGAGGGTGAGGGCGTCGAGTTCGCCCGTCGCGGGTGTTTCCTGGGCGGAAACGTGGATGATTAGGGATAGTGGGATCAGTTTGGAAAATTTCATGTGGTTTGTTTGGTTAGGTGGAAAATGAGAAACGTCGTCCGCGCGAAGGCACGGATTTTGGATCAGGGAAAAGCCCCCAATCCGGTTCACGGAGCCGCACGAATCGAGCGGCTCCTCATTTCACACCCACCTCGGCGGCGGCCCCGGCGGCGCGTTCGGCCAGGCCGGTGTCCACGTCCGTTGCGCATCGGCGATGGCCGTGCCTTTCACGTCTTGCGCGAAAATCCTCCGCTCCGCCATCCAAGGCGCGGGCGGGTGGTGGGGCTTGTCCAGCTTCGGCTTCGGATCGCCCTCACGGCTGTCCTTGGCGGGCGTGTCGCGTTTCGGCAAACCGGCGCTGGCGCACTCGCGGAACTCATCGGAAGCAATCGCCCCGACGGCTGCCTGCGCAAATCCGACACGCGGTGCCTCGCGCATTGTCAGCTTGCAGAACACCGTCACATGCAGCAGCACCAACGGCCCGCCCACCAACTGCGCGAGCGCGAGCAGGTAGAGCAACCGCAGTTTGCCGGATCGGAAAAAGCCCATCGCCGGAAACTTCACCACCCCGCCGCCCGGATGGCAAGCGGGGTTTTCGTCTGGCGACGGCTCTGGGGCGCTCACTGCACAAGGATCGTCTCCGCGCCGCCGGGAAGGGTTTCCGTGACGCGGACGAGCTTGCCTTTTTCATTGAGGAAAACTTTCAGGGTTTTCGCTCCGTCCTTGTATTCCAACGGGTTCGCCTTCGGATCGGCGGGCTTGCCGAGGAGGGCGATCACTTGTTTGCGCTTCATGCCCACGCTGAGGTTTTTCGCTTCGGCCTGCGGCTCGCCGCCGCCGAAGGTGATCGCTCCGATCTCGATTTTCTCCTTCTCCTTCTCGAGGCGCACGGTGAGGACTTGGCGCTCCTCGTTGGCGCGGCCCCAGTTGGTGAAAACCGTGGCGGTGACGGTGGCCGGGCCCACGACGGTTTGCTGTCTCGATCCGAAGTAGTTCGTGCTGATCGTGTATTTCCCGGTCGGAGCCTTGCGGACGAGGTATTCCTCCGGGCCGTAGCCGTCGGTGATGTCCTCGGAAACAAGACCGCCGCGCGCGGTGCGGTTGTGGCTGTAGAAGGCTTCCTCGCCGCCGGGTTCCATGACGTGCAAGTCCATGTCGGTGGCGTCGGCATCCCAGGACATGACGATGCGGATGTCGGTGTCGAGATGGGTGCGCAGGCGTTTGTCGATTTCGGGGATCGTTGGTTTTTTCGCGTCGGCCCAATCCTTTCTCTCCACCCAGGCGATGAGCGCGTTCATTTCCTCCAACGCGAAAAGCGGGATGCTCTCGCCGTGGCGCCCCCAGTTTCCGAGAGCCACTTTGAGGAAAATGCCCATCGCTTCCTCGATGTCGGATTCCGAGGATTTGGCGCGTCCGCGCTCGGCGAGAACAAGGCCGAGATCGCGGAAGGATTGCGGTTCCTCGGGGCGGAGCTTCGTCACGCGGCGCAGGATGACCGTGGCGAAATCCAGCTCGCCGGCCTGTTGCAAGCGCCATGCGAGGACGCGCAGCAAGCCCGGCTCCTCGATGCGAAGCTCGGCGAGGTTCGTGAGGATGCGGCGGGCGAGGGTCTTTTCGCCGTCCTGATAGAACTGCCCCGCGCAATCGAGGAAAAAGGCGGGGCTTTGCGCCCATTTCGCACGCTCGGCGAGATAGGCGGAGTAACGCTCGCCGTCCTTGGCGGCGCGGATGGCTTTCAGATAGGGCGTGTCGGGGCTCCAGGGTTTGATTTCAATGGAAGATGAAGGCTGGTCTTCGCTTTTCCCATCCACAGCCAGCATGCCGGTAAGTCGCTCAGAACCGCCTCCGCCGCTTCCGCTGGCGGCTCCCCTCTGCAAGGCGGGAGCCTCATCACGGTCGCCGAATGAATCCGCTACCACGGAGGGAGCGGGAGGCGCAGAAAACGGATCGGAGGCGGCGGATTCGGCGCCGGGAGCTGCACGCAAAACTCCATCGCCATCCTTCGTCGGCATGGCCTTCGCCTTGGAGAAATCGCTGTTCCACCATTCCACGCGCTGTTTCCAAAGACCCGCGATGTATTCCAAGCGCTGGGTGGGTTGGTTTTGGCTGGCGCTGCTTTTCATCGCCTGCTGCCAGTCGCGGCGCATGCCGGGCAGCGAGGCCGGCGGCTCGATCTTGTGGCGCACCCATTGGTCCAGCGTTTCCAAAACGATCAGCGAAGTGGCCGGGCTGACGAGGCCGTGACTCCTGCCGAGCGCGAGCAACTCGTCCTCGAATTCCTCGGCACGCGGAGCGAGCTGGTTGACGCGGGCGGAGGCCCAGGCGGCGGCGAGGACTTTCCCCTCGGAGGCATCCTCGCGGCGCAGCGTGAAAGGTTCCGATTCCGTGCCATCCGCGTAAACGATGCGGACGTCGGCTTCCGCTCCGGTGAACTCTCCCAACAGATGGATGCGGCCATGCGCGGGTTTGCCGATGCCCTGAACGTTCGCGACGCCGGTGCCTTTCACGCCTGAAATGCGGGGCGAGGGGCTTTCGATTTCCGACCATGCGGCTTCGGGATCCGTCGTTTGCAAATCGATCAGCGCACCGGCGCAAGCCTGCCGCAACGCCTCGCGGTTCGCGACCGTGCCGGAGACGACGGCCACGGGAGTGACTCCGCCGAACTCCTGCGCTTTCCCGGAGAGTGTATCGAATCCGTCGGTGAAAAGCAGGGTGTGCGTTAGCAGGTCATCAGTGGGCTTGCCACGAAGGAACGCGGCGAGGGCGGCGATATCGGTGCCTCCATCGCAGGGCGCTCCCTTGATGGCGGCGATGAGTTCGTCCGGTGTGGCGTATTCACCTGCGGTTTCCGGCATATCGCGGAACACGGTGAGGAGGTAGCCGCTGGCTTTGGTTTGTTTGAGCAGGGAAAACTCCTTGGTGAAATCCGCACCGGCGCGGCTGCCGGAGGCGTCCCACAGGACGTGGATTCTTCCCGGCTCGGCGGATCTCGGCTTTGCGGCGGGAGCCACGGTCGTGATCATGAAACGGTGCGTCTCCCCCTCGCGCTCGATTCGTTGGAACGCGACCGGCAGTTTCGGCAAGGCCACCAGCACATCCTCGCCCGGCGTGGTCTTCTCGCTTGAGGTCTCAACCCGCCAGATTTTTTCAGCTTTCTCGAAACGGGCATCACCGAGTCCGCCGACCTCAGGCACGGCACCATCCGGCGCGGCGACTTCGATGTTCACCTTCAGCTTTGTAATCTCCTCACGCGGCATGGGCAGCAAGAGCGCGGCATCGCCGTTCGGCGCGGTGGCCAGCGGGGTGGTGTAGGTCAGGCGGATGCGGCGTTCGCCGTTCGCGGGCAGCGGATAGATTCGGGTGCGGTAAAGGTTTCCCTGAATATGCTCGACCAAGCCCGGATCGACATTGCGCCGAGTCTCCGTCTCGAAAGCCACGCGGGCCTTTTCCTTGGTCACGACCACGCCATCCACCAGCACGCCATTGATATCGAGCGCGTAACCGCACACCGCCGCGCCATCGGGCAGGGGAAAAATCAGCTCGCCCTCCAACATGCGCGCGTTGGGATTGTGAAACACCAGCGTGGTCTCCACCACCGCATGAAGCCCGTTGACCTTCGCGACGACAGACATCTCGCGCGTCTGCATCGGCCCCACATCCGGCACCCGCACCTCGATCCGTGGCGGCGGGAATGGCGGCATGATTCGAATGCGCTCGTCCGCCTGGGCATGTGCCGTCGGTGAAAAAGCAAGGCAGCCGAATGCCGCCGATAGCAGGAGAGTGATGGGGTTTTTCTTCATGATGTTTCCGGGGTAATTCTACAGAGGATCGCGATCCCTCCGAATATCAGACACGCGGGGAAGAAAAAGCTTAGAAGTTTTCGACGGATGGCGAGCGATCGAAAACAATCTTTTCGGGCGTTGAAAATTTACACGAAAGATTGCGCAATGGGTGGGCGTTCTGTTGAATCTTCGCAAGTTCCGACCCACTGAAATACCCAATGAAACTTTTCCATAAACTCTTCCTGCTCGCAACCATCCTGCCGGCCTCCGCGCAGCTCCCGCTTCAAAAGGACGACACCGTCTGCCTCATCGGCAACGCCCTCGCCGACCGCATGCAGCACGATGGCTGGGTGGAAACTATCCTCCAGAGCCAGCTTGCCGGGCAGAACATCACTTTCCGCAACCTCGCCGTATCCGGCGATACCGTGACCTCCCGCCCCAGAAGCAAGGGCGTGCCCTCCGTGGAGACCATCCTCGCCCACAGCAAGGCGGACGTGGTTTTCGCTTTCTTCGGATACAACGAATCCTTCGGCGGACAGGCGAAACTCCCGTCCTTCAAGACCGACCTCGCCGCGATGATCGACAAATACCGCGCCGCGAAATTCAACGGCGAATCGGCGCCGCGTTTCGTCCTTTTTTCGCCCATCGCGCATGAGGATCTGGGTGATCCGCTGCTTCCCGACGGCAAGGCGAACAACGCGAACCTCGCCCTCTACACCGAGGCGATCAAGCAGGTCGCCGCCGAGAAAGGCGTCGCTTTCGTCGATCTTTTCACCACCACGCAGGCGCTTTACGCGAAGTCGAAAACCCCGCTCACCCTCAACGGCGTCCACCCGTTTCCCGAAGGCAACCGCCAGATCGGCGAGGTGATCGCCTCGGCCGTTGCGGGAAAACCCGTTTCCTCCACACCCGCCATGGAGCCACTGCGCAAGGCCGTGATGGACAAGGATTGGCACTGGCACAACCGCTTCCGCGCCACCGACGAAAACGACATCTGGGGCGGGCGCTCCGGCCTCAAGTTCGTGAACAACCAATCCAACGCCGAGGTGCTCCAGCACGAGATGACCATGCTCGATGTGATGACCGCCAACCGTGACAAACAAATCCACGCCGTCGCCCTGGGCAAAGACCAGAAGGTCGATGACTCGAACGTGCCGCCTCCCATCCCGGTCGTCTCCAACGTCGGCGGCGGCAGCAAAAGCTCGAGCGCGCAGAAAGAGGGCAGCGCGGATTATCTCAGCGGAAAGGAAAGTCTCGCCAAGATCAACGTCCCCGAGGGCTTCGCGGTGAACCTTTTCGCCGACGAGGCGATGTTCCCCGCCCTTGCAAACCCCGTGCAGATGCAGGTCGACACGAAAGGCCGCCTCTGGGCCGCCTGCTGGGCCACGTATCCGAAGTGGGAGCCGCTCAAGGAAATGAACGACAGCCTGCTCATTTTCCCCGACGAGAACCGCGACGGCGTGGCCGACAAGGCGATCGAGTTCGCGAAAGTCCACAACCCGCTCGCCTTCGCGTTCTGGGGCGGCGGAGTGATCGTGGCCTCGCAGCCGGACATCCTTTTCCTCAAGGACACCGATGGCGATGACGTCGCCGATCTCCGCATCGTCCTTCTGCAAGCCACCGGCTCCGCCGACACCCACCACGCGGCGAACAATTTCATCATCGGCCCCGACGGCGGGCTTTACTGGCAGAGCGGCATTTTCCTCCAGCACAACTACGAGCACCCGTGGGGGCCTTCGCTGAACTCGACCGCCTCGGCGATGTACCGCTTCGATCCGAAACGCCACACGATCCAGATGATCGCGGGCAACAGCCCGAACCCGCACGGCACCAGCTTCGACCGCTGGGGCTACCTGTTCGCCTCCGACGGCACCGGCGGCCGCGCCTTCCAGGTGCGGCCCGACGGGAACGCCTTCAAGATGTTCCCCGTCCTCAACAAGGAAGTGCGCCCCGTGCCCGCCAACGGCATCATCTCCAGCGCGAATTTCCCGGATGATCTCCAGCAGGATTTCCTGGTCTGCAACGCGATCGGCTACCTCGGGATCAAGCGCTACGAGCTCATGCGCGACGGCCACACCTCCGGCAAGCAGACCTTCAAGCAGGGCGAGATCTGGGGCGAACCCACCGCCGATTTCCTCCGCAGCGATGACAAGAATTTCCGCCCCGCCGACGCCAAGTTCGGCTCCGACGGCGCGCTCTACGTGGCCGACTGGCAGAACATCATCATCGGCCACATGCAGCACAACATCCGCGATCCGAAGCGCGACAAGAAGCACGGGCGCATCTTCCGCATGATCTACAAGGACCGCCCCCTGCAGGAGCCGGTCGCCATCCACGGCCAGCCCATCCCCGCCCTGCTCGATGCGCTCAAGCATCCCATCGACGGAGTCCGCGAGCGCGCCCGCATGGAACTCGACACCCGCGCCCAGGCCGAAGTTGAGCCCGCCTTGCGCGAGTGGATGAAGCAGTTCGATCCGAAAAAAGCGGAGCACGCCCACCCTCTCCTGGAGGCCTTGTGGTGGCATCAGCGCAATCATGTCCGCGATGAAAAGCTCCTCGCCGACTTGCTCGCCTCCCCGGAACCGCATGCCCGCATCGCCGCCGCCACCGTGAAACATTTCTGGGGCCCCGCCGATCCCGCCAAGGGAGCCATGCCCAGCGTGATCGCCGACGCCCGGGAAAAGAAGGTGAAGGTGAAAGTTCCCGGCCATCTGAAGGGCAAGGACGCGAAAGCCTACGAACTCGGCGCGGATGTCTTCCAGCGCGAGGCCCATTGCGCCACCTGCCACCAGGCGAACGGCAAAGGCCTCGACCCCGCCTTCCCGCCGCTCGTCGGCACCCCATGGGTCACCGGCAGCGAGGAGCGCATGATCAAGATCGCCCTCCACGGCATCCATGGAAAAATCGAAGTGAACGGCAAGGTCTATGACCCGGAAAAAGGCGTTCCGCCCATGACCGCCTTCGGCTCCATCCTCAAGGACGAGGAAGTCGCCGCCGTCCTCACCTATGTCCGCAATTCCTGGGGCAACAAGGCCGCGCCGGTCAGCGCCGCGACCGTGAAAAAAGTCCGCGAGGCCACCAAGGACCGCTCCATTTTCTGGAAACCCGAGGAACTCCTCAAAGACCACCCGCTGGAAAAATAAATAACCGCCACACGAACCCATGAAACGCATCCTGACCCTGCTCCTCGCCGCCACCGCTGCCGCCTCCGCCCAGTCCACCTCCGTCGTCTATGAAGGCGAGGCAGGTCCCGGTGTCGGCAAGCACATCGTCTTTCTCGCCAGCGACCACGAATACCGCGCCGAGGAAACCTGCCCCGCCCTCGCCCGCATCCTCGCGAAACATTACGGTTTCAAATGCACCGTCGTCTTCGGCGTGGACAAGGACGGCTTCATCGAGGCCGGCTCCTCCCGCGTCTCCGGACTCGCGGCATTGGAAAAGGCGGATCTGTTTTTCATCTCCGCCCGTTTCCTCAATCCGCCCGATGAGGAAATGGCCCATATCGAAGCCTACTTGGAACGCGGCGGCCCCGTCGTCGGCCTGCGCACCTCGTCCCATGCCTTCCAGATCCCGGGCGGCTCGAAATACGCGAAGTATGATTTCCGCTCCAAGGTGGAGGGTTACGAGAACGGCTTCGGCCACCAGGTGCTCGGCAACACATGGGTCGGCCACTACGGCAAAAACCACAAGCAGGGCACCCGCCTCACTACCGTCCCCGAACAGCGCGGAAACGTGATCCTCACCGATGTCGGCGAGACCGCATTCACCCACGCCGGTGCCTATGTCGGGAAAGCCGCACCGGACTTCACC
>JAYTOE010000159.1:0-9638 GCA_043747935.1 Akkermansiaceae bacterium
CTCGAATCGGGCTGTTGTGGACAACTTCCAAGAGCTTCGCGCCGCGCCGCCACGCTCATATGGCCATTTCAACCCATAGATTTTGCGGAAGAGGCAAAAAAGTCAGAAAAGCTACGACTGGTTGGGAAATGGAATTTACTTCTGGGAGCACGGGCCGGAGCGGGCATTGGAATGGGCTCAGGCTCGTAAGAACGTTAAGAACCCGACCGTTGTTGGGGCGATCATTCATCTCGGCAATTGCTTCGATCTTCTTGACCGGAAAGCAACCAAACTACTCTCTGAAGTGTATCCCGATTTCCTGGAATTGATGCGAAAGCAAGGAAAGGAGTTGCCAAAAAACGAGTCTCTGAATCCTGATGATCGTGACTTTCTGCTCAGGCGCTTGGACTGTTCGGTTTTAAACTGGGCTCTCGGTAATTTGGATCAGAATCACGACAATCCCGCCTATGACAGTGTCCGGAGCCTTTTCCAAGAAGATGAGCCTGCATTCGTTGGTTCTGCCATCAAACTGAAGTCCCACATCCAAATTGCCGTTCGGAATCCATCTTGCATCCTAGGCTACTTTCGGCCATCTTGAGCACATGAAAGCGCAGGCACAAACAGCGGATCCCTATGCATCAGCGTGGAAGAATGTCCGGAGCCGCATGTCCAAGATGACTGAAGGAGAGAAGCGCCAGACTCTTGTCAGTGCCGGAATTCTCACCGAAAAAGGGAACGTGACAAAGCCTTACAAGGGCGTATTCGTCAAAGCGAAGGCAACCAAATAGACTAGGAAAGCTCACAGTCCATCTGGTAGGACAGGTGTTTCATCTTCACATTTTTTTGCAAGAAACAACACACGTCCGAATACGCGGATTTGAGAATCTCCCGCTTGCTGAATACGCAGATAAGAGTATTTTCAGAAAGTGATTGCCAGCTTTGGAGACAAAGAGACTGAGAAAATATTCAATCTTACCTTTTCGCGCGAAATCACCACGGAAATCCAAGAGCGTGCCTATCACAAGCTCGTTGCCATCCATGAAGCGATCTCACTCGAAAACCTTCGCCAACCGCCAAGCAACCACTTGGAACTTCTGAAAGGCAAGCTCGCCGGATTCCATTCCATCCGTATCAACAAACAGTGGCGCATCGTCTTCCGATGGGCAGGGCAGGACGCTCACCATGTTCAAATCACCGACTACCATTGAACCCATGAAACCAAAAATCACCGCCATCCCCCTGACAAACTCCGCCGCCGCCATGCTAAGGGATTTCCTGGACGATCACAGCCTGACCCAAGCGAAGCTCGCCGCCGACCTCCACATCAGCCCGCAATTGCTCAATGACATTCTCGCAAGCCGCCGCCTGCTCACCCCAGAGCACTGCCTGAAGCTCGGACGCTATTTCGGAAACGAACCGGAATACTGGATGCGCCTCCAGAACCACTACCTCTTCCGCAAAACCCAGAGAGAAAAAGCAGAAGAACTCAGTGCAGTAGTCCCGCTTCAGGTTGCAAGCTGATCTCGTCAGAATCGAAGACACTCACTGAAACCAACCGACCATGAAAACCCTCCTCATCCGCTTGCAAGCCCAGTTCGATTACCAAAAAGCCTTCCACGGGAAAAATCCGGATCTCCAGATGGAAGTCAGAGCCATTGCTTAGTGACTGCTTGCCCGCTGCCTGTATCCAGCCATATCGCTTTCCGAAATCTGATCCGCGGATACCAGTCGGTAATGCCTTTCCTCGGCGGTTCTCACGAGGCCGTTTTCATCGAGCTGGAGTTCGAACATTGCGATGCGTGAATCATCGATAAACTGGGCGGAGATCGCGCGGCAGACGAGATTCGGGAATTTTTCCGCGCAGCAGGCGACGTCCTGCTTTGCTTGGACGGTGGAGAGCTGATCACTGCCGTCCTTCGCCTGAACCGGGATCACGTATTGGCAACCCATGCGATCCACGCCGATATAGACTTCGTCGATTTCGATCTGGCCGAGGCCCTTGACCGTTGTGCGAAGGTGGTTCTGGAGCGAGTAGGCGGTGACTCCGAGGAAGATATCGATGAGCCGGTTGTAGCGAACTTTCGCAAGCAGAGCCTGTTCGTCGGAAAGTGAATTGCAAGCGACGATCTCGGGGGTGGCATCTGGAATCTTGATCGTGATGAGATTGTCGTTCGGCTCGATGCGGTTGATCGGGACGAGACGAAATTCATATTCCGCTCTTCCTGATCCTTCGATCACCCACTCCATGCCCTTTGTCTGGGTTGCAAGAATCTCTCCGGGCAAAGGGTTCCGATAACGGAACGAATACAGCACGTCCCCGATGTTCTTCGGCACCGCGATCTCCAGAAGAGCCGCAGTTTCAATCAATTCGTCGCGCGAAAACGGAACAACTGTTTTCCCCTTCTTGTATCCCTTCGCAAAAATATGGGCGATCAGGCTTTGGTATCGGTTCGGCTTCTTCATGCGCTTGGTTCAAATGGCGAACTGGGACAAGCGCTCGCGCTCCGTCTCCTGCTGGGAGCGTTTCCGTGCTCCGCTTTTCTTGTCGCGTTTCTGGATCGGGCAGTCGATTCCCCAGAATTTCGCGGCCTGGGACATTTCCATTGAGAGCAGTGAGACATCGCCCAAGGGAATCGCTTCCTCATCCCTGCTGGGTGAGATTCCCATCGCGGAGATTACCTCGGAGGCAACAGCTCTCGCGAGCGGAGGTGGAACGGCATTGCCGATTTGGCGGGCGCCGTGCCATTTCGTCCGGTGGAAGCGGAACCAATCGGGAAAGCCGTGAAGCCGAGCCATTTCCCGGACGGTGATGCAGCGGGGTTTTTCGTAGTGGATCGGTCGTGGACTTGTGAATGCGCCACGCGCTGCGTCCGTGCCCGCCCGCAGTGTGTTCGAGACTCCCGTTGGACTGAGTTTGAAAAATCTGGATATCGGCTCCACCGAACCCGGTTCGGTTTCCTTGAAGCGGGTTTTGGAAATATCGGAATGGGTGGTTTGGGCGCTGGAAGTCAGAACCGTGGGATCCCAGATGCGCATTTGCCCAAAATGCCAAGATGCTGGGTTGGAGCAGCGCATTTCATTGCCGTAGTCGGAAGCATCGCCCCAGGCGGATGTTTTCACTTCATCGGTTTTGCCCAGCGTCGCAAAACGATCCGCATCGGGGAGGTCGCCAAGAGCCTCAGAACAGGTTGGAGCGGGACGAAGCCCGAGCTGCGGGGTTCTGTCGGGGCGATAGGTTGTGGGAGCCGGATAGGATGGGACGGGAAGCCCTTTTTTCGCACCGAGTAGGAACAGCCTTTTCCGATCCTGTGGCACACTGTGAGAGCTAGCGTTCAAGACAGACCAGGGCATCCGGACGGAGTATCCTTTTTCCTCAAAGGTCTCGATGAGTTGTTCCAGAAATTTCCGGTGCTCGCCAACCGTCAGCCCTTTCACGTTCTCAAACACGAAGTAATCCGCATCGAGTTCGCACACAATCCTGACGAAATCCCCGACGAGGCGGTTCCTAGGATCATCGAAAATCCGTTTCCCGATCATCGAGAATCCCTGGCAAGGTGCCCCCCCGAAAACGACATCCACCTTACCCTCGATTCCCGCTCGCTTGCGAATTTCAGCTCCTGTGAGGTTCTGAACGGACTCCGGAATCACCGTGGTCTGCGGAAAATTGAAATGATGGATGCAAGCATGGATCGGATCGATCTCCACCGCCGCCGCGACATGGAACCCCGCCTGCTCGAAGCCCAGCGACATGCCACCCGCGCCCGCGAATAGATCCACTCCGATAGGGCGACGCTCGTTTCTCGGCTGGGATTTCATTGCGTTCTTATGAACAGTTTTAGGTAACCTGTCAAACCCCGGTTGGAATTTCCGTTCACTTCGGAATGACGATAGAAAATCGCGGCCTTCCGACAAGCGGATAAGCGTCCTGAGAAAAATCTCTACGCGTGAAAGCCCTTGCTCGCCGAACCTTCCACAGGCTGTCGCTGCGGCTCGACGGGATACTGAGCCATGCGTTTTTCACGGATCTTTCCCGACCGTCCCCAGTCGATGAGGAGCGATCCAGGACCAATCCTCGGCAGGCGATGAGGAAACGGGAGTCCGCTCGACCGCCGCGAAGTATTCCGATCTCCTGAAAATGCACGCCTACCGGGATGCGATCCGCCGCACGGGCGGGGCTTACGTCCTGTATCCGGGGAACTCCGCGCACGAACCTTTCCGCTCCAATTTCCACGAGATCCTGCCGGGGCTGGGAGCCTTCTCCATCCGCCCCGCGAACAGCGGGAAAGCGATCGGGATCACCGTCCTCTCGGAGTTCCTAGACAAGGTGATCGACCATCTATCGAACCGGACAACCGCCCATGAGAGATCCAGATACCACCTCGGCGAATCGCTGTCGCTGAAAGAGGACGCGGTTCCCTACAGGACAACGATGCTGCCGGAAAGGAACCAGTTCGATGACACGAAACGGGCTGTCCCGCCGGAAGAGCACAAGATCCTCGTTGTCTGGTCGAAGGACGACAATCAGCTCACCCAGTGGAAAGGCCATCAGATCGCCCACGTCCGGCTAGGCAGCAAACCGGGTGGCCTGACCGTGGATCTAGAAGTGGCGGAAGTCCGGCACCTTCTCGTCCGCCGCAGCGACAAGGTGCTGATGGATCTTCTAAAGCTGACATTCAGGGATTTCACGATCCACACGGGTGAGGAAATGTGGAAAACTTACGGGATTAAGGCCTCGGATACGAATGGGATTTTCGCTATTTTCAACGTCGAAGAAGATCCGGCCTTCAAGGCAAAAGAATGGAATGAGGAACGCATCTGGAAATTGATTGAGGAAAAGGCTCAAGTTGCGGATTCACGGAAGCTGAACACCCGAAGATCGGCAGATCCGGTGGTTCTCAGCTTGCGCCGCCTTCTGAAAACCTCCTCATGAACTTCCACCCGAGGTACCTTAAAGGCATGAACCAAGCTCAGGCGAAGGCGACTTCCTGGAATGGCTCGCCTTGTTTCCTTGGGCTGATCTGGATGGTTACTTTTTGCTCAAGAGCAGCCAATAGCCCCAGCAGCTTGTCCGTGGAAAAGCGGCTGAAATGGCCGTTGAACAGGTGGGAGACTTCGGCGGGTTTCAGGCCGAGCATTTCGGCAATGTCCTTCTGCTTCATGTCCTTGGCCTTGAGAAGCTGGACGAGGTGCAGCCCGATCAGACCACGGGCTTGTAGTTCCTTGGCATCGGTGAGACCCAAGTCAGCGAAAACGTTTCCGCTGCTCGGGGTGGTTTCAATCTTTGGTTTCTTTTTCATTCATCACCAATCAGCTTTTTGGATCCGTCGGGGAACTCCACCAAATTCTTGAGCGAGTTCCCCAACCAAATGATTTTTCGCGGTTTCGGAATGTCTTTCACTGGTTCAGTCGTTCCTTGGTGGAGACGTATTAGGAAATCTCCTAATTGTAAATTCTTACTTTCAGATTACTACAACGCGGGCGGCACCCTGCCCTACTTACTGGCGCAGATCCTGGCGTGAACCCTCTTCATTCCCCTCTGGTATCCGGAAGATTCGCGTCGAGACCCAGAAAGCGGTGATCTGTTTTTCTTTTTGTAAAGGAATCACCCAAGACTCAAGCTCATACACGTGTCAGGATTCGCCCAACAAAAAGCCGTGATGAACCTGTCGCTCGCCGTGGCGGTGGTTCTGCTCGGCGCGAAAACCTACGCCTCGGTGGTCACGGGTTCCTCGGCCGTCTACTCGGACGCCGCCGAATCCGTGGTGCATGTCTTCGCGGTGGCCTTCGCGGCTTGGGCGCTGCGGCTTTCGCACAAACCCGCCGATGACACCCATCACTTCGGGCACGACAAGATCTCGTTCATCGCCTCCGGCTTCGAGGGCGCGATGATCTCCGCCGCCGCCGCACTGATCCTTTATGAGGCCGGCATGCAGTTCGTGCATGGGGTGAATCTGACGAACCTCGGCCTCGGCCTATGGATCACTGCGGGTGCCGCCGTGACAAACCTTGTGCTCGGACTATCCCTCATCAAGGTCGGTAAAAAATCCGGCTCCAGCCTGCTGCGCGCGAACGGGATCCATGTCCTCACCGATGTGTGGTCGAGCCTCGCCGTCATCGTGGCGCTGATACTGATATCTATCACAGGTTGGCGGATGTGGGATCCGATCTTCGCCGTGATCGCCGCCCTCAACATCCTCCGCGTCGGACTCGGTCTGATCCGTGAAAGCCTCGGAGGCCTGCTCGACGAGGCCGATCCGGTGATCGAAAAACAGGCTCGCGATATCCTGGATGCCGAGACGGCGGCCAGAGGCCTCACCTATCACAACTTTCGCCACCGGCACTCGGGGCGCGCGCACTGGATTGAGTTCCATCTCGTTTTCCCGGATGAAACAAGCGTGGGCGAAGCGCATGACAGCGCCACCGAGATCGAAGCCGCCGTGGCGGCGCTCATCGCACCGGAAGGGCGAGTGATCACCCACCTGGAGCCCCGCTCCGAAGAACAGCGGATCGAGCCCTGGGAAACCGCCTAGGGGAACATGATCCGGTAAGCCCAGCCGAGCATGAGTGCCGTGGCCGTGATTAACAGAACCATCAGGAGAAAGCTGTGGCGCTGTGTGCGCAGGACGTTCTCGATCTGTCCCCGGCTCAGGCTTTGCTCGAAGCGGTTGATCTCAGCCCGATCCCTGATCTCCGCCAGGGGAGGCATGGTGGTATCGCGGTCGCGCTTTTCACGTTCGAGTCTGGCTGGAAGCTTGATGATCTCTGAATGCTCTTCATCCAGCCTGCGCGCAGTTTCCCGCAGGGCGGTGAGCTCCCTATCCTCTTGGAACAGGTCTCCCTGCCCCGGAATCATCTGCTTCCGTTTCGCCATGGCCTCACTTGATTAGGTAAACGATGAGCGCCACACCGCCGAGCACGACGATCGGCAGATTGAAAGCCAGCCCGTTCATCAACTGGGTGGTGAACTCTGAGCTTCCGTTGCGCGCCTTCGCACGTTTGCGGCCGCCTTTCGATGGTCGGCCGAAAATCGCGCCGGCGCGGCTTCCTTCAAAATACGCGGACGCTTGGTCGTACTCGTCGGCCGCGAGATCCGTGACCATCGTTGCCTTGTCGAGTTTCTCGTGGAGGTTGTCGCGCGTCCATTTCTCCGGATCGTGCTTCTGGATCTTGTCGAGATGCTCCGCGAAACAGGCGCGGCATTGCTCGAGATGACCCGTCTCCTCGCGCATTTCGAATAGTTCCCTGTCGATCAGGGTGATGGCTGAGGAGAGTTTTTCCGTGAGCTCCACCTGTTGGGAAAGGAATTCGCGCTTGCGGCCCGTCAGCTCCTCGAGTTCGCGTTTCTTGCGCTCCAGTTGCTCGCGCTCCTGCTGGATTCGCTCCAGTTCCAGCTGGGCGTTGCGGATCTTGTCGTCGTAATCGTCCTGGCGTCCTCCGCGCTGCGGCATGTCCAGTTGGCTGGAGCGCACATTGATCGGGTGGGTGTATTCGTTGGGTGCAGGCATGGTGAGAAAAATCGTTTACATTTCCTAACCATTTCCACCCACCGATACCAGTGAAATCTTTAGGTAATACGAAATTTCGTGATCACCTTGATTCGAACATTCTACCTTGTAAGCACCGCCTTCCGGCTTTCGTATGATGCCGACATGAGAAAATTTTCGCTACCCATCCTATCCCTGTTAGCCGGCGCGTCGATGGCCGCCGAAGTTCCGAAAGTCCTTGAGATCGGCGCCGCCCTCTCATCCTTCTCGCTGCCCGGCACCGATGGCAAGACGCACACCGAAAAGGATTACGCCGACGCGAAGATTCTCTGTGTCATCTTCACCTGCAACCACTGCCCCGACTCCGTGGCCGCCGCGGCGCGCACCGAGGAGATCCACCAGGAATACAAGGGCAAGGGCGTCGCCGTCATCGCGGTGAACTCCAACAACCCCGGCAGCCTCCGCCCCGACGAACTCGGCTACTCGCCGTATAACGATTCCTTCGAGGAAATGAAGCCCTTCGCGGAAAGCCACGGCTGGACCTTCCCCTATCTCTACGACGGCGAGAAACAGGAGTTCGCGACGGCATGCGGCGCACAATCGACACCGCACATCTTCATTTTCGACGCCGGGCGCAAGCTGCGCTACACCGGCCGCATGGACGATGCCGGACGCAAGAAAGGCCCGGTCGAGAAATCCTACATCCGCGACGCGTTCGAAGCCCTGCTAGCCGGCAAGGAAGTCTCCGAGCCGGTCACCCGTTCCTTCGGCTGCTCGACGAAATGGCTTTTCAAGGGCGATAGCGTTGCCCAGGAGCAGAAGGAGTGGGAGGAGAAGCTGGTCACCCTCGACGATCTCGATGAAGCGCTCGCCAAGAAACTTCGCGAAAACAAATCCGGCAACGTGCGTGTCATCAATTTCTGGTCCACCACCTGCGGCCCGTGCGTCGCGGAGTTCCCTAGTCTGGTGGAAACCTACCGCCGCTTCCAGAATCGTAACGTCGATTTCATCTCGATCTCCCTCGATCCCCCGGACGATAAGGAGAAGGTGAAAAAATTCCTGGAGTCCCGCCACGCCGCCCTATCAAAACGCACCCAGCCCTCCATGGAAGCGGAAGGCCGCACATCCAACAATTACATCTGGACCGGCGATAACGCCGACAAGCTCGCCGAGGCGATCCATCCCGAGTGGACGGGCGCTCTGCCTCTGACAGTCATCATTTCCCCGGAAGGAAAAACGATGTGGAGCAGCAACAGCGAGATCGATCAGGTCGAGCTGCGCACCGAAATCCTCAAAGGCCTAGAATAACAATTTTCGCGGTTTCTGAAAAACTACGCGATCCCGTAATATCCGGCTACGTGAAATCTGGCATGATGTTCACGTAGCCGGAGCGCAGTTCTTTCCCCCGCCGCGCTCAGACTACACCCGGAAATGATGAGAAGGCGGAGCCACTGGTCTCCGCCTTCCGCTTTTCGGAGGCTGCATTCCGGTGGTGGATTTCCTCGCCATCCATCGCACATGGTTTACAAAGGCGCGGGCAAGTCCGACTGACATGCCGCCCCGCCGACCGCCATGAAAAAGTGCCCCTACTGCGCCGAGGAAATCCAGGACGAGGCCGTGAAATGCAAACACTGCAGCGAATTCCTCGATGAGTCGAAGCGCCCGCCTCAGCTCGCCCCTCCCGCGTTGCCTGCCGAAAACCGCCTGCCGTGGCATTTCCGCATTCCCTTCATCTTGATCGTCCTGTTCAGCCTGCCGCCTCTCGCCCTGCCTCTCATCATCTGGCATCCAAAGCTCTCCAAACCCGCGAAAATCGGTATCAGCGCCGTCATCCTGCTCATCAGCTGGGCGGTCTGGGTCTCGACCGTGAAAGCCATCAAGATGATGAACGAGATGATGGAAAGCCTTCAAGGCATGCAGATGTGAATCATTCCCCGCCATGAAATCCTGGATCCTTCTCCTCTCCCTTCTCCAAGCCTCTCTGCTCACCGCGCAGAACTACGTCCCCGTCCGCGACGCTCCGCCGAGGGTCACTCGCGAGTTCCGCGCCGCTTGGGTCGCATGCGTCCACAACATCGACTGGCCTTCCGCGAAAGGTCTCAGCGCCGCCACCCAGCAGGCCGAGGCGCGCGCGATCCTCGACAAGCTCGTCAGCCTGAAGATGAACGCGGTCAT
>JAYTOE010000160.1:0-20789 GCA_043747935.1 Akkermansiaceae bacterium
CGAGGCCGTGCGTGCCTTTCATACGCCCGAATTTGTGGATTTTCATTGGAAATTGGCTCCGCGGCTTTTGGAAAAGGGTCAGATGATGTTCGGGATCATTGAAATCGACGGTCAGTACGCCGGTGCAGTCTACGATATCATCTTCAATAATATCAAATGGACTTATCAGTTGCCTTGGGATCCGGTCTTCCAGCATGCGAAGGTTGGTGTTACTCTCTCTCTCTGGTCCGTGGCAGATGCTTATGAACGAGGCTTGGATGCAGTCGATTTCCTACCCGGTGAATCCGGTTTCAAAGACAGATGGGCCACGGATCACCGCATTCTAAATACTTTTGAGGCCGCCTGCCCGCGCAGCATGGGCGGCACTTTGTTTTCTCTGGCTCGCGGTATTGACCGATTACTCAAAAATAAGCCAAAACTAAATGCCGCTCAGGAATATGAATCATCCATCCTCTAAAGATCGTAACAGCTTGGTGGGAAGGTCATCTTTGGCAACCTACTCGCAGCATCATCTTGTACAATCGATGGGCTCTAAAATCGATTTGGACAGCTATCGTCCAGCGTCCAGCACGGCAGTCAAACGCATTGTTTTCAGCGTCGAAGAAATTCTCGGCCATCTACGTAAATACGGGCTGATCGCGGCAATTGTTGGCATCTTATTCGCTATAGGGATTTATACTTTTTTGCAATCCTGCCCGCCTGTATATGAATCCACCGCTGTGGTGCTTCTGCGCCAGGCTTCGGGTAATCAGCTCAACCTGGATACGATTAAACCAGACGAGCAATCTGAGTATAATCTGCCTCAGCTCGTGAATAACCTCCGCAATGAATTTGGCTCGGATAAATTCAGATTAAGCCTTTACGCAAATATCGACTCTTCCATGAGGGAAAAGATCATCGGCAAAAAATCTGAGAAGGAGCTAAAAATGGACGAGCAGACCCTATTTCTGGGCCGCCTTTCGGATCAGGCCAGTATTGATGTGCTCAAAGACTCTCACATGGTTTCAATAACAACCAAAGCCTCGGACAAAAATCTCGCTGCCGATCTGGCAAACGCCTATGCGAACCATTTTTCCCAATATACCCGCGAGGAAGACAAGGCAGGCACCCGCAAAGTAGCGGAATTCCTCCAGTCCAAAGCGGACGACATGCTGGTCAGGGTAAAATCCCTAGAAACTGAATTGATGGAATACCGTGAAAAAGAAGGGATACTTGCCGGGACAGTTGATTCAGAGTTCGCCGTCAACCAAGTCAACGACCTTAACAAACAGCTCGTGGAAGCGAAGTTGGAACAGGAAAAACTCCAACAAACCATCGAGATTATCACTGCTGCTGGAAATGATCCGGAAGATCAACTCACCGTTCCGGCATTGGCAGAAAATCCACTGCTGGCGGCAGGTTATGCAAAGCTATCTGAAGCACATGCCGAAGTGGAGAACCTATCCACTGTTTTCGGACGCAACCACCCGCAAATGAAGGTCGCAATGGGAACAGAAAAATCCGCTCGAGTGAACCTACAGAAGCTTGTCGCCCAAACGGTGGGAGCCGTTGAACGCCAGCTCAAGACCAGCACGAGCAAAGTCGCCAGTCTTGAAGCAAAGATCGAAGAATCAAAACAAGATGTCAGGCTTGCGGGAAATAAATCGATTAACCAAGAACTAAAGGATGAGCAGCTAACAAGCGCCCGCGAACTATACAACAGCCTGCTCCAGCAGATGAACGAGGCAAAGATCGCGCTTCAGTTCAGCGGTATTGATCGCGTGCGTATCACCGAAGTTGCCATGCCAATGCGAGACCCTTTGTTCCCGCGCAAGCCTCTCTCCGCGGTCGTTGCCGCAATGGTTTTCGGCAGCTGCTTTATTGGCATCCCGCTGATCATCGGCTACGGGAAAACGGCGTTGGAGCTAAGCAAGGCATTTGAGCGGTCGCCCGCAGCCAGCACGGCTGAGGTCTATGCTGAAGAACTGGTTAGCCCGGCTGCAAGAATTCCTGTCGCTATAAAAGCGCCACAGACTCCCGTATCCCACAAACCTCAACCAAAGACCTACCCCACGCTTGTGAATTTTTCGCGCGGCGATACTTCAAGCCCGAGAGAATGGGTTTCTAATGCGAGTGATGCTAGGACTTCGACGAGTAGCGAGCTTGACGCCTACCTGAACAGTTTGATTGGCGGATACAATTATGCAGGTGGAGCGCGCGGACTGATCGTGACGGGCAATCAACCCGATCCCGCGAAAAACCTCTCTGCAGCAGCTCTATCACTTGCTGCCAGCAGGCGCGGGCTGCGCACACTGCTGGTCAGCAGTGAAAAGCCGACTCCCGCCATGAGCCCGGATAGGACCTTGATCGACTACGGCGCGCACAAGCCGCCGCTGGAACTACTGGCCCCTTTCACTACTGAGTGTGAAGGACTGTATTTTATCACCGACGATGCATGGAGGCGAATACCTAGGCTCTGTATGGAGACGCTTGGTAATGCTCATCGCTGCGTGGATCTGCTGGTGCTTGATGCTCCGCTTATCTCGGCAGAGTCGGATCTCGCGATAATGTCGAGTTTCGCCGACAGGGTCGTGCTCGTGCGTAACAGCTCAGAGCAATACGACCACATCACCCAGCAGGCGCGTTTAAGGCGCATACTACCGGGTTGTTCGATAGCCGGTGAGTTTCTCATCAGCGCATAACAGAATGAAAATTCTTTTCAGCGGCGGTGCCGGATTTATTGGTTCCCGCATCGCCGAGCTTTATCAGGGAAAAGCGCAGGAAATCCGTGTCCTTGATCATTTGCGCACTGGGTATCGCCGCAATCTTGATGGTTTGAAGCATCTCTTTTCTTGGCAGCCATCTCCCCCTCATCGGCGGCGAGAACTGGTGGCAGACGCACGTGGTCAGCCAGCTCACCTACGGGCAGCAGGGGCAGGTGCGCACGAGGGGCATCGACCGCCCAGGGGAAGGCGGTGCTGGCCATGAGGGATGGAAGGTTTTATCTGCCGCTTGATGGTTCGCCAAGCACCCATATCCTGAAGCCGGACAGCGCGGCTTTCCCCGGACTCGTGGAGAATGAATCTTTCTGCATGGAGCTGGCTTCGATGCTGCGGATGCGCGCTGCGGAGGTGAAAATGGATCAGGCGGGTGCTGTGCGTTTCCTCCGGATCACCCGTTATGACCGTGAGAAACGCGAAGGTGGCGGCTGGGTGCGGATCCATCAGGAGGATTTCTGCCAAGCCCTGGGCATTGCGCCGGAACTGAAGTATCAGGGCGAGGGAGGGCCCGGGCTTAAGGATTGTTTCGAGTTGGTGCGGAGCCACTCCACCGCGCCCGCCGCCGATCTGTTGCGGTTGTTCGATGCCGTGGTCTTCAATTTCCTGATCGGAAACAACGACGCGCACGGAAAGAATTTTTCTTTTCTCCGGGAGCTTGGTGAAATCCGCTTGGCACCGCTTTACGACTTGGTCAGCACGGACTTGTATCCTGAGCTTTCCGGGAACATGGCCATGAAAATCGGGCGCGCAAAGCGGGCTATTGATGTTTCACCGAAGGATTGGCTGGTATTTTTCCAAGAGGCCGGTGTGGGCGCAACGCCAGCGCTACAGCGGATGAAAAAACTCGCGAAGATGGCAAGGGTGCGATCGGAATGGTTGGCCGAACAGGTGCCACTGGCGGCTGGAATCTCTGGGATTGTGGAGCGTCTGGCGATCACGATCCAACAGCTACACGCTGGTGGCCAAAGGTGAAATATCGGGACAGGAAACCGTTCATCCACGCGATAAAAGCAACCGGTTCGCTTCGTGGAACCACCTGCGGGTATTCGCCGCGCAGGGGTTGGTGGCGCGGTGCATGGTTTGGATCATGAGATCGAGGGAGGCGTGGGGGCCGTCGGTGCGTTCGTTGTTGTTGCAGGCTTCGGCGAGTTTGCGGGTGGGGAGGGAGAGGATGCAGACGATGCCTTGCTTGGCCATGTCGCGGAATTTGTGGCTTTTCGCCGTGCATGACCTGTCGCTGAAGCCGTGGCGCAGGATCTTGCGGGCGCTGTGCTTGCTGGTGCCGTGGTAGAGGAGCATGGGGTAAAAGCTGAAATGCTGAAAACTGAGATGCTGAAATGAGCCAGGGATCAGGGGGCGTTCAAATCAGGGTGAGGTGTTTGGGGATGGTTAGGGTGGTGTCGCCGGAGGCAATGAGTTGGCCTTGGAGATTGTAGACGTGGAGTTCGTTGGGGAGGCGGTGGTAGAGGTAGCCGCCGATGATGTGGAGATCCTGGGCGTGGGGGTGGGCGCAGATTCCGGGTTGGGTGGCGATGACTGTGGCCATTTCCTCGGCGGTGGGGGGATGGAATTCGTTTTTTCCGCCTGTCTTGACCTGCCGGGTGAGGTGGTAGGGATCGGCGAATCCGGCGGTGGCGAACCATGACTCGGGTGTTTGCTGGGCGTAAAGGCAGGGGACTTGGCTGCGGTAATGGTTGAGGTGGTATTCGGCTGCCCGTTGGGTTTTGAGGGCTTTATCGCGGAGAGCGGATTGTTCTTCCTGATACAGGCGGTAGCCCTCCCATGCGCCGAAGAGCGCGACGATGATGCCGAGCGGGTAGAAGAGCAGGACGGCGGCGGTGCCGGTGAGAAAGATGGGCAAGCCTGTCCACCAGGGGAGGTCGGTTAGGAATTTTATGGGGCGCATGTGTGGTGGGATGGATGATCAGGGCGAAATTAAAGCGGGATGCCGCCGGAGCTGTCGGCACGGATGAGGGCGCGGAGGATTTTGTCGCGCTTCCGGCAGGCGGTTTCGAAGTCGGGGGTTTTGAGGGATTCGCGGTAGCGCTTGGTGCCACCTTTGGGATGGCGGATGCTGTAGTGAACCCACCAGGTGCCGTTGTTGTTCCAAAGGTGGTGGGCGGGTTTGCCGCGTGGGACGCGGAGGGCGAGCCTGCCGATGATGGGGGTGGGAGGGGACATGCGCATCGAACGGCGATGATACACGGATGGATGATGAAATCAATCACCCCCGGAAGCGTTGTGTCATAGTCCGTTCCCTACGGTGACAGGCGCACTATGACACAACGAGCCTGGGGCATCTGGACAAGCGCTAATGTTCCGTGTAAACACCCGCCCCCTTGGAAAGCATCGCCCTCATCACTGACATTCACGCCAATCTCCCCGCCTTCAAGAGTGTCCTGCGCGATGTGCAGGAAAGCGGAGCCACCGAGATTATGACACAAGGGCTGCCCACCAGGGAATGCAGCCCACATGTACGTGTGGAAGAAATGATGCCTTTCACTCCTCCGGCGGCGGCGCGTCGTAGGGCAGGTTGAAGTAGAGGAAGATCTCCCGCGTCCGGTTGTAGATGTCCATCTCGCTCATCCCGGCGCGCTCCATCATCGTGTTGAGGGGGATGAAGTTGCGCTCGATGAAGCGCAAAAGGTCGATAGGGTCGTATTCGACGGCGGCCTTGGGTTCGCCGAGGCGCTTGAAGCCCTGGAGGTTCGGCTGCAGGCAGAGGGTCATCATCTGGAGCGTCTAGGTGTGGAGGTCGCAGAAGAAGAACCAATACGGCCAGGCGTTGTGGAAGTGCTGGTAGAATTTCCGTATCTCCGGAATGGCGTAGAGTTCGTTGGGATCGTCGTTCCAGCCGTCCACCAGGAACTGGAAGCTGCCCATCATCGCGGCCAGCTCCGCGCCTTCCGGCAACGCGCCCGGGCCGAAGGTTTTTAGGAAGTGGTTCAGCTTGCGCTAGCGCACCTGCTCCCTGCTGAACATCACGACGATGGCGTTTTTTCCCGAGGGCATGGTCATCAGTTCATGGTGGGATCGAATCCCCGGTTCACGATGTCGAGGCGCAGGGCCAGCAGGGCGGCGTGGGCTTGGGCAACCTCACGAGCACTGGGCTTGTGGCGCGGCAGGAGGCCGGAGAAGCGCCCTTCCGACTCCCCGAACTGCAAGGGACCGGGATCGCCGAGTTCGGTGAATGCGCCTGCCGCATCGCGCAGGATGGGCAGCAAGCTGGTGGCCTTGCGGGAATGATCCTCCAGCATCAGCGCGACAATCTCCCGGCGGTCGGGCGATTCGGAGGGCGGTGTCGAGGTGTCGAGATGGCCGTTGGCGTCCGGCAGTTTCGCCCACGCCTCCACGATCATCACCATGCAGCGCGCGCTGTGGGCGATGGCGAACAGGCGGGCGACCTCCGCAAATCGGTTCTTGGCGTCCTCGTCGGTCAGGGAGGTGGGCATGCAGAAGACGTAACCCTCGGCCGTATCGGCGATGACGGTGGGCGGCACGGAGCCAGTGGTCTTCATCATGTGCAGGGCATAGTCCCTCGCCTGAGCGGCGAGCGGCTCCAGCCCGGTCGGATTTTCTCTCCAGCGGTTTCGTTTCATGGATGAGATGGGGCTGAAAATTCGACTGTTATGAACGAATCCTGTTGGTCGGTCTATATCATCCGCTGTGGCGACGGCTCGCTCTACACCGGGATCGCAACCGATGTGGAGAGGCGTTTTAGTGAGCACGTTTCGCAAGGGCCGAAGGCGGCGAAATATCTGCGCGGACGGCTGCCGCTTGATATCGTCTATCGGAAGGAAATCGGCAGCCGCTCCGAGGCGAGCAAGGAAGAGATGAGGATCAAGCGGATGGGGGTGAAGGGGAAGGTGGGGCTAGTGAAGGGCGGTTGATCCTCAGTCCCGCAGTCGCCACTCTGCCAACGCCCCCACCGCGATACCCAGCGCGTAAGCGACAAGGTCAGCCCAGTTGAAGGTATTGCCCAGCACCAGCCTGCCCGGGAGTGTGGCGCGGATCGTGTCGATCCACGGCGCGTGGTAAAGCTGCGAGACCTCGATGCCCCACGAGAAGGCGAGAGCCGTCAGGGCAATCAGTAACGTTGATGCTCGGGGCAACAGGAATCCGAAGCCCACGAATACCATCATCGCCCACAGGGCATCGCCGCCATAGTTCGACAGCCACTGCGGCATGTGAATGAGGCCGGAGCGCCACAGTAGCCCGGCTGCTACCACGGCGACTCCCAATGCCGCATACAGCACGCGACTCCGCGAGGAAGTAGGCGCGTAGTTCCGGGCTGGCCGGATGTGGAGGCGGTGTGGCATGGGCGAGCAGACGTTGTAGCGGGGTGTGGGTTTCCGGGCAAGGGGTTTGGCGGATACCCTCATTCCACTGAAGGCGCGAGCCTATGTCGATTTATACAACCGAAAAGCCGCAAGAGAAACAGTCGATTCCAAAAACATCCGCAAAGACGCTCATTTTATTCACCTTAAAAGTCAATTTCATGTGTGGAATACGTGGTGAAAAGTCACTTATAACCAATGAGTTACGAAATGATTTACTGCTTTGGGAGCAGGATGTCGTCAGTTCGAATCTGGCCGTCCCGACCAATTTCTCGGCTTCATGTGGCGGCCGAAAGTTTCAGCACGCCGACGTAGGGGAGGTTGCGGTATTTCCCTTTGTAATCGAGGCCGTAGCCGACGACGAATTCGTCCCCGATCTCGAATCCCACGTAGTCGGCCTCGACTTCCTCCGCGCGTTCCTTGTCCTTGGCGAGAAGCACACCGGTGTGGACGGCGGCGGCTCCCTCTTGGTGAAGGCGCTTTGCGACAGCGGCGAGCGTGCGGCCGGTGTCGAGAATGTCATCGAGCAGCAGGACGTGCATGCCCTTCACCTCGGGGAAATGCCGGTCGAGGAAATCGACGGTGCCGGAGCTTTCCAGCCCGCCGTGGTAGCTTGCGACGTTGAGGCACTCGATGGACAGCTCGCGCGGTATGCGGCGCAGGAGATCTGCGGCGAACACCAAAGCCCCTTTCAGCAGGATGATGACGACGATGGGGCCGGCCGGGAAATCACGCTCGATCTCCTTTGCCATGGAATCCAGGCGTCTTTCGATGACTTCCTCATCCACGAGGATGCGCTCGATGTCGTTTTTCATGCGGGGAGGATGGGCAGTCGGCGGCTGATGCGCCAAGCGGGAAAACGCGGGGAGACAGGGGGCAGGGAGTCATGATCATTTCTGTTTTTTCATCCGTGTTTCGAATTCTTCTCATCCCTAGTGTAGGCACCCTGGAATGCAAGACCCAGCCACGGCCTTGACCGGCGGGCGGGGGCGGGTTAGCGAGTGGCGATGGATGCGTGGTCGGGAGCGGTGGGATTGCCTTTGCTGGGCGCGGCCTTGCATCCGTTGCTGGGGGCGATGGTGCAGCGGGCGACGCGGCACGGGGTGCGGATGAGCGTGGTTCTCGGTTTCGCGAACCTGCTTACGCTGGCGGTGTTCGCCGCGTATCTCAGGCCGGATTTCAGCGTCGCATTCAAGGCCAACGACGCGCTGGCTGTGTTCAACGGCTTCCTATTTTTCTGGGGGCAGTGGTTTTCCGTGCAGTCGGTGAGGAAAGGGGATCTGGTGGTGCATTCCTCGGCGTTGGGTTTCAAGGTTCTCATCGTCGCGACGCTTTCCGCGAGCGTCGGGCTTGAGAAAGCGGGGGCGGGCTTGTTCGGCGGATCGCTGCTGGCGGCATTCGCCGTTTATCTGGTCACCGGTGCCACGGCGGAGCGCTGGAAGGCGAACCGGGCGACGCTCGGCCTGACTCTGCTGGCCTGCGTGTTTTTCGGGACGAACGATTTCCTGACCGGATGGAAAAGCCATGAGAGCGGCGCGGCGCGGTGGCTGATCCTGATGATGATCACGGCGGGTGTGCTCTCGCTGGGAATGCTCGTCCCGCGCTGGCGGGATGTGAAAATGATGCTTGGCGAGCGCGCGATGGCTCTACCTACGCTTGGTGCCGGGTTCACACTCGGAGTGCAGGCGTTGCTGGTGAACATCGCGTTCAGTCGCTACGCGGAGCCTGCTCTGAGCAACATCGCCTACAGCACACGCGGCGTGATGGCGGTGTTCTTCGTGTGGGCGGTGACGAGCCGGGCGAAATCGGCGCTGGGCTGGAGGCAGCTTCTCGGGGCGGCGCTGATGGTGGCGGCACTGGCGATGGTGTTGGTGTGAATCAGTCCTCGGATCGCGCTCTGATTTCCTGATAGAGTCGGAGGTATGCGGGTGAGTCGATGAGGGCTAGATCCGGTTTGCTGCTGCCGGCGGTCATGATGGTCACTTTCCCGTTTCGGAAGATTTTGTTCAGCAGGCCTTGGCTTTGTTGGAGGCTATCGACGCGGTCGAGGAGCACGCTGGTTTCGCTGCGGAAAAAGACGCCGTGGTTGGTGACGATGCGGAAATCCTCGATGCGGTATCGCCAGTGTTTCACCCGGATGATGGTGAGGGGAATGGTGATGGGAAGCAGCACGATCAAGGGGAACAGCAGGATGCTGATGAGAAACAACGCGGCGAGGGCGCTGCCCACGGAGCGGGGGGATTCCGCGATGATTTCGGATGGTTCGGCGGGAGTTGCTGAAGGGGAAGGGGATGTCCTGCCGGAGAGGATGTCGTCGAGGAGTGCGGCGGTTTTTGCGGGCTCGGGAAGCATGCCGGAGGTGAAGGAGCATTGTTTCATGACTGACAGCCCTTTGGCTTGCGCCCCTTGCGCCTGAATCTGCTCTTCTCCGGCGACGTAGATTTTCAGGCTGCCTTCCTCGCCGCCCGGGTAGCGGGTTGCGGTGATGCGTTTGACGTTTTTGTAGCGCACGTAGTAGAAGCTCTTCGAGATGACTCCCTGTTCCGATTCGATGTGGTGTTCGTGGAAACGCAGGCGCTGGCGGGGGTAGTAGAGCATCGAGTAAACAAGGCCGCCGATGACGATGAGGGCGGGCGACAACAGGATGAGATAAATCATCGGCGCATCGGCCATGATCGCGGCCGCAACGACGCCGGCCGAAACAACCGCGATCGCGATGGCCACACCGATTTGCGCGCGCAACCATGTGAGAAGCCCGAAGCGCGCCTCCACTTGAAAGGATTCCTGTGAAGCGGGCGGGATTCCAACCAGCCGCATCAGCGCGGGGAGATTCACCTGACTGCGATGGACATGGGCGAATTCCAGGGCTTTGCCCGAACCGATCGACCAGAATTTCAGGGTCATCGTGCCGAACCATTTGTCCCAGAGGTTTTTCCTGATCACGACTCCGGTGATCTTGTCATAGGAAAACTCGCGTTCATCGACTCTGAGGAATTTGTAAGAATGGCGGAGCGATCCGGCACGCACAAAGTAGCGCGTGGAGGACATGAGGATGAGGGATTTCAGCATCGCAAGAACCCAGAGCGGGAACAAGGGGAGTAATAGCATCTGGGGAACGAGCAGGCGGAGGGCGTGGATGCGGTATTCGGCCATCTGCATGCTTTCGGCGGGAACTGTTTCGAGTTCGACCCTGGCCGGGCGCTTTGGTTTCACGGCGCTTTCATCGGAAATGGCCTTGCCGGGTTTTGGCTTTTTGGCGGCGGAGGAAACGAGCTGGTCGATCGCACCCGAGAGGTGGATGCCGTTCTTAAGCCGCCGGAATTTGATTTCCGAGCTGCTGCCCTGGCAACTGATCACGACATCGTAGAGACCGAGGATCTGATCGATGAGGGTGCGTTTGGTGTTGGAATCCGCGATGTTTTCGTAAGGGATGAAGGCATTGTGCCGGGTGAGAAAGCCTTCCTCATAGACGACGATGTCATTGTAAACCCGGTAGGTGCGCCTCATGAGGTCGAAGAAGCGGAGGATGATGAAGGTTAGGATGCCAAGGAACAGGACTCCGAATACCGACATCAAGGCTCCGCCTTCCACGGAAATCTCCGCGTCGCTGAGAATGCCTCCGATGAAAACGAAGAAGAAGAACGCCGCTCCGACTAGGAGGCCTATGCACTCTCCGAAGACTCCGATGAAGGCCGGCTTTTCCTCGTGGAGAAGCTCCCGCTGGGAAAGATCGTAGCCGTTCGATTTCATGCGCTCGCGCATCCCGGCGTAGATGACCTCTGGATCGCGGATCGCCCGCATAGTCATGGGCTTTGAGCAGCCTGCGGTTTCCACGATGACATGGCCGACTCCGAAGAGTTTGTAACGCAGCCATGGGAGCTTCACCTTCACATGGGTGATGTTGCGGATCTCGAATTCGGTGGCCTCGTCACTGAACAGGCCGCCACGATGGCATACTAGGCGGGTTCCCTGGAGCTGGTAACGTTCCTTGCGATAGGCGACCTGTGCAGAGAAAATTCCGAGAAGCAGTATGGCAAGAAAGGCGAGGATTCCGAACCATGCAGGCTGATCCAGACTATATGAAATCGCGGATACCACCGCGCCGAGAAAGGTGGCGACCATGCATGTGGCGACGAGCCTCGGGAAAATGAAGGAAGCTTTGCGGGGCTTGAGTTCCTGCGCGGGCAGGGGCGCGGGTTTGCTGACGGGCGATGGATGGCTCTCCGCTTCCAGTGTTTTCGTGATGTTGAGCAAGCCCGCGATTTTTTCTGCCGGAATCCAATCCGTTTGGCCGTGCTTCCAAACGAAGGTTTGCGAGGTGATTGCTCCTCGCGCGGCCAATGAGCTGAGTTCGCGGATCGACACAGGGCCGAGCCGTTCATTTGCCGTCGAAACATAATACCAATCGTCGTTTTCCTCTGTGGCCATGGTTCTTAAGGTTGTCATTTCAGCGCCGGAACTATCGCTATGTGCATCCTGTTGCGGAGTTTTATCCTAAAGCCGCCGCAATGATTGCGATCATGGGTCATCTGCTCTTGGCCCACGAATCCTTGAGGGCGACCGTGCGGTTGAAGACGGCTTTTGCGCCGGGGACATGGTCTTTCGAATCGGTGATGAAATAGCCGTTGCGCTCGAACTGGCAGGAGTAACCGGGCGCTTCGTGGAGCAGCGAGGCCTCGATTTTCGCGGTCACGGTTTTCACCGAATCCGGATTGATTACGGATAGGAAACCTCCCTCCGCCGCATCGGGATCCTCCACGGTGAAGAGGCGGTCGTAGAGGCGGACTACCGCGTCGGCGGCCGAGGCGGCATCGACCCAATGGATGGCGGCCTTGCAGACAACGCCTTCGGGCGAGTCTTTGCCGGTGGTGTCGGGCAGGATTTTCACGCGAACTTGGGTGATTTCCCCCGCCGCGTTTTTCTCGAAGCCGGTGCATTGGATGATGGGGCCACCGCGCAGGCGGACGTATTTTTCCGGGGCGAGGCGGAAATACTTTTTCTCGGGGATTTCCTGGAAGTCCTCGCGTTCGATGAAAATTTCCGGGGAGAAGGAGACTTCGCGCTCGCCGAAGGATTCGTCCTGCGGGTGGTTGGAAACCGTCAAGCATGGCGTTGGCTCTTCGGAGAAGTTTTCGATGACGACTTTCAACGGCTCAAGCACGGCCATGCGGCGGGGTGCGGAGGAGTTGAGATGGTCGCGGATGTCATATTCGAGGAGGGCGACATCGGTGGTGCCGTTGTATTTCGTGATGCCGACGCGTTTGCAGAAATGGCGGATGGCGGCGGCGGGATAGCCGCGGCGGCGGATGCCGGAGATGGTGGGCAGGCGCGGATCGTCCCAGCCGCTGACGTGGCCTTCGTTGACGAGTTGGAGCAGCTTGCGCTTGCTCATGATCGTGTAGGTGAGGCTGAGCCGGGCGAACTCGATCTGGCGCGGTTTCGATGGAACCGGGCAGTTCTCGATGAACCAGTCGTAGAGCGGGCGGTGGTTCTCGAACTCAAGGGTGCAGAGCGAATGGGTGATGTGTTCGAGCGCGTCTTCCAGCGGATGCGCGAAATCATACATCGGGTAGATGCACCATGCGTCGCCGGTGTTGTGGTGGTGAGCGTGCATGATGCGGTAAAGCACCGGATCGCGCATGTTCATGTTCGATGAGGTCAGCCCGATCTTCGCGCGCAGGACGGCGGCTCCCTCCTGAAATTTGCCGTCACGCATGGCGGCGAACAATTCGAGGTTTTCCTCGACGGAACGGTCGCGGAATTTCGACGGGGTGCCGGGTGTCTGGACGTTGCCGCGATGGAGTTTGATTTCCTCGGGGCTTTCCTCATCCACGTAGGCGAGGCCGTTCTTGATCAGGTGGACGGCGCAGTCGTGGAAGAACCCGAAGTAATCGCTGGCGAAATACAGATCCGTCCCCCAATCGAAGCCGAGCCATTTCACATCGGCTTTGATCGACTCCACGTATTCGGTTTCCTCTTTCTCAGGATTCGTGTCGTCGAAGCGCAGGTGGCATTTCGCGCCGGGATGCTCCTGGGCGATGCCGAAGTTCAGGCAGATCGATTTCGCGTGGCCGAGGTGGAGATAGCCGTTCGGCTCCGGGGGGAAACGGGTGATCGTGGTGGAGTGTTTCCCCGAGGCGAGGTCTTCGGTGATGATGTCTCGGATGAAATCGGATTTTGGGGTGTCTGACATGGGAAGAAAAAAGTGATCAGTGAGAGATTGGCAGGTGCAGAGCGATGGTAGAGTCTGAAAATTGAACCGCCAAGGAACGAATGAAGGACGTGGGGCTTGTTTCCTCAAGGCGCATTCTTTCTGCTTTCCCCGTCCCTCCTTTCATCTCACAATTATTTGTCACCAAGCCCATATGAAACCATTCCACACTCTCCTCACTGTCATCGCACTAACGGCAATCAACGGATTCGCCGCGCCTGCCGCAGAATTGGAAAGCACCACCCCTGTCGCAGCCAATACCAACGGGGAGAAATGGTGGAACGGAAACTGTGAGAGGATCGATGCCGACATCAAAAAGATGGAGGGTGAGATCGATGTGGCCTTCGTTGGTGACTCGATCACGGCGCGTTGGAGGGACAGTGAAAACTGGAAGCAACATTGGAGTTCCTATCGCGCGGTGAACATGGGGATCGGCGGCGACCAAACGCAACACGTCCTCTGGCGTTTGCAGAACGGCGATTTGGAAGGCTACAAGGCGAAGATGTTTGTCGTGATGATCGGCACCAACAACATGTGGAGCAAAGAGCCCGACCCGGCTCAAGCCGCGGCGGGAGTCAAAGCGGTCATCGACCTGATCCAGTCGAAACAGCCTCAGGCCAAGATCCTCCTGATGAGCATTTTGCCGACCGGCGAAAAACCCAATCCGGGTCGCGAAAAGAGAATGGCCGTGAATGAACTGATTTCGAAATTCGTGGGTGGAAACGTGGAATACATGGACATCACCTCGAAATACCTCGAAGCCGACGGCACGATCAGCAAGGAGGTCATGCACGATTTCCTGCACCTCGCACCCAAGGGCTACGACATTTGGGCGGAGTCCATCAGCGGCAGGGTCAAGGAAATCGTGGGCGGGAAGTAGCCGCCTTCGCTTAGGATTCGTGCCAAGACAGGCAGTAGTCTAGGGCGTCCGGAGGGGCGTATTCGAATCCAGCTCATGCGTTATGGGATAAGGAACGCTCCGGGGATACCGGTGTCGAGGGTGGCGAGCTGGAGGCCGTGCTTTTCGGCGAGGGCGAGGAGGTGGGCGTCGGTGGTGTGTTTGGGGCTGGTGCACCAGGCGGGGAAATCGCGGCGGGAGGAGAGGTCGTCGGGTAGGAAGCGGTGTTTCTTTCCCACAAATTTGAGAAGCTCGTCGAGCTTGTGAGCTGCGAGCGCAACATCTGTAGCTCCCGGGTTTCTCAAAACAGACACCCGCACGAAACCGATCTCGCTTATGGATGTGGTGACGGCCAGATCATGTGGCGATGAAAGCAAGCCTTTCATCCAAAAATCCACACGCAGGTGATGCACATGATCCGTCCATCCCCATGCCACCAAGGCGTTTACATCGAGGAGAAAATTCATGGGAAATCGGCCAACATCTCTTTGACTGACTCATTGGTCAGGGGGAGGTAGCTGGGGTGTCCTTCGAATACGGGAGCTCCGGAATACTTTGCCTTCACCGTGCGTGGCGGAATGGGCGGCGTAACTCTTGCGCGGGCGCGGAGATACTCGGATACGGTGATTCCACGCGATTTCACGTAATTCCGGATTTCAGCCGCCTCCTGTTCCTCGATTTTGAATGTCATCGTGATCATGGGTAATACGGTATTACTTGGTATCAATCAGATCAAGAAGGAAAATCGGATTACTCTGCCAACTCCTCCAAGAGTGCCTGGTTGAGACGGATCCCGGCTTCGAAGTTTTCGATGGGGAAATTCTCGTTGGGCGAGTGGATCTGGGCGTCGGAGAGGGCGAGTCCGAGCAGGAGGGTATCGACTCCGAGGATGTCGCGGAATGCCTGGACGATGGGGATGGAGCCGCCTTCGCGGATGAGCATGGGCTCGCCTGGGAAGGTGCGTTTCAGGGCGCGCTGGGCGGCCTTGCCGAAAGCGGAATGCGGATCGCAGGCGTAGGGTTTGCCGTCGTGGCCGATCTCGATCTCTAGTTTCACGCCGGGCGGGCAATGTTTTTCGAGGTGGGATTTGACCTGTTGGAGGATGGTTTTCGGGTCTTGGTCTGGCACGAGGCGGAAGGAAAATTTCACGAAGGCCTCGGCGGGGATGACGGTTTTGGAACCCTCGCCCTGGTAGCCGCCACCGATGCCGTTGACCTCGGCGGTGGGGCGGGCGAAGACGCGCTCGGCGGAGTTGTAGCCGGGCTCGCCGAAGGGGGCGGGAGAGCCCGTGACGTTCAGGTAATCGGCATTCGACACGCCCGGGACTTTCGCCCACATCTCGCGTTCCCACGCTTCGAGTGGGCGCACCGCGTCGTAGAATCCATCGATGGCCACCGTGCCATCCGGTAGATGGAGGGAGGCGACAAGCCGTGCCACGGCGGTGGCGGGGTTGGCGACAGCTCCGCCGAAAAGGCCGGAGTGCAAGTCGCGGGCCGGGCCGGTGATTTTTACCTCGGCGCAGGCGATGCCACGCAGACCGTAGCCGAGGGTTCCGGTGTTCGGGGCGACCATTCCGGTATCGGAGATCGCGATGATGTCGCAGCGGAGTTCATCGCGGTGCTGCCTCAGGAACGGCGCGAGGTTCATGGAGCCGATTTCCTCCTCACCTTCGAAAAGAAGGATGATGTTCACGGGCAGCTCGCCTTTTTCCGCTAGGGTTTTCTCTACGCCGAGGATGTGGGCGAGCATCTGGCCTTTGTTGTCGGTGGCGCCGCGCGCCCAGATTCTTCCGTTACGGATTTCCGGGGTGAAGGGAGGGGAGTCCCAGAGGTTCAGTGGATCGACCGGCTGGACATCGTAGTGGCCGTAGATGAGGACGGTTTTTCTGTCCGGTTTGTGGGCGTTGCGCGCGACCACGATCGGGTTGCCGGGGGTCTCGTGAAGCTGGGTGTCGAGTCCGGCGGCGGACAGTTTTCCGACGATCCAGTTCGCGCAGTCGCGGACATCGGACTTGTGTTTCGAATCGGTGGAGACGCTGGGAAAGGCGAGGAAAGCAAAGAGGTCTTGGAGTTCGGGAGTCATCGTTGGCGTAGCCTAGAATGAGTCTGGCGCACCGCAAAGAAAAACGATGGGGGTGGCTTTCATCTGCCAGATTATTGGCGGTGACTGGGTTGTGGCACTGTCTCCGTGGACATCTTCGCGTTTTCTCTCAATTTTGTTGAGGGATTTATGATCCGGCGGAAGTATCCTTCCCATGATGAATACGAAACTTTGGATCGGCGCGGCCTGCGGGCTTGCGATGGGCGCGGCATCGGCCGAGGTGAAACTCGAAGCGGGCGACGGTTTCCTGAAATTCACCGGCGGCGAGGGAGCAGGCAAAGGCAAGCACGTGGTTCTGCTCGCCGGCGATGAGGAATACCGCTCCGAAGAGGCGATGCCGCTGATGGCGAGGATCCTTGCGGAAAAGCACGGCTTCGATACCACGGTGCTTTTCTCTGCGGATAAGGACGGCACGATCAACCCCGCCGCCGTCGCTAGCCTTTCCGGTGCCGAGGCGCTCGATTCCGCCGACGCCCTCGTGATGTCCCTGCGTTTCCGTCAGTGGGACGATCCGACCATGGATAAGTTCAAGGCGGCCGTGGAGAGGGGTGTGCCGCTTGTTGCGCTGCGGACGAGCACCCATGTTTTCAATTTCCCCAAGGACAGCAAGTGGGCGGAATGGTCATGGAACCATGAGTCCGGCGGCTTTGGGCGAACGGTTCTCGGCGAGACATGGATCAGCCACTGGGGCAAACACAAGGGTGAGGCGACCCGCGGTGCGCTGGAGCCGGGTCAGGAGAAAAACCCGCTGCTCAAGGGTGTGGCAGGCGTTTTCGGCGACACGGATGTCTATGAGGCCGCGCCTCCGGAGGACGCGACGATCCTGTTGCGCGGGCTCGTCTTGAAAGACATGAAAGAGGACAGCCCGCCCGCCGATCACAGTAAGAATACTCGCACAGGAACTGAGCAGAAGGTGAACGAGCCCGCCATGCCTGTCGCTTGGACGCGCGAGGTAAAAAACGCAGCGGGAACCACCAACAAGGTGCTGACCACAACGATGGGTTCCTCCACCGATTTGGTGAACGAAGACCTACGCAGACTGGTGGTGAACGGGGTTTTCTGGGGACTGGGCATCGAGGTTCCGGAAAAAGCCGATGTCACCCTCCCGGAAGGCTTCACCCCCACCGCCTACGGTTTCAATACCCACAAAAAAGGCCTGAAAGCCGCCGATTTCGCGAAGTAATCGGCCTCAGAACTACTTGGCGGCGGTGGAAAAAATCCATCCGCCGCTTTTTTATGCCGGAAAACGGCACTGAATCGGCTAGGGATGACTGCGACAAACTCACTTTCGACATGCAGCAGGATTTGGAACTCGATACCCACCAGAAAGCCCTAAAGATCAATCTCGATCCGCGATGGTATGGAAGCTTCGCCGAGATCGGAGCCGGACAGGAGGTGGTTCGCTGGTTTTTCCGCGTGGGCGGTGCCGCCGGAACCGTCGCGAAAAGCATGTCCGCTTATGACATGATCGTCAGCGACGCGATCTACGGCAGCGGCGACCGCTACGTTTCCCAATCCCGCTGCCAGGCGATGCTCGACCGCGAGTTCGGGCTGAATATCGAGAGGCTCAAAACCCAGCGGGGTGACACCACCGCGTTTTTCGCATTCGCGGACACGGTCGTGGCGCGCTCTTTCCAAGGCGGCAACGAATGCCATGGATGGATGGGGCTGAAATTCCAGTCGCGGCCGCACGACGAGCCGAGCCAGATCATGATCCACGTCCGGATGCTCGACGCGGAGGCCTCGCTCCAGCAGGAAGCGCTGGGCATTGTCGGAGTGAATCTTCTTTTCGGCGGATTTTTCCTCCACCACGAACCCGAAAGCCTCGTGGAAAGCCTCCTCGATAGGCTCACCACCGGTCGGGTGGAGATCGACATGATCAAGTTCGAGGGCATCGAGTTCCGCGCCGTGGACAATCGCCTCATGGCTCTCAAGCTTGTCCAGCTTGGCCTGAGCGGGGCGGCGATGTTCGGCGCGAACGGCGAGGTTCTCCAGCCTTCCGATGTGCTTTATAAGAAGGCAGTTCTGGTGGAACGGGGCAGTTTCCGCCCTCCAACGCATGTGAACTTCGATATGCTTCAGTGCGCGCTGAAAAAATTCACCAGCGATCCTGCCCTTGCGGACAAAGAGGTGTTGCCCATTTTCGAACTCACCATGCACAACCTGTTGGCCGGCGGAAGGGACGTGGACCGCAGAGATTTCCTCGCCCGCGTCGATCTGCTCGCCGCCTGCGGGCTGACCGTCCTGATCTCGGACTATTTCGAGTATTACCGGCTTGCCGCCTACCTTTCCTGGCGCACCAAGGAGCGGATCGGGATTGTGATGGGCGTGCCTTCGCTCATCGAACTATTCGATGAGAAGTATTACACCTCGCTGCCCGGCGGCATCCTGGAAAGCTTCGGTCGCCTGTTTAAACACGACCTCAAACTCTACATTTATCCGCTCCTCGACGGTGCCAGTGGCAAAACCATCACCAAGGACTCCATGAAAGTGGCTCCGGAACTCGAGAAGCTCTACGGCTATCTCGCCGATCGCGGTAGCTTCGTTGATCTCGATAACTACAACCCCGATTTCCTGAGCATCTTCTCACGTGATGTCCTCGCCAAGATCGCGGTTAGCGACCCGACTTGGGAAAGCGGCGTCCCCAAAGAGATAGCGGAACTCATCAAGACGCGGCACTTTTTTGGATACAAGCCCACCTGAAGCCGTCATTTTTCCCGCCAACGCAGCGTGATCTCTCCGTATGCATCGATCCGGCGGTCTCGGAAAAACGGCCAGATCCTGCGGAAATCTTCCCCCTGCTTGAAGTCCACATCGTGATGGAGGATCTCCTCCTCATCCACGGAAGCCTTCGCCACGATCTGACCGTAGGGATTCGCCACGAAGGATTGCCCCCAGAACTCGGTGCCGTCGTGCGTACCCGCGCGGTTGATCGCTGCCACATAACAGCCGTTGGCCACTGCGTGCCCCCTTTGTACGGTCTCCCATGCGCAATGCTGCGCCTCGCCGAGCGCTTCCTTCTCCTGGGGCAGCCAGCCGATGGCTGTCGGGTAAATGATCAGCTCCGCCCCTCCCAGCGCCATTAGGCGGGCCGCTTCGGGATACCATTGATCCCAGCAGATAAGGACGCCGATCTTACCGAAAGCGGTGTCCCACACCGGCCAGCCGCTGTCACCGGGCGTGAAATAGAATTTTTCCTCGAAACCGGGATCCTGAGGAATGTGGGACTTGCGGTAGAGTCCGAGCAGCCTGCCGTCCGCGTCGTGAATCGCCGCCGTGTTGTGGTAAAGTCCCGGGCCGCGGTGCTCGAAGAGCGAGGAAACAATCACTACGCCCAGCTCCGCCGCAAGCGCTCCGAGCCGATCCGTCACCGGCCCCGGCAAACGGTCTGCGAGATCGAATAATGATGTGTCCTCCACCGTGCAGAAATACGGCGTCAGGAAAAGCTCCTGCGTCGCGACGATCCGCGCGCCCTCCGCAGCCGCCTTGCGGATCAGCCTTTCGTGGTGGTCGAAGGATTCGTCTTTCGTAGAGAAGGTCTTGCTTTGGAGTAGGGCGATTCTTGGCATGGCTGTTCTGGTTGAAGGTATGCTGGCTCCATTTTCCCGGGAGTTCAAGTCATGGCTGTCACCTTGCGGAGTAGCCAAATACCCCGGTAATGCGAGGGGTAAAACTACTGCATTCATAGTAGATATTCAAAGAATGGGCGATCTACTACTACGCATATAGTAGTCGCGTATGGGCTGCTGGCGCCGCATTTCATCCCCGAGCGGCGGATGAGGCCGGAAAATCACCCGCCAGGTGCGGCCAATCTGATCCAATACACCCAATTCACCTCTAGATCGCGGAATATGGATCCCAGCAATCCCTTGTCGTTGCAAGGATTCCCAGCCGTGACGAAAAAAAATCAAAATAACGCTAAAAACAGATTGACCCATACGCTCGGGTGCGTTTAGGGTTTGCCCGTCGCCACGACAAGTGACGGCGCGAGAGACAGACGGTCGATCGCGGTAAGCAATTACCCGATCGGCTTTTTAGTCCCCTCATACCAAGCTCTTTGACAGTGTGACTCAGCATAATCGGTGCCAAAAGCATCGCGGAAAGCTGAGATGAAGAAAAAGATTAAATTGTGCGCTGCGCGAAATGTCGCGCAGTACGTCGGGACGCAAGTCCCGATAAGGTCAATTTGGAATACGATATCCCGGAGATCCGCAAGGGTTTCCAGATATACGCCAACCGAATTTTTTACGGAGAGTTTGATTCTGGCTCAGAACGAACGCTGGCGGCGTGTTTAAGACATGCAAGTCGCACGGAATCATTTTGGTAGTAATACTCGAATGGTTTAGTGGCGCACGGGTGAGTAACACGTGAATTACATGCCCTTCAGTGGGGAATAGCCCAGGGAAACTTGGATTAATACCCCATAGTCTCGCAAGAGTAAAGGTGGCGTAAGCTGCCGCTGAAGGATTGGTTCGCGCCCTATC
>JAYTOE010000161.1:0-19620 GCA_043747935.1 Akkermansiaceae bacterium
GAAAACCGCATCAGCGTAAACCTCTCCGATGAGGAAATCGCCGCCCGCAAAGCCAAGTGGAAACAGCCGGAACCCCGTTACAAATACGGAGTCCTCGCGAAATACGCGAAGCTCGTTACCAGTGCCAGCGAGGGCGCAGTGACGGATAAGGGATTGTAGGCAAGGAAGAACCGCAGACTTCTCCAGAGAGCCTGTAGGCTGAAAATCCAGGATAGACCAAACCAACACAAATTATAAGCTGCGCATAATGTTGACGGCCATCCAGAGAAGTTACCTGCGTTCTTTGTTGCTTCTTAAAATTCACAAATCTGATGGAGCCGCTTTCCAGGATTTTTTTATCGAGCTGATGAAGAAATCCAATCCTGAATTTCGGACAGTCAAACCGCAAGGAACCAAGGGGGATGGTGGGAATGATGGCTTCATCGCCAGCGAAGGACTCTTCTACCAAATCTACGCGCCCGAAGAGCCACAGTATAAAGTCACGAAGGCGGAGCAAAAGGCGGAAGCTGATTTTGGAAAGTTGGTAACGAAGTGGAAACCAACCTTTGAGATACGGCGCTATCGCTTTGTTTTCAACGACAAGGAAAAGGGTGCATATCCTGACATTGAAAAAGCGTTGGCGACGATCCAAAAGAATCACGCCTTGGAGGACGCCAGCCCTTTTTACGCCCAGCATTTGGAGAGAGCTTTTTGGGAACTAACCGACCAAGACAAATTCGATCTACTCGGCATTATTTCAATTCCAGAACCTGACGATTTGGAGGGCTTTGAATTCGTGGAACTTTCCGATCTGCTTCGGCATTTGATGGAAAGCCCATCTTTGTCGCTCCCCTCAAACCTGGGAAAGGTTCCTGACTTCTCGAACAAGATCCAGTTCAACGGGCTTTCGGATAACGTGGGTCAACTGCTGCAATTCGGTGGCTTTCAGCAAGGTTTCATAGAGGACTATTTTGAGCGGGTTCCCAACGATTTCACTAGGAAAGATGTTCGGGATCGGCTCCGCGCCATTTATTTGCGAGAAAAACAGGGTTTAGAGGACGCTCCTCTTTCAGAAGCCGGCTCCCAAGGTGACCTTGTATTTTTCGCCTTAATGAAGCAGATTAGCCCACAGGAAAAAATGGCAGTCAACGCCGCCGTCGTTTCCCTCATCTCCTACTATTTCGAGAAATGTGACGTTTTTGAAGATCCCAGCCTATGAACCAAGTCATTGAAATTCTACCAGAAAAGCATGTGCGGATTTCCGAATCGCTCTTGGGAATCGGTGCGCTTGTGCTGGAGATCATCAAAGGGGGGTCACGCAATATCGATTCGATTTGGTCTTCCTTGCGCCAAAAAGATAGTATTCGTGAGAAGGTTAATGGAACGGTCACCTTCGATAGCTTGGTTCTTGCGATTGATGGTCTTTTCGCAATGGGATTTGTCGAACTCGATGAAGAAGGGAGGTTGCATCTATGCGCCTGATCGAATTATCCGCGAATCACGATAGTTTTCGGACTGTTTCTTTCAACCGTTCCGGGATTTCCCTAATCGTTGGGAAAAAGGCGAACCCCGATGACCATGATCGTAAGCACAGCACGAACGGCGTGGGGAAATCGCTTCTCCTCTATCTGATAGATTTTTGCTTGGGCGCGAAAGAGAACCCCGAGCTTGAGGAAAATCTTCCTGACTGGGAATTTTCGCTTAAATTCGAGCTTGAGGGTGAAGAGAAAACAGTTATCCGAAAGACCGTTAAGCAGGACACCGTTTCTTTGAACGGGGTTCCCATCACTTTAGAGAACTACAACAAGCTCCTTTTATCCCAGGTTTTTCTAATTGATGAAAAAGTAAAGTATCTCACTTTCCGCGCTTTGATCGGTCTTTTCGTCCGCCAAGGTAAGGGGGCTTATGTCTCCTTTGAAAAAGTCAATCAGCAGGAGAATTCCAAAACTTACCTCCTCCGGATGGCCTATCTTTTGGGGCTGGATATCGAGCTGGTGGAGCGCAAAAGAGAACTCAAAGAAGAGTTGGATAAGCTCAGTTCGTTGCAGAAGAGTTTCAGCAAGGAAGGCTTTCTTCGTGAATACATGACTGGAGAAAAAGACGTTCGATTGAAGCTCAAAGCTTTGAAGAGTGAAATCGTGGACTTACGCGGGAAGGTAGAAAATTTCAAGGTTGCCGAGAATTACGAAGACATTCGACAACAGGCACAAGCCACCAAACGGCAGTGGAAAAAGGCGACGGACAAGCTCCATCGTCTTGTGAATGTTCTCTCCAATATCGAGCAGTCTCTTAAAACTCAGCCTGATTTGGATGGAAACGTCGTCGCTAAAACCTACGAGTCGTTAGGGAGGGAGTTGCCTGATTTAGTTGTTAAAAGGCTTGAGGAGGTCACCGCGTTTCACGCTGAACTAATCCGAACCCGCGTCCAACGACTCACCGCAGAAAAACATCGAATTCAAAGGGAGCAAAAATCAGTGGAGACGCAAATCAAGGCGTTGGACGAAGAGAAGGACAGCTACTTTCAATTTCTCGGCTCTCACGGGGAACTCGTCGAATATCAGGCACTAGTGAATACCCTGAACGTGGCTGAACGCCAGGCAGAGAAGCTAACCGAATTCGAAGAGCTGGATAAGCAAAGAAAAGAGAGGACTCAAAAGTGCAAACTTGAGATGCAGGAGGAGAATATCAGAGCGAGCGAGGCTCTTGAAGCTAGTACGGAGTACATCGACGAAGTACTGGATATTTTTCACGACATGGCGCAACGTATTTGGCCAGGTAAGGAGAGCGGTCTATTAATCCGTAATAACGAGGGGCAAAATTTGATCCGTTTCGATATCGATGCGCGCATCGAGGCCGACGCCTCGGATGGTGTGAGTGAAACCAAAATTTTCTGTTTCGATATGACGGTGATGAGCTTGCAGAAGAATCACGCGATGCGTTTCCTTGCCCATGACAATCGCCTTTTCCCAGGGATCGATCCGCGTCAGCGTGCCGAGGTTTTTCGGATCGCGGCAGATTGTGGAACTAAGTTCGATTTCCAGTACATTGCCACGATCAATGAGACGGATTTGGAAGCAATGAGAAGCGAGATGAATGACGACAAAGAATTCGAGTCATTGTTTGGAGAGGGAACAGTTCTCGAGCTCACTGATGAATCGGCGGTCGGAAAGCTACTTGGGATCAATCTCGATTTGAGCTACATGAAAACGAGACCAAAAGAAGAGGAGTAATGAATAGACTCCTCGGCTTCGAGAAGGTGATGGATGGTCATGCGTTCAGGATCGTCTGAACCTTGGCGTCAAGTTCCTGACTGCTGGAGGACGGGCTTTCCCCGGTTTTCCACTTGGCCACACGCTGGTCATATTCGGCCACCGCCTCGCTGCTGAGTTCCTCTTTTTCCAGACTCTCAATGAGCTTGGAGGCGATATACGAGCGGTCAACCAAGGGTAGGGCGAGCGCGCGCTCAATGACATCGGCAACGTTTGGCATGAGGTGAAATTAGCGGTTTTGGATCACCTTGTGACGTGTGGATGCCTGCGCTATCCTGCGCTTTGGGACTGCGGATTGCTGAGAGGGATCGGTGATTTCGAAAAGCCTGCGGGGTCACGCGTGACGATGAGTTCGGCATCGCAGGCGAGGGCGGAAGCGATCTGCATGGCGTCCTCAAAATCGCCGTGGTCGTATTGGAAGGCGATTTCAAGATCGGAATGCTGGACGGGAGCGATCCGGCAGACGGATGTGATGTTGCGGATGAAGAGATGGGCTGCTTCGGCACCCTCAAGTTTCCCGAGGATGTAGGAAAGATTTGAGACGGTGTGCCATGAGATGTGGCAGGAATGGTTTTCGATGGCGTCCCTGAGAACGGTTTCGGATGCGGAAAAATGCGGCTCTCTCCTCAGTGCGACATCGAGGAGGATGTTCGTATCGAAAAAGAGGTTCATTGGGCGCGGGTGTACTTTTCCCAGATCGCCTGCGCCTTGGGGTCGTCATCCAAGGAAGAAGGCTGCCCGGCCAATGCCGGACGCTTCGACCATTTTTCCAGAAACCGCAGAGCCTTCTTCTTTTCCGCTTCGGAGGGGGATGACTTGAGTTGCTCGGTGTAGGTTCGGAACGATACCATGACCGCAACGGGGCGCCCCTGCTTTTCGATGGTCACGGGTTCGACCTGCGCCTGGTCGAGCAGGGCTCCAAAGCGCGTTTTGGCAACGGAAGCGGACACGTTTTTCATGGGTTCACTTTGGTTGTTTCGTTCAATTTGGTCAAATTGAATCATATCAAAAAATCAAGCACTTTACAGCGGTTCTGCGGCTCCTTAGCCTTCGCACATGGTCAAGACAGCGATCCAACTCTTCGGCGTCGTGCTCGGTGGCGCTCTCCTCTCGGCGATTCTCGGCGGACTGTTCGCGATGCTGGTGGCGGTTGTTTCGCCGGAATTCGTGTCGGGGCTTTTCTCGCTGAAGGAGGATGTCAGCGTCGCGCGCTATGCCTTCTCTGTCGGGATGATCTGGGGGCTTTTCATCGGCGCGGGGGTTGGTGGCTTCGTGTGCGGGCTATCCGTGTTGCTCGGCCTGATCAAGCTGCGGGTGGATTTCAAACGAACGGATCGCGTTTCGTAACGCAGCGACCGCGAAGCCGATCACCAAGCGTCGGTTCGGAACGGCGAGGCGGGCAGATTCGCGCCGTTGAAGAGGTTGCAAGTCGGATGATCCGCCCATCCGTAGCGCACGGCCGCAGGGGCCGTCACTTCGGGAGATGAAACCACCACCGTCTCTCCTTCGATGCGGGCACTCGCCCAATGCCACTTCTTGTCCGCGTCGGCGATGGTGAATCCCTTCAGCTCCCCGCCTTTCGCCTTGAGGCCGCCATCGGTGTAATGAAAGGACAGGATTACCTTGCCTCCCTCGATCTTGTGTCCAGCGGGCAAGGGCCCGGAGTAAGGGATTTTCTCCCCATAGACCTTCGCCTTCGCCCAGAGCGCGAGCCGCTGTCCCACAGGTTGTTTGTTTGTGGGATGAATGTTGTTGGCATCCCCGGTATCAATCGTGATGGCCATGCCGCTGTTCGGGACGGAAAGGGAACGCAGCATGCCTTCGCGCACGTTCGCCCATTGGCTGGCGGGGTTCGGCTCCTGCGTTTGCGGCTTGTAGAATGGCAGTTGCACCCATGCGAAGGGGAAGTCGCCTTGTCCCCAGCGCGTGCGCCAGTCGGAGATCATCAGGAGCAGCTGTTTGTCGTAGAGCTTCGAATGAGTCGGAACACAACTGTTCTCTCCCTGATACCAGATGCCACCGCGGATCGCATAAGGAATCAGCGGGGCGATCATCCCGTTGAACAGGTTCGCTGGATGGTTCTGGTGCTTGCTCGGATGGACGGGCGGCTGCGGCGGATAACCGGTGGGCTTGCCCTCGGCGACGCGCTTGGCATCGGCGATCTTCCAGGCGGCCAGCTGCTTTTCGTATTGCTTGTGGGCAGCCTCGGGATCGTAGGGCTTGCTGAGTTTTTGCTGCCAGAGCTTCAAGACCGGTTCCAATTCCTTTTTGCCTTCCTGCACCGGCATGCTTGTCCACGCCTCGATGGCGGTTCCACCATAGGATGAGTTGATCAGGCCGACCGGAGTTTTCAGGGACTGGTGCAGTTCGCGCCCGAAAAAGTAGGCGGCGGCGGGAAACAGTGAGGCCGTTTGTGGGCTGCAAATTACCCATTTTCCTCCGCAGTCTTGTTGCGGAGTTTCCGCCGGGATCCTGGGGACGAGGAAAGTGCGGATGCTGGGGAAGTTCGCGGCAGCGATTTCGCTTTTGGCGTTTTTGCTGCCGCCCACGGGCATCGCCATGTTCGATTGGCCGGAAGCGAGCCACACCTCGCCCACGAGGACGTCCTGGATCGTGAGGGTGTTGTTGCCTTTGACCACCATCGTGAATGGGCCGCCGGGTTCGAGCTTATCCAGCTTCACGTTCCACTTGCCGTCGGCATTCGCCTTGGCCGATTTGCTCTGGCCTGCGATGGTCACGGTGACGGCTTCCCCGGCATCGGCCCAGCCCCACACGGGCACGACCATCTCGCGCTGTAAGACCATGTGATCGGAAAACAACGCGGGCATCTTCACATCCGCATAAGCCGTGAGGAAAGGCACGACTCCCAGCAGGCAAAGCATGGGAGAAACCAGGCAGGTGCGTGATTCACACATGGGGCGGCTGTGTTTCATGACTGGGGATCCAGGCGGTGTGTGGGATTGTGGTTTGGATTTTATCACCCAAACACCCGCACCCGGAACACCGCTGCGGGGGTGCCGTGTGTGGCGTGGATGCGGAGCGTGAGCTTCGTCGTCTGGAGGCAGGTCTCGAAGGTATGCAAGAAGCGGGCGGAGTGGTTGCCGCGGATTTCGGAAAGAATGTTTCCGGCTTCATCGAGGAGATCGAAGTCTTTCACGAGGAAGGGCACGGTTTCCTCGGGATGCGTCATGAGCACGCTTTCCATGGCGTGATCCCAGTCAGGATCGAACTCAATGGTGAGGCGGCTGATGCTGACAGGCTTTGCCCAGGTGAGGTGAAGCTCCGGCGTGGCGTCCGCGGGATCGGCGACCCAGGCGTTCGGGGCGGTGGTGGGACGCGCGGAGCCGTGGGTGACTTCGTTCGGCGAGAAACCGGCAAGCGGCGGCTCGATGGTGAGGGCGAGGTTGTGGCCTGCGGGGCGGCGTTTCGGGAGCCAGAACTCGAAGGTGTCGATGCCGATGCCGTCGGGCGGGGATTGCAGGTTTGAGGTGGCGACTTGCCGGTTGCAGGCGCTGGTGACGGCGATGATGCCGGTGAGGCGCTGGTCGCTTTGGCGGACGCTGATGGCCGGGTTTTCGCACAACTGCACGAAGTGATAGCCGGCGCGGTCGATCAATTGGGTGAAACGGATCTGCGGGTTGGACGCACCGGCCGGGAGATCGAGTTCGAGGACTTCGAGGGTTTCGTCGGGGGTGAAATTGGCGGCCTTGTTAGAACGACGGAGTTCGACGCGGAGCTTGGTGGGGGCTTCCGCGTTGCATAGGAAGCCGAAGGCGGGGCATGCGCCGGGAACGAGCGGGAGGAGCATGGCCCAACCGCTTTCGAGCTTGATCCACTCGTTGTTCGCAGGTATTTCGCTGAGTTTCAGCTCCGAGCTGGCGGTGACGGTGGCGGTGGCCGTGAGGTCGGTAGGGTCGATGACTTCGCGGTCGGGAAGGTACTGGCCGCTGCGGTCGAGACGGAGCTGGAGTTCGCGCAAACCCTCGCCGCTGGAGAGGGCGCGGGGTTTCAGTCCGAGTTCCTTGCAAAGCGCGGCAGCGACGCCCACGGCCTGACCACCGGCTGCGCAGGTGGCCATGACGCGGGTGGATCCGAACGCGACGTGGGTGGCGCTGATGATGCGACCAGCGAGGAAGAGGTTGGTGATGTTTTTGCTGTAATGGCAGCGGTAGGGAATGCCGTAAACGCCTTTGGAATGCCACTGGGTGCAGCCGCTTTTCTCCGAGTAAATGCCATCGGCGGGGTGGAGATCGACGGCCCAGCCGCCGTGGACGAAGACGTCATCGAAGGGTTTCTGTTCGACGAGATCCTGTTGCCTGATCCAGTAGTCGCCCTCGAAGCGGCGGCTTTCGCGCTTGCCGGGGATGGTGCCGACCCATTCGAGCTGCATGGTTTCGGCTTCGGGGAATTTCCCGGAGTTCTTGAAATAGTTCCACACGCCGTAGATGACTTTCCAGAGTTCCCATTTGATGTCCTCGGTCTGATGGACGGTATCCATGCGGCCGCCGTATTCGAGCCACCAGAAATTGCAGCCCTGCATGTTGGTGTTGAACTGGCGGTAGCGCGGGATTTTCGTGATGTCATCGAGCGCCCAGCTTGGCGGCACGAACTTGACGGGCGTGCCGATGTCCTTGCTGTAGAAATACATCGAGTGGCCTAACAGCTGGCCGTAGGCGGCATCGGGCGCGAAGCCTTCGCCGAATTCCTCCTTGGTCTCCGCACCCATGCGAAACGCGGCGCCGGACATGAAGCCGAGGATGCCATCGCCGGAGGCATCGCAGAAAAGGGGAGCCTTGAGGAGGTAGCGTGTGGAGTTCTGCGAGCAGAATGCGTGAACGGCGGAGATCGTGTCGGCATCGCTTTTCTCCACATCGAAGGCGGCGGTGTTGAGGAGCAGTGTGAGATTTTTCTCAAGCACACATTTTTCTAACAAGATCGTATCGTAGATCATCGCGTTGCCCTGGCGGTTGCGATAGAGGTTTTCCTCCATGATCTCGTTGATGATGCCGCCTTCGCGAGACCAGCGGTTGTTGTTTCCCATGTGCGAGGTCGCACCGAGCACCCAGAGACGGACTTCGCTGGAGGCGTTGCCGCCAAGGACGGGGCGATCCTGGACAAGAACTACCTTCAATCCCTCGCGAGCGGCGGAAATGGCGCAGCAGGTTCCCGAGAGTCCACCGCCGACGACCACGAGGTCGGCTTCCAGGGTGGTGGTTTTCAGCTCGCGGCGATCAGCAGCGGATTCGATGATCATGGTGTTTTTTTTTGCTAGATGGTTGGAAAAAATTCAGTGCGAGTCGGCGGTTTACGGAGCCCATTCGTCCTGCCAGCGAATGACAGGTTTCTCATTTTCGAAAACCAAGGGCAGCCAGATGTAGCCCGCGTTGACGGGTTCATTCGGCTTCCAGATGTCGAACATCGCGATCCATGCGTTTTCCTTGCCGGGGACGGGCATTATGAAAGTGCTCTGCCCGCCGAAGGATTTCTCCGGGCCGAGCTTGTTGTGCGGGTTCATTCCCTGGCACGGATTGCCGAGCGATTCGTAAGGGCCGGTGAGGCGATCCGCGACAAACATGCGGGTGGGATTCGGATTCCAACCGGTGCTGCCGGATGCGAAAAGGTAGATTTTCCCGGCACGCCGGAAAACGACGGGCGCTTCTGTGGCGCGCGTGACACCCTCCATCACGGTGTAATCGCCCGCCGGGCGGAGGCCGTCTTTGGAGAGTTTTCCGCAAACGAGATTCTTGTCCGGTTTGCGCACGGCGATGTGCCAGAAGGTGCCCACTTCGTCCTCGTAAATGCCGAAATCCCCCGTGCCGTTCGGGCTGCCGCCTCCCGTGTATTTCCCCTCATATTTGAACGGCCCGAGTGGCTTCGACGCACTCGCGGTGCCGACGTAGGCGACATCCGTGCCCTTCGTCCCGCCTGCGGCATGCGGCGGGTAGAGCTTGAAATGCATCACGTATTTTTTCGTCGATGCGTTGAAGAAAACCTTGGGTCGATCCAGGATGCCGGCCTTGGCGACTTCCTCGTGCTGCCCTTCCGCGCCGACGGAAAAAACCAAGCCCTCGTTCTTCCAGTTCAACAAATCGGAGCTGGTGTAACAGCTCACCCCCGCCTCGTTTTTTTCCGATTCGGTTTTGCCCGGTATTTTCTGGGAGCCATACCAGTAATAAGTGCCCTCAAGTTTCACGATGCCGAAGCCGTGGGCATTGATGTGAGCCCCTTCCGTATCCGGCCATGGCGCGCCGGGCCGGATGCTCTCGCGCTGGCCACCATGGGACGGAGCAACCGCCAACAACACGGCGGCAACAGCCGAGACCGTGAGTTTGATAGGGGTGCTTTTACGTGGGATCATGGTGGCTTGCCCGGGGATTTAAGGTGCTGCGGGGGCGGTTTTTGGATTGCGATTGATACCGCCCAGCCAGAGGAAAACCAGCGCGACCGGGTGGAGGAAGGCCATCGCGAGGAACCACGGGCTGTATCCTTTTCCGGTGACCATTTCCAGCAAGGGGCCCATGAGTTTCTGGAAACCTATGTCAAGAAATCCAGCCGCCTTTGTCGATGGGCCGGAGACCATGGCGGCGACGATCATATTCATGATGATGCCGCCGATGGTGCTTCCCGCCGCCACAACGCTGAAGATGGTGCCGAGCGAGTGCTTGGGCGAGACATCCACGATGATCGCGCTGATGTTGATCAACCATGAAAGCGCCGAGAACACCGCGATCCCGGTGAACACCATCGCCATTGGCAAGCCGCTCACGCTGGAGATCAAGGGAGACACCGGCATCAGGCAGGCGCAGCCGAGCATCACCATCATGCGCGCTTTCACAGGAGGCACTCCGCGCTTGATGAGGAGGCCGGAAAACCATCCGCCGGCCAGTGAGCCGACACCTGCGGCAGCGTAAACGACCCAGGTGATCGTGAGCTCTGATTGGGGGATGCCACGGCCGGTGTTCAGGTACTTCGCGAACCAGAACTGGTAGAAATACCACACGGGGTCGGTGAGCAAGCGGGCGAAAAGCAGCAGCCACAGCGGTTTGAAACTCAGCACTTTTCCCCAGGTCCATGCTTTTTCATTGGCCTCGGCCATGTCCTTGCCTCCGTCCTCGATGAGATCCAGCTCCTCCTGTGATACGAACCGGCTCTCACGCGGTTTGCGGTAAAGCAGAAGCCACGGGATGACCCAAACAAATCCGGCGAGGCCGGTGAGGAGGAACGCCATGCGCCAGCCGGTGCCGTGACCGAATAGGGAATTTACCCACGGCAATTTGGCGGCGTAGTCATACTGAGCCAGAGGGATGACGATGTAGGGCGCGAGGGTGGCGCCGATCGTCGCGCCCATGGTGTAGAAACCGATCGCCAGAGCGCGCTCACGGGAAGGAAACCATTCGGAAACAATCTTCGAAGCCGCAGGCCAGATGCCGGCCTCACCGAGGCCGAGTGTGAAGCGCATGGTGCTCATCGACTTCATGCCCTGCGCCCATGCGGTGACGACGTTTGCCATCGACCACCAGAGCACAAACAGAAGCGTGCTGTTCCGCGTGCCCATGCGATCCACGAGCTTGCCTGCCACGAGGTAAGCGATGGTGTAGGCGACGAGGAAAATATTGACGATGTTGGCGTAGTCCCGGTCATCGAGCCCGAGATCCGCCTGAATGGTCGGAGCCAGGGCGGACAGGGTCTGGCGATCCACGTAATTGAGAACCGCGGCTAGAAACACCAGCACCACGATCCACCAACGCATTCCTTTGATTTTCATATATTATGGGGCAGGGGTTGTTTTCGAATCATCAAATTTCAGGTAGGAAAGGCTGATGCACCAAGCCGCTCCATAGTTCACCCAGCCTTCCGGGTGTCGAGCGGAGCCTTCGGGCTGGAAAGGAAACATCTCGCTGCCGGGGGCGGAGGAAATGGAGCCGCGGCAGAGTTCGAGGCGGGCGCAAACGTCCTTTTTGTAATGCACCGGCCAGCCGCGTTCGACTTCAGGGAAACCCATCGAAGGATCGGCCGGGGCGGCGGCCAGGCGGGGGTTGCGGCCGAAGACGTGATCGATGGTGGCGGAGGAGATCTCCTCCAAGCGGGCTTTTTTCGCCGGATCATCCATAACCCAGCTCGCGGCGGTGGCGCAGGCTGGAAACGAGAGCAGGTTGCCGACATCGTTGAGCTTCGGCACCGACCAGTGATCCTGCATGTCGTAACGGCGGTAGTCCCACATGTTTTCGGATCGGCTCAGGACGACATCCGCCCATGCGTTGATTTTTTCCTTCAGCCCTGCGGGTGCTTGTTCCGGGTATTTCTGCAACATCCATACGAGGTTGGGGATCGTGCGGTGCTCGCTCATCCGATGGCCTTTGGTGGTGCGGGGATCGTTCCAATCGAGATTTTTCACACACCATTCGGCCTGCATCACGGCGGCATCGAGATAGAGCTTCGCATCGTCACGTTTTTCGCGCTTGGCGACCTCGTGCATGAGCAAGTTAGGGACGATGGAGTGTCCCGGCGCGTGGCGGCCTTTATAGGGATGCAGCAGGCCGCCCATTGGGTTGCCTTCGGCCAGGTCTTCCGGTTTCAGGTAAGTTTTCGGCTCCCACCACGGGCTGATGCCGAGGGATGGCGTCCAGTTTGCGAAACAGAAATCGCGGCATTTCTGATAGAACGATTCCGGGAGCCATTGCTTGAGCGCCGGCCATGCCCAAACGACGTAGGCGACCTGCTCTACGGTTTGCGCATGGATCTTCGCCTTGTCCGGATCCTTGGAAGGATCGTGGGTTTGGGGATTCACGAGGTAAAATCCCGCGCCCCAATGGATCATTTTCACCACGTCCGGCGCATCGGCGGCGGGGGCTTCGAGCTCATAGTAAGCCAGCACAGGTTTCATGAATCCCTTGGCTCCGGGATCCTTGCCGTTGAATTTGAAATCAGGTGCGCTTACCCGTTTTTTATCGGCAGCCCAGTCGATCTGTTTGGGCATGGCTTCAGCCCGTTTGGGATCCGCGAGATAGAACAAAACCAGGGATGGAATCATGGCATCGTAGTAAGTGCCATCGCGCCATGAGCTGCCGCCGTAGGCGCTGGGATGCGTGCCGACGGCGGAGCGGGAATCGATGAGAAAATCCGCGGCGGCTTGCCAGAACTGTTCTTGATAAAGGTTCGGTCGGATCAGGAATGGGTCGCTGATGCCATCCTTTAGGGAGCCGCCGCGCACTTCGATCACATAGCGGGTGGCGGATTCCTTGGGCCGGAATGCGCTGAAGTTGCCGATACCGCCTTGGATTTTTCCGCTGAAAAAAACCGCCGGAGCGTTCGCCGCACGCAGGGAGAACTCCGTGCCATCGGGTGAGAGGGGTGCGGTGAAACGTTTGGGTTTGAGGGTTTCGTAGCCCACCTGGTTCACGGCGATCTGGTGGATCGACCGATCCACGGTGGAGATCGGTAGCGTCAGGCCTTTCAGGCCGCTGCCGAGGGTTGTTACCTTATCCTCATAGATCGCGATTTCACGGATACGCGCGGGGCCGGGCTTGGCCAAGGTCAGGCGCATCTTGGTGACGTTTTCCAGTCCCACTTCGACGCGCTTGGCATTTTCCGTGAGGCCGCGCACTTTGCCATGGGGAGTGCTGACAGGTTTCCCATCCACCTCGAAGGTGAGATCGAAGCCATCAAGGCCGGGCTCTTTTTCCCAACCGGAGAACACATCGACCACGCCGATTATAGCCGGCTTGGGAAAGGTCATTTCGACCCAGGGTGCCGGGTCTTCCTGCGTGGCCAACCAGCGTGAATCGTCCGCCGCCAAGCCATCGGCGACGGCCGCGGCGGGATTGCCGGGCCGGGCGCTGCTGGAAGTGATCTTGGCTCCTTTCGCGAGATTTGCTTCCTCCGCAGCGCAGGTGAGGGAGGAACAGCCGAGCAATGCGAGGAGGATCATGCTTGATCGTGACAGGCGGTCGCTTGCTTGCGGTGGGTGGCGAGAGGTTTTTTTTGACATGGCTGTTTGCGAATGATCGGTTCTGCGGTGTCGGGAGGTGGAAGGGCTTTCCACTTTGTCTCAAACACTGTTCGAGTCTTTGCTTGCCCGCCATACATAAAAGCGCATTATATCTTCGAAAACACGTATGCCGCTAAAAATCAAATCAAGGCAAGATGGGGTGCCCTCCAAGGTCGCGCTGCTGGTGGACACCTCCACCAGTTGGGGGCGGCGCATCATCGAAGGGGTGCATCGCTACCAGCAGGAGTATTCGAATTGGCAATTATTTGTGGAGCCGCGCGGTGTCGATCAGCGGCGCTGGCTGCCACCCGGCTGGAAAGGCGATGGGGTGATCGCCCGGGTTGGATTTCCTGAGCTTTCCGCCCAATTACATGAGCTGGGTTTGCCGGTGGTGAATGTATCGGGCATCCGGCTTCCCGGCAGGGCTTTTCCGCGGATCATCACCAACCTGCCTGAGGCGGCGGAAATGGCAGCGGATCATTTTTTGGGCACGGGCTTCCGGCAGTTCGCCTACTTCAGCCTGTTGAGTCTGAAATATGTGGAGGAGCACCAGCTGGCGTTCTGCAAGAAGATCGCCGAGGCGGGGTGGGATTGTCGCGTTTTTGAAGCGCCCAACCATGGCGGAGCAGCCGAGCTGGAATGGAAGGCGGATATCAATGATCTGGCCGCCTGGCTTTCCGCGCTACCGAAGCCCGTGGCCATTCTGACATGGAACACCAGCTGCGCCCGCGAGGTGCTGTATGCATGCGCCCATGCCAAGCTGAAGGTGCCGGAGGAGGTTTCCGTCATGAGCGGATCGGAAGATGATCTTTTTTGCAAAGTGGCTCCGGTGCCGATTTCCGCCGTGAATCCCGCAGCCGAGGAGGTGGGTTTCCGCGCCGCCCAATATCTCGATTTCTTGATGGCGAATCCGAAGGACCCGCGCCCCAAGGATACGCTGATCTCGCCGCTGGGAGTGGTTGTCCGCCAATCCACCGAAACCTTTGCGCTCGATGACGAGGCGCTGGTGAAGGCGCTCCGCTACATTCGCGAAAATCCCGCCCGCGTGATGAGCGTGGATGATGTCGCGGCTCACGCGGGTCTTTGCCGCCGCACGCTGGAAAAGCGTTTTTCCAAGGCGCTGGGCCGCAGCCCGGCGACCGAGATGCGGCGGGTCAGGATCGAGCGCGCGATCCATTTGTTGCGGACGACGCAGTTGCCTGTTTCCGCAGTGGCCGAGCGAGCCGGCTTCAATACGGCGGAATACATGGCATCGATGTTCCGCCGCCACCACAACGCAACCCCGCTGAGTTTCCGCAAGTCGGAGGCCTAGGCTCTGGCAAGGGATGCCACGGCGAAATCGATCTCCTCTGCCGTCACGGACAACGGCGGCATGAGGACAACGGTGTCGAGGATGTGGCGGGTAATCAGTCCGTGTTCCCGCGCGGCGAGGGCGATCTTTTCGCCGAGTCCTTTTTCGAACTCGATGCCCGCGATCAGGCCGCATTGGCGGATGGCAATGATGTCGCTTCTGGTGGCGTGGAGTTTTTCCAAACACGCGGCGAGGTGGGTGATTTTTGCGGGCAAGCCTTCGAGAACCCTGTCCGTTTCGAATATTCCGAGCGATGCCAGCGCGGCGGCGCAGCCGATGGGGTTCGCGGTGTAACTATGTCCGTAGTAGAACGCGTTCTCCGCGCCGCCGAGGAATGTTTCGTAAACAGCGTGCGTGGTGAGCGTGGCGGCGAGCGGGACGGTGCCGCCGGTGAGGCCTTTCGCGAGGCAGAGGAAATCCGGGATCACGTTTTCCCGTTGGCAGGCGAACATGGTGCCGGTGCGTCCGAAGCCGGTCATCACCTCGTCGAGGATTAGGTGAATGCCATTTTCCGACGTCCATCTCCGCAGCTCCGCCAGCATGCCTTCCGGCCACGGGCGCATCTCGTTCACGCCCTGGATCAGCGGTTCGATAATTACTGCGGTCACCGTAGATGGATCCACGGACGCGAGATCATGGATCGAGGAAACGAATTGCGTTTCGAAGCCCAGGTTCCGGAAGCGCTCGAAGAAGCGGTTCACGCCGCCGAGCGAGGCCGCGCCGAGGGTGTCGCCGTGGTAGGCGTTGTGGAAGGCGATGAAACGCGTGCGATTTCTCTGCCCGGTCTGCATCCTAGATTGCAACGACATTTTCAGCGCGACCTCCACCGCCGTGGAGCCGTTGTCGGAGAAGAACACGCGCTCCAACGTGCGCGGCGGGAAGAAGGAAACGAGTTTCTCCGCCAGCTCCGAAGCGAGCGGATGGCCGAGGCCAAGGTAGGAGGAATGATCGAGGGTGGCGGCCTGTTTCGCGATGGCCTCGGCAATTTCCGGGCGGCAGTGGCCATGGATGTTCGTCCAGATCGAGGAGTTGCCGTCGAGGTATTTTCTGCCCTGCGAATCCCACAGCCAGACACCCTCGGCGCGGACGATCATGATCGGATCATGCGCGGGGTCGCACCACGCGGATTGGCGCGTGAAGGGATGCCAGCAGTGGGCTTTGTCGGCGAAGACGGGGTCGGTCACGGGCAGTAACGAATTAGAAGCGCAGGATTTTCAATTCCAGCCCGGGGATCTGGCGATAGTGCTTCGCGTTGCCGGTGGCGAGCGTGAGGCCGTGTTCGGAAGCGGTGGCGGCGATCACCGCATCGCCTGCGCGCATGGCATGGGAAAGTGCATATTGCTCGACATAAATCGCCGCCCTGTGGCCGATATTTCCGGATAGCGGGAGGGTTTCGAAGTCGAGATCCCTGAGGAATGCCTGTCCAAGGGTTAGCTGGCGCTTGTCTTTCGAGCCCTGCAGAAACTCCATGTAAGTGAAAACGGAGACGTATCTCTTTTCAGTCCGGTTGATCAGGGAGGCCGCGTTGCGGTGCCCTCGCTGAACGGCGATTAAGATGTCCGTGTCAAAGACCATCGAAACGTCCTCCCCTCAGTTTTCCCATCTCGTTAGCGATGCTTTCGCACTGCCCTATCTCGCTCCCGAAGAAAGGATGTTTGAGTGCGTCAGCCTCGGCGGAACTTTGCACGGGCTTGATAGTTCCCTTCACTTTACCTCGATAAAGGACAGTGACCTCCTCCTTCCTTTCCAAGGCGCGGAGAACGTCGTTCATTTTGTAGCGGAGTTCCACGATTGATGCTTCCATGTCTTCACCATGTAGGCATTTCAAATCTCACTCAAGGGCTAAATTTCATCCACCGCCACGCTACGCGAGAATCCCCTCGATGACCTTCGCGGGTTTCACGCCGATGAGCTTCTGGTCGAGGCCTTGGAAGGGGTAGGAGAGGCGTTTCGCGTCGAATCCGAAGAGTTTCAGCATGGTGGCGTGGAGGTCGCGGATGTGGACGGGGTCTTTGGCGACGTGGTAGCCCATCTCATCGGTTTCGCCGTAGGTCATTCCCGGTTTCACGCCGCCGCCGGCCATCCAGATCGTGAAGGCGTTGGGGTTGTGGTCGCGGCCGACGAAGGCGTTCCTTGCTCCGCCGCCGCGGTTTTCCTGCATGGGTGTGCGGCCGAACTCTCCTCCCCAGACGACGAGCGTCTCCTCAAGCATCCCGCGCTGTTCAAGGTCTGTTAGAAGCGCGGCGATGGGTTTGTCGATGTCTTGGCATTTCGATACGAAACCGCCGGTGATCGACTCCTCCTTATTGGAGCCGTGGGAGTCCCATCCCCAGTCGTGGAGCTGGATGTAACGGACGCCGTTCTCCGCGAGTTTGCGGGCGAGCAGGCAGTTGTTCGCGAAGGATTCCTTGCCGGGTTTGGTGCCGTACATCTCGTGGATGTGGGCGGGCTCGTCATCGATGGACATCACTTCGGGGACGGAGGTCTGCATGCGGAACGCCATCTCGTATTGGGCGATGCGGGTGACGGTCTCTGGATCGCCGAGCTCGTGGTAGGTGCGCTCGTTGAGTTCCTTCAGTGAGTCGAGAGCCTTGCGGCGGATGTCGGAGGAAACGCCCGCCGGGTTCGCGGCGTTGAGGACGGGATCGCCGCTGGAGCGGCACTGGACGCCCTGGTAAACGGAGGGGAGGTAGCCGCTGCCCCAGAGGGAGGAGCCCACGCGGGGGAAGCGCCCGCCGGAAATGAGGACCATGTAGCCGGGCAGGTTCTGGTTTTCCGAACCCAGCCCCCATGTGACCCATGACCCCATCGAGGGGTGCCCGAGGTTGGCGTGGCCGGTGTGGATCATCAGTTCCGCCGGGCCGTGGTTGAACTGGTCGCTCTGCATGGTCTTGATGACGCAGAGCTTGTCGGCGTGCTTGGCAAGATGCGGGAGGCGATCCGACATCCAGATGCCGGACTTGCCGTGTTGGGCGAAATCGAATTGCGAGCCGAGCATTTTAGGGACGCCCTGGATGAAGGCGAAGCGCTGGCCTTCGAGGTATTCCTTGGGGCATTCCTTGCCGTCGTATTTTTTCAGGATCGGCTTGTAGTCGAACAGCTCAAGCTGGCTCGGCGCGCCGACCATGTGGAGGTAGATCACGCGCTTCGCCTTCGGAGCGAATGAGGGCGGCTGCGGGGCAAGCGGGCTGGACGGATCGTGGGAAATTTTCAACGGCCCTGCTGCGCTTGCGAGTCCATGGGTGGCGAGCCACATGCCGCCGAGGCCGGTGGTGCAGTCGCGCAGGAACTGGCGGCGGGTCGTGTGCTGGAGCTTCTCGGCTTGGAGTTTCTGGAAGAGGTTCATGGGCTTAACAAAAAAACCTACATTAGCTTACGTTCAACAACCGAATTTTTTTCTACAAAGTGGAAACCTTGACTCTCGTTTTCCAGCAGGGTGATCTAGCTAGAGCTAGCGCAGCGTGATTTTAACGTGACCTACTGCGTTAGGCTTGCTCTGTTTTTGTTCTAGCGGCTAGTCTCATAAGCATGGAACTACAGGTTAATGCCCTCCTCCCACTAGCGGCGAAGATCGCCCGGGAGTTCGGAAACATTCCCGGACTTCCCCATGCGGAAATCGAACTCTCCGCCCAAGAAGCCCTGGCCAACGCCGCGCGTCTTTTCGATCCGGAAAAGGGCGAATTCACACCCTACGCCGCGCGCGCCATGCGCAATGCCTTGTGCGATCTTTACGAGCGGCAAAAGCGCCACCATCGCCACCACGAATACGTCCTCGATGAACCCGTCGCCAGCGGCAGTGCAACCACCGCCGAAACCCGCGTCCACGGCATTCCCTCGCCCGTCAGTCCTCCGGCAGATCACGCGGCCAGCCACGAATCGCGCGAACGTCTCGAAATCGCCATGAGCGGCCTTTCCCCGCGTCTCCGCGTTGTGGCGGAAGGCATTCGGGACGGGAAAAGCTACAGTGAAATCGGCAGCTCCCTCGGCATATCGAAACAAGCCGCACACAAGCTCGCCGGTGCCGCCATCGCCGATCTCCGTGAGAAACTCGAATCCATGGGCTTTGCGGGCGTCGATACCCTCGGCCTCCTGCAAAGCACCCCTCAGATTGACGATTTACCGCCTCAACCGTAATACCTCAACAGAACGCCCCATGTCCGCCGTCCACCTCCATGTCCGCAGCTCAGATGGCACCTCGAAGTCCTTCACCCTCGCCGAGCACGATACCTTCCTGCTCGGCCGCATGGACGATTGCCACCTTTGCGTGCAGGGCGATCCGCAGGTTTCCCGCCATCACTTCCTGCTGGAGGTCTGCCCGCCAAAGGCCGCACTCCGCGATCTCGGCAGCATGAACGGCACCCATCTGAATTTTCCAAAACCCGTCTCCGATGTCTGGAGCTTCGCCGCCTCCCTCTACCAGCTCCTCACCGGGAAATTCCCCTACCGCTTCGATCCCAGGCGCGACCCCATCGACATCATCCTCAACGAAAACCCCGTCCCCCTCCGCGAACGCATGCCCGGCCTGGAGAAAAACCTCGCCGCCGTCATCGACCAAGCCCTCGTCCGCAACCCCAAAGCCCGCTTCGCCGATGCGGGGAAACTGCTGGCTGCACTCCGCTGAAGAAACGTGCAAGAGCATATCTTTCAGCCGGATTCCGCTGGCAGGTTCCTTGAAAAACAGAATCCTTAAACATCATGTCCAGTCTCCAGCCTTCGTTTCTCGCCACTCTCGCCATGCCTCCACGCGTTGCCGGATTGTTGCGGAGCTTGGGTCAACATCAGGGACGCCAGCAGCTCCACCAACAACAAGCGCCTGAGATTCTCGAAAACCTCCGGCAAGTCGCCAAGATCGAGAGCACCGAATCCTCCAACCGTCTCGAAGGCATCGTCGCGGCCAACGACAAACGGCTCCGTGAACTCATCGCAGCCCGGGCCGAACCCGCCGACCGCACCGAAGGCGAAATCGCAGGCTATCGCGACGTGCTCGATACCATCCATCAGAACCACGCCCACATCCCTTTCACGGATCGCGT
>JAYTOE010000162.1:0-15869 GCA_043747935.1 Akkermansiaceae bacterium
CATTTGCCTGGCATCGATTCTTTCACTCGGATCCACCTCCGCTCGTGACACTGCCACCATTGACATGGCTGCGTTTGGCGCGAAGGCCGACGGCAGCGACACGACGCCGTTTGTGAGAGCCGCATTGGCTGAGGCCCGTCGCAGCAAGGCGACCAAGCTGACCTTTCCACCCGGCCGTTATGATTTCTGGCCTGAGAACGCTAGTGAGGAATACCTGTTCATCAGTAACAACGACGAAGGACTCAAGCGGGTGATCTTTCCGCTATCAGGAATGGAAGACCTGGAAATCGATGGCGGAGGGGCCACCTTCATCTTTCACGGCCCGCTGATACCTTTCCTGATCGAAGACTCGAAGGGCATCACTCTCAAGAATTTCTCGTTCGATTTCAGCCGCCCTTTCCACTCGGAGGGACGAGTCCTCGCGGTCACCAGCGACTCTGTCGACTTGGAATTCTCCACAGAGTTTCCCTATGAAATCCGCAACGGCGTGCTGGTCTTCACCGACGGGAAAAAAGCATCAGGTCCGGCAACGACCGTGACCAACGGTGAAGTGCTCTTCCCTTATGGCAACCTGCTCGCATTCGATTCTGACAAGCGGGAAACCGCCTTCATGGCGAAAGACCACTACAAGTTAGGAGAAGGAGTCGCAGCGAATGAAATCGCTCCCAATCAGGTGAGGCTCATGATTAGCGATGCTTCGGCCAAGCCCGGAAACACTCTCGTCTTAGGCGCGGAAATGCGGGACAGCCCCGGCATTGTGATTTCCGACAGTTCGGACATTACTCTATCCGACATGAAGATCCACCATTGCGGCGGCATGGGAGTGATCGCCCAGCGCAGTGCGGATTTATTTCTTAAGAAAATTCAGGTAACTCCACCACCCGGTGGACGGCGGATTGTTAGCACCACTGCGGACGCCACTCATTTTGTCAACTGCCGTGGGCGGATCGAGATCGAGGATTGCTTGTTCGAGCAGCAGAAGGACGACGCCACCAACATCCACGGCCTCTATGCGAAAATCACGCGGAAGTTGTCTCCCACCCGCTTCGAGGTGCGAATGATTCACCCGCAACAAGCCGGAGTGGATTTCGTCAAACCGGGGATGCGCTTGGAACTCACCGACGGCCCAAGCCTCAATGAGGACGGATTCGCAGTCGCCAAAACTGTAGAGCGGATCAACAAGCAAAGCACGATCATCGAGACGGAAGGACCACTGCCGGAAAATGTCATCGTCGGAGATTCCGCCGCCGATGCGGATGCGAACACTGCGGATGTCCTGATCAAGAACTGTGTGATCCGTGGCAACCGCGCGCGTGGAATCTTGTTAGGATCGCGTGGTAAAATGGTCGTCGAGGGAAACACCTTCCACACACCCGGTGCGGCGATTTTGTTCGAAGGCGACGCCAGCTTCTGGTTCGAACAGGCCGGGGTCAGGGATGTTGAAATCAAGGGCAACACCTTCGACAATTGCAACTACGGGGTGTGGGGAACCGCTTGCATTCAAGTCGGCTCAGGTATCGCTCCGGAGCTGAGGAAATCCTCCCGCTACAACAGGAACATCCGAATCGAAAACAACCTCTTCCGCGCCTTCAGCCCGCTGCCGCTGCTTTCCATCTACTCGGTGGATGGCCTGACTTTTGTTGGTAACCGATTGGAAAGAACCCGGGACTATCCCGCGCCGGAAGGACAAGAGGAGAAGCTATTCATGATCACGGAATCCGACCGCGTAAAGGTAGAGAACCCCAAGTCGGTGCCCTCCGGGCATCCAGCGACCTCGTAGAATTGAAAGATTGCCACCCGCAAGGGCGTCTTCAGCCATGGTGATCTCCTTAAAAGCATTTCCTGAATTGTCTGATTCAAACTTCGGTTCGCACTCATGAAGTTCATTTGGTACTCCGTGGCGGCCACCATTGCGATCACCTGCTCCGGAGCTGGTGCCGTCGAAAAGAATCGCCCTAACATCCTCTTCGTTCTGGCCGACGACTGGGGTGGCGGCGATGCCGGGGCCTATGGGCGCACATGGATCCGAACTCCGGCCATCGACCGATTGGCGCGGGAGGGGTTGCGCTTCGACAATGCCTACACGCCCAACGCAAAGTGTGCTCCTTCGAGGGCCTCCATCCTTACCGGCCGCAATCCATGGCAACTCAAGGAAGCAGCCAACCATGGCGGTCGTTTTCCGCTGGAGTTCAAAACCTTCACCGAGACGTTACAACAGCATGGATATCGTGTCGGCATCACCGGCAAGGGCTGGGGGCCGGGTGTCGCACTCGATGCTGACGGAAAGCCGCGTCCGCTAACCGGGATGGCGTTTGACAAACGGAGGGCTCCCGCGCCCACATCCGGGATAAACTCCAACGATTACGCGGCTAATTTTAACGATTTTCTCGAATCCGCTCCAAAGGATGAACCATGGTTTTTCTGGTTTGGATGTTTTGAGCCGCATCGCGAATATGAGAATGGCAGCGGCGTGGCCAAGGGCGGCAAGTCCATTGGGCAAATCAAGCGCGTCCCGGCATACTGGCCCGATACGGCCGTGGTGAGGAATGACATGCTCGACTACGCGTTGGAAGTGGAGCATTTCGATTCTCATCTCGGCCGGATGCTCGATGAACTGCAAAAGCGCGGTCAGCTCGACAACACCTTGATCGTCGTGACATCCGACAATGGCATGCCCTTCCCACGCGTGAAGGGAAATCTCTATGAGGCGGCCAATCATCTGCCCTTGCTCGTGCGCTGGGCGCAAGGGATCCGCTCGTCGGGCCACGTGGTGCGTGACTACGTGAGCTTTGTCGATCTTGCCCCCACTTTTCTAGCGGTTGCCGGGGTGCCCTGGTCTCAGTCCGGAATGGCTCCGGCCGCCGGGACCAGCCTCACTGACCTATTCAATTCGGATGAGACTCATGGGACCCGTCCGGAACGCGATCACTTGTTACTCGGCCAGGAGCGTCACGACGTGGGGCGGCCGCACGATCAAGGCTATCCGATCCGCAGCATTATCAAGGACGGATGGCTCTATTCCCGCAATTTCGCACCCGCCCGCTGGCCCGCCTGCAATCCCGAGACCGGCTACCTCAACACCGATGGCAGTCCGACCAAGACCGAGATTCTAACCGCCAATCGCGCCAAGCCGAACGATCCACACTGGCTGCTATGCTTTGGCAAGCGTCCGGCCGAGGAACTCTTTGATTTGAAAAATGATCCCGACTGCGTGAACAACCTCGCCGCCGCACCCGCGCAGCAAGCGCACCGCGCCGCATTGGAAACCCAGATGCTGGCCGAACTCAAGCAGCAGGGCGACCCGCGCATGTCCGGCAACGGCGAAATATTCGACCGTTACCCCTATGCGGGCAAGGAACGCGGTTTGTATGACCGTTATCTCAAGGGCGAAAAGCTTGCCGCTGGATGGGTGAATCCTACCGATGCCGAACCTGCCCCGCTCGATGCCTTCCCTGCTCCGGACTCGGCTTTACCCCGTTGATTCAAACTGTAAACTTCTCAATACTCCGGTTTCTCAGTCATGAATCATTCCGTCATCCGCCCCTTAGTCCGCCACAGTGCATGGTTATCAGCTATGGCAATCCTCGCGCTATCAGGTTGTCGCAAGGGCGGCGATAACCACCCGGTGGCCGTGTTGCCGGAAAAAGTCGTGCTCATCGAGCAGTCCGCCGACCTTCGAGCCTTGATCAAAGCCGAGCTTGCCGCGGGCAAGAAGCGCATCGTGATTCCACAAGGTCGCTATCGCGTTTCGTCGGAACAGGGATTCCATCTCCAGTTCAAGAATCTCTCAGATGTGGAAATCATCGCGAACAACGTGGAGATGGTTTGCACGTCAACGGTTCAGGCTTTGTTGTTCGACCATTGCTCGAATGTCACCCTGCGCGGACTGGTCGTGGACTACGATCCTTTGCCATTCACGCAGGGGAAAATCATCGCCATCGCGGCTGACAAGAGTTCGATGGATTTCGAGGTGGCCGAAGGGTATCCGGAAAGTGCGCTGGAGGAGCGCATTCAAATTTACGATCCCGCCACGGGCGAACTCCGCAGGGGAGACGCGAGTTGGAAGCAGGAAATCAAAGCCCTTGGCGAAAGCCGCTACCGAGTTGAGAAAGATCACTACCAATTCGATCCGCTTCGAGACACCGAGCAAGTCGGAGATATCCTCGTGACCAACAACCATTTCGGCGTCCACCGCAGCCCGCATGCGGTCGAGTTGAAGGATTCCAAGGGCGTGCATCTCGAAGAGATTACGGTGTATGCCTCACCATGTTTCGGGTTTCTCGAATACGACTGCGATGGAAACCGCTATACCCGGTGCAAGGTGGATCGGCGCGATCCTGCGGACGATCCAGTCAAACGGGCCCTGCCACGGATGCGTTCGCTGAACGCCGATGCGTATCACAGCAAGGACGCCATTCATGGTCCCGCCCTTATTGGCTGTAAGGCCTACTTCCAGGGCGATGATGGCGTGAACATCAATGGGAAATATCACTACGTGAGCGGCGCTCGTGGCAGGTTGGTGCGCGTCGCGGTTTTCGGCAAACCTACGATCCTTGCGGGCGATCCCGTGGAGTTTCTGCCCCATTCCGGACCGCGTCCGCCGGATGCGGTGGCATTGAAGGTGGAACCGGATCCCACGCCGATCACCGAGGAGGAAAAAAACCTGATCCAAAAGATCAGCCTGAACGAGAACATCCGGACGTGGATTCTAACAGGACAGGCGCAGTTCCACACGCTCACGCTGGATCGGGAAATCGAGTTGCCAGCCGGTTCTGCGGTTGGCTGCCCTCTGCGTGTTGGCAACGGCTTTGTTGTCAAGGACTGCGACTTCGGCCACAACCGTTCGCGCGGAATTCTCATCAAGGCCAGCAAGGGCGAGGTAAGCGGCAACCGCATCACCAACAGCCGCATGGCGGCCGTGCTGGTTGCCCCGGAATTCTGGTGGATGGAAGCCGGCATGTCCTCCGATGTGGTGGTTAGGGACAACGTCATCAAAGGCAGCTTGGAGACGCCGATCCAGATTCACGCCCGCGGCGGCGACGGCCAGATGCTGCCCGCCGGTGCGCTACGCAGCATTTCCATCCTCAACAACCGCTTCGAGGACTGCCCATGGCCGCTCATCCAAGTGACTTCGACCAGCGGATTGATCGTCAAGGATAACGTGTATCCGAAGGCTCAGCCGGAATGGCAAACTGTCAGCACTGACAAAAAAACCTTTGAGGTCATTGAGTTGGAGCAGTGTGAAAGCGTTGAATCAAGCCAATGAAGTCAAGGAGCCGTGTTCACCAAGCGTGTCGCGAAGATGAATATTCCAGCGCTGTTGGCCCGGATTGGTCTCCATGCCGGAAAACCTTCCTGAAATCCTAGCAGACATCGCACTCGGTTACCTTCATGGCGAACCTTAGATGATGCAAAATTCCTTATTTATAGAGTTTTCCCTGTATTTTCAGACTGGTGGTCCCGAGTGGAATCGAACCACTACCTACGGCTTCGGAGGCCATCGTCCTATCCATTGGACCACGGGACCCGCTGATCGGCGGGGGAGGGGAATGGTCTAGGCTAGGCCGGAAGCTTTGGCAAGGGATAACCCGTCCATAAGGATTGTTGGGGCTTGCCCCTTAGTGCGCAATCCGCTACCCCCGCCCCCGTCATGCCTATCGCAACACCAGCCCAATACGCCGCCATGCTCGATGCCGCCCAGAAAGGCGGATACGCCTACCCGGCCATCAACGTCACCTCCCTCACCACGATCAACGGGGCTCTCAAGGCCTTTTCGGAGTCGAAATCCGACGGGATCATCCAGGTTTCCACTGGCGGCGGCGAGTTTGCCGCTGGCACCGCCGTGAAGGACGCCGCCTTCGGAGCCATCGTCCTCGCCGAGGCCTGCCATCTGCTCGCCGAGAAATACAATGTCCTCATCGCGCTCCACACCGACCACTGCCACCCGGAGAAAGTCGCGGGTTTCCTCAAGCCCCTCCTGCAAGCCTCCCGCGAGCGCATCGCCGCAGGCAAAGGCCCGCTTTTTCAATCCCACATGTTCGACGGCTCCGTCGTGGACCTGAAGGAAAACCTCCGCATCTCGAAAGACCTCCTGAAAGAGTGCGCCGAACTCGGCATCATCCTTGAGGTCGAGGCCGGCTGCGTCGGCGGCGAGGAGGACGGCCACGACACCTCCGGCCTGCCCATCGAGAAACTCTACACCACCCCCGAGGACATGGTGGAGGTTTACGAAGCCCTCCAGCCGATCGGCCGTTTCCTTTTCGCGGCCACCTTCGGTAACGTCCACGGTGCCTACAAGCCCGGCGCGGTGAAGCTCAAGCCCTCCATCCTCAAGGACGGCCAGAAAGCCGTCACCGACAAGCACGGCCCGAGCGCGGAAATGGATCTCGTTTTCCACGGCGGCTCCGGCACCTCCAGCGACGATCTCCAGGAAACCCTCGACTACGGCGTCGTGAAAATGAACATCGACACCGACACCCAATACGCCTACACCCGCCCCATCGTCGCCCACATGTGCCAGAACATCGAGGGCGTGCTCAAGATCGACGGCGAGGTCGGCAACAAGAAACACTACGATCCGCGCTCCTATCTCAAGAAGGGCGAACAAGGTCTCTGCGTCCGCATGAAGCAGGCCTGCGACGAGCTCCGCTCCACCGGCCAGACCATCTTCGGCAAGGTCTGATCTCACGCTTCACGATTCCTGAACCGCCCTCTTCCTTCACCGGGAGCGGGCGGTTTTCGTTTTGAAAATGGCATCTAAGGAATCCGGTCACGTATGCGTTTCTAAATGGATCAGAGGCCACGAGGCATCCACCGCACCGTAGCCGCCGCCAAAAGTTCTTTCCATTTTCCTAAAATCTTTCTTGCCGACCCCACCGTAATTTTCAAACTGCGGCACATCGCACAACTTCAAAAAAGTCCATGATCCAAAAACTCGCAACCCGCAGTCGCTTCACAGCATCCACCATCATCACCGCCACTCTGATGGCGGCTCCCCAACTTTTCGCGGCGGCGGCGGGGGGTGCTCCCGTCAAGAAATCACTCCTCGACAAGTGGGTGATCGATGGCGGACCCACCATGCTGTTCATCGGCGCGGCCGTGGTCGGGTTCATTGCGCTCGCGGTTTACAACTTCATGAACCTCACCAAGGCGAAATACTGCCCCACCGATCTGCAGATGGCGCTCATGGATCACATGACGAACTGCCGCGTCCGCTCCGCGATCGAACTCGCCGCCTCCCACCCTTCCTACCTCGGCCGCCTTATCGCCTATTCTTTCCCGAACATCGATGCCACCCAGCCGGACACCCTCGGACGCGACCAAATTGAGGACGCGATGGCAGATTTCACCAATAACGAGACACGCAAAACCATGACGTGGATCAACTACATCTCCGTGATCGCCCAGGCATCCCCGATGCTAGGGCTGTTGGGAACGGTTATCGGTATGGTGAGCGCCTTCGGAACCCTCCAGACCTCCGGCGCCGCCGATCCGTCCGCACTCGCCGGTGACATCTCCGTCGCCCTCCTCACGACCCTCTGGGGTCTGATCAACGCCATTCCCTGCATCATCGTCTTCTACATGCTGAAGAATAAATACAACGACCTCGTCGCGGATTCGATCCACATCGCCGAGGAAATGATCAATACCGCCATCGCCACCGTCAACGCGGATACGCTTTACGCTAAGATCCCTGAAGGTATCGACGTTTGATCCCTTCCAACCCCAAATAGGAAAACCTCATGGCATCTCAAAAACTCAGAGGCGCGAGCGCGAGCCACGACGAGGAGGCGAAGCTCGACATGTCACCGATGATCGACATGGTCTTCCTTCTCCTCATCTTCTTCATCGTCAATGCCACCGCCATCATCGTGAAGACCGATCCTAAGGTGCTTCCTCCGGTGGCAAAAAATTCTAAGCCTCAGGAAGATGGGCGTGGCCGCATCGTGGTGAACGTCCATCAGGACGGCACTTTTACGGCCGAGGATTTCAACGTCGTCCTCGCGGATGACAAGGACATCATCGATCTCGTGAAAAAGGAGAAGGAGAAGATCATCCCCCTCGGCATCGTGCCGAAGCTCCACCTGCGCGGCGACCAAGACGCAGTGTTCAAGTATTCCCGCACGGCGATCCGTGCTGCGGCCGAGGCTGGCGTTGATCAGGTGGTCTTCGCGGTTTACCAGACCCATAAAGGGGTTCGACATAAATAATCCCAACCAACCCATCTAACCCTTATGGCTCGCCACAAGAAATTCCAAGTCTCGATGGATGCCACGCCGGAGTTGGACATCTCGTCCCTCATCGATGTTTGCTTCCTCCTGCTCATTTACTTCCTAGTTACATCCACCATCGCTCCTCGCGAGACGGATCTGGCGATGTCTCTCCCCGCCGCGAACCCAAGCAACGAACAGCCCAAGATCGAACCGATGTTCATCCGCGTCGATGCGGCGGGTGTGATCTATACCGGTGTCGGCGCAGGTCAGCAGCAACTCGATCAGGACGCCAGCGCACGCGATGTGCCTCTGCTCGACAGCCAGCTCGACCTCTACGCCGCAGCGGCGCGCAGCGCGGGCAGCACTCCGCTTGTGCAGGTTTTCGTCGATCCCGGCACTACCCAGCAGCGTGTGATCGATGTTCTCAATTCGCTCGCTCTCGCCGGAATTTCTTCTGTCACATTCACCGATCTGGTGGAGTGATCGGATTTTTCCAAGAAAACCCCTAAATTTCCCGCGCCGTCGGACGTTCCCCCTTGCAGGACATCGCCGACGGCGCATTATTTTTGAAACTTTGTCCCTACCGACCAATAACCCGAATTTTCACGAGAAAACCCACCCAATAACGACCATGAAAAAACTCCTTCTCGCACTCGTATTCGCGGCCACCGCGATTCCCTCATCCGCGCAGGAAAGCCTTCCGGAACTCGTTGATGCCGCCCTCCTGGCCATGAAAGAGGAGAAATGGGCTGAGGCGCTTGCCTTGAACACCAAGGCTGCGAGCTTCGGCAAGAATCCGAAAATGGCGATCCAGCTTTATGGGGCGCAGTTCGGGACAATCATCTACCGCAAGGGGATGTGCGAACTGAAGCTCAAGAAATTCGATGACGCCATGAAGTCCTTTGAGTCCTGCTACAAGGACTACCCCAACGACAAGGTGGCGGGCGGCGGCAACGTTTTCCAGAAAATGGCGCTTCTGAAATGGGGCGATGCGGCCTTCGGCCTCGAGAGCTATGAGCTGGCGATCACGCAGTGGAAAAAATTCCTCCAGGAACGCGACAAGGTGAAGGATAAGTATTCCCAAGGTTCATTCCACGTGAACATGGCGATCGCCCACTATCGCCTCGGAAAACTCACAGAAGGCAGTGAGCATCTTGAAACCGCGATCACGAACAAGGACACCTTCCCCACGCCGGACGAAGCCATTGTGGCCGGGTTCCAGGCGCTGGTTTCCGCAGCCATCACAAAGCCCGACGAGCGAGCTCTGCTCGATTTCATCGCCAAGAATCGCGGCGGCCTGATCGTCGCTCCCTATGCGATGCAGCGCTACTCGAAGGTTTTCATGAAACTGGCTGCCGATGCCCTTGAGGCCGATATGACGCAAGCGGCCCTCAGCCTTTACCAGTTCGTCCCGGCCACAGAGGTCGCCATCGACGATCTCCGCGCCCGCATCCGCGACATGGGCCATCTCCCGCGCCTTTCCTCCGGCACCCTCCGCCTCGACAAGGCGAGCCTCGAGAGCCAGCTCACCGCCCTTGAGGCCGAGCAGCGCGGCAACAAGTCCATCGAGATGTTCAAGCTCGCCGTGATCGCTTTCATCCACGAGACAAACGGCAACGTCCACGGCTCCCACGCCGCCTATCTCCAGCTTGAGAATTACTACCCCAAGGCCGAGAAACGCGAGGACAACCTGTTCCACCTCGTCCGCACCTCCTCGGTTGTCGGAAACATCATGGCCACGCAGAAATACGGCGAGCTGTTCCTCGCCACTTTCCCGGAGTCCAAATACAAGCCGGATGTCCAGAAGATGATGCTCTCCTCCCTTTTCTTCGATGGGAAATACGACATCTGTATCCAGATCGCGGGGGATATCATCGAGAATAAAAAGGCAGCCGAGGGCACCGCAGAGCACGACCTCGTCCTTTTCGTCCTCGGCGGTTCCTACTTCTACACCGGCCAATATGACAAGGCGGCTCCGCTTCTCGACCAGCACGTCGAGAAATATCCGGAGAGCGTCTTCGCGATGTCCGCCTCCTATTTCCAGGCGTCAAACGTTTCCCGCCTCCAGTTCTGGTCGAAGGCCGCGAAGCTGCTCGATGCCTTCCTCGAGAAATACAAGTCCGACCCGAACCAGTCCTACATCCCGCTCGCCCTTTACGACCGAGCCAACGCCCACTACGCGGAGGAGGAGAACGAACCCGCCCTAGAAAAGACGGGGCGTATCATCAAGGAGTTCGCCGATTCCCCGGTTACCGATCAGGCCTACAACCTACAGGGCAACGTCCTGCAAGTTCTCGAACGGCGCGACGAAGCCGAGGCCGCTTATCTCAAGGCGATTGAGATCGGTGAAATCCGCGAGCACGAGGGTGTGGTCGGCGAGGCTCTCTATTACCTCACCGCGATGCTCGGCGAGCACAAGAAAGACGAAGACTTCGGCCCCCGCCTCAAAGATGCCGTTCCCCACGCCGACAAGTTCTGGAAGGAATACTCGCAAGGTTCGCCCTACCGCTCACAGGTCGCCGTCGCCCAGATGTATGCCATGGAGTCCGTCGGCCGCGGCGAAGAGGCGCTGGAGCGTCTGCAGGAAGTCATCTCCGACATGGCCAAGCAAACCGAGTCCGTCGGCCTTGAGCAAGCGATCAACTCCTACACCGAGTTCTACCTCGAAAAGCACACCCCCGATGAGCTCAAGGAGCACTACTACAATTTCCCCGGCATCCGCACCACGGACAAGGCCGCCCGCGCCATCCTGCGCATCGCTGTCATCGGCGTGTTCGAAGCCGTAGCCAAGGACAAGGAGAAACCCGACCAGCAGCGCCAGGCCGAGGCCATGATCATCGTTCTCTTCCAGAACCTGAAGGTGGACTTCGAGCTCAAGGAGCTTTCCAACTATATCCTCGTGAAGCTCGGCGATTACCTGCGGACTAACACCTCCGCGCCGCGCGAGGCGATCCCGTATTACGACGAGGCGCTCTCCCGCCAGGATCAGTCCTACCTCTTCCAGGCGCTCGGCGGTCGTGCCGACGTTTACGGCCAGTCCCCGCAACCCGCCGACCTCGACAAGGGCATCGTGGACTTCGAGCGCATTTTCAACGACTCCCAGGAGAAGCCGGAGCGCGAGTTCGCCCTGTATCGCATCATCCAGATCCTGATGAAAAAAGAGGACTACGCCAAGGCGGCCGAGCGGGCCAACCAATACCTCGAACGTGAGGAGGGCAAATCCCTCGGTTTCACGAAATACTCGCCGGAAGTCGGCTTCATGCTCGCCGAGACCTTCGACAAGCGTAACCTTACGAATGACGCCATTGCCATGTATGTGAAGGTATTCTCCGCCCACATGGGCTTCATTAGAATCTCGGCTCCCGCGATCGAGCGCTGGATGCAGCTTTCCTACAAACGCAACCAGCCACCAGGCGCCCCGGGCGTGGCAGGGGATCGCCAGGGAGCTTATGAGCGGGGCTACCAATACCTAGAGCTCACCGGGCGCTTCAAGGACAAGATGACCCCCGAAGAGGTGAAACTCTGGGAGCGTGTCCAGAAACTCGTCGACCAATACGAGTCCGATCCGAACGTGAAATCCATGGAAGAAATCCTCAAGGCGAAGGCAGAGGCCGAAGGCCGCTAACCCATCCCGAAATTCAACCCAAGCCATATCATGAAATCTCTCATCCTCTCGCTGCTCCTGCCCGCGCTTACGATTCCCGCCTTCTCCCAGGCGTTCGAGGCCGAGGCCATCATCTCCGAACCCAAAGACGGCGGCACCTTCCGTGCCTGGATCCTTGCCGCCAGCAAGACCCAGATCCGATACAAGACCACTAAGGTCTCCACGGATTTCATCGATGCGCCCACATCGAAATTTGCCACCATTTTCCTCGTCGAACCGCCCGATTACGCCGCCGCCATCGATCTCTACGAGGGCAGGAAATACAAGGAAGCACAGGAGGCGTTCGCTGCGGTCAAGGAACGCTGCAAGCCGATCGCCTCGATGCCGGACAATTTCCACACCCTCGCCGCCTTCCATGAAATGGAGTGCCTCCGCCACCTCGGCGACTACGAGGGTCTCGCGGTCGTCCTGAAAACCTTCCTCAAAGAGCCTCTCACCCGCGAGAACCAACTCCGCCAGATCGACCTCTACATCATGTGGGACGCCGTCCGCGCTCTAGCATGGGATCGCGTGTTGGTCATCGCCTCCGAGAGGGATTCGGAGGTGCTCCCCGGATACCAGCGTGCGCAGGTCGCCTATTGCAAAGCCCTCGCACTCGATCATCTCGAGCGCGGTCGCGAGGCGGTCATCGAATACAATATCGCGATGACAGCGGATTCGGGAGCTTCGGAAATCCTGACCCAGCAGGCCGGCCTGAAGGCGCTTGGCGTTTACCACAAAGACCCGGAAGTCCAGCTCGCCATCCAGAACTGGGGCACCGAGGACGAGAACAAGAACTCGCCGGGATACACACGCCTCACGGAAGCCGCCGTGCTTGCCGTGTTCTACCAGAAATATCTTAACCTCGGCAAAGCCCTGCCCCCGGAGCTTAAGGCTTTCGAGAAATACGTCGCGCCCAAGTGAGCCCTAGCATGGCTTCGCTTTCTTCCTCGCCGCGAAAATTTTTCCGTAGTGCTTGCGGACAAGGCCCGGCCTTTGCAATGTCGGCACGGATCTGAAAAGCTCCCGCCCAGTGATGCAACGACTGCCCCTGATTCTATCCGCCTGCCTGCTGCTGGCTTCCTGCCAGAAGGAAAGCCAGGTCGATAAGGCTACCCGCGAAGGCATCCTCCTGATGGGGAACTCCGCCGATCCCAAAAGCCTCGACCTCCAGGTCGTTTCCGGCGTGATCGAAAGCAACATCATGCGCGCCCTCTTCGAGGGTATCGTTCAGCTCCACCCGACCGATGATCTCGGTGCCCCGCCGGGTGCCGCCTTGGAAATCACCCCGGACGAGACCTCCACGGTCTGGACGGTGCGGTTGCGCCCCGAGGCGAAATGGTCGGATGGCAAGCCCGTCACCGCCGAGGACTTCCGTTTCTCCTACGAGCGCATGCTCACCCCGTCCTTTGGTGCGAAATACGCGGAGATGCTCTACTTCATGGAAGGCGCGGAGGACTTCAATAAGCGCAAGACGAAGGATTTCTCAAAGGTCGGCATCAAGGTCACCGATCCCTACGGCTTCGTCCTGACCCTCCGCGGCCCGACACCCTATTTCCTGGAAGTCATCAAGCACTACACATGGTATCCCGTGCCCAAGCACCAGGTGCTCAAGTTCGGAAAAATCGACATGGTCGGAAATCCTTGGTCGCGTGCCGAGAACCTGGTCGGCAATGGCCCCTTCCGAATCAAGTCCTACCGCCGCAACGATCACATCGAGGTCGAACGCAACCCGCACTACTGGGATGCGGGCAACTTCCCGCTCAACGGCATCCGTTTCCTGCCGGTCGGCAATTTATTCACAGAGGCACGCATGTTCCGCGACGGACAGCTTCATGTTACCAACACCGCTCCGGCCGAGGTGGTGGATCTCATGAAAAAAGTGGATACCGGTTCCCTGCGGCAGGAGCCTTATCTGGGTACGATACTCTACCGCTACAACGTGAACGTCAAACCGCTCAACGATGTCCGCGTCCGCCGTGCGCTGAGCCTCGCCATCGATCGCAAGGCAATTTGTGAAAGCGTCTTCCGCGGCTTCGAACCCGCCTACGGCATGACCCCTCCGATGGGCGATTACAAACCACCACAAGGCGTCGCTTTTGATCCTGAGTCAGCGAAAAAACTCCTCACCGAGGCAGGCATGCCAGGTGGCAAAGGTTTTCCTCGCCTGAAGATCCTCATTGCCGACAAGGGAACGAATTCCGCCCTTGCCACCGCCATTCAGGCGATGTGGCGCGAACACCTCGGTGTCGAGGTCGAGATCCAGAGCAAGGAATGGACGGCCTACATGGTCGCCATGCAGGAAGAGGACTACGAGATCATGGGCGGCGGATGGATTGGGGATTACATTGACCCTCTCACCTTCCTTGAGATGTGGACGGCGGGCAACGGTAACAACCGCACCGGCTGGGAGAGCGAGCCCTTCGGAGCGAAGCTCAAGGAGTCCTTCCAGGTCACCGACCCCATCGCACGCAACCGCCTCCTGCGAGAGGCCGAGGAGATCCTGCTCGCAGACTCACCCATGACGCCGATTTCCTGGTGGGGAAAAAATTACCTCCTGCATCCCTCCGTGAAGGGCTGGGATCCGCTCCTGTTAGATAATCATTCCTTCACCCACATCAAGCTCGTTCCGCAGCTGCCGAAACCTTGATCGCAGACCGCCGCCATGCCGAAGCTCATTCTCTCCCGTTTCCTCCAAGGTCTGCTCACTCTCTTCGTGCTGATCACGTTGACCTTTTTTCTTGTCCGCGCCATGCCGGGCAGTCCCTACACCGAGGAGAAGGCGCTTCCGGAGCACATCGTGGCGGAGAAGAAGAAATCCATGGGTCTAGACAAGCCTTTGCCTGTCCAATATGCCCTGTATTTATCTAATCTGGTCTTTAAGCAGGATTTCGGCCCGATGATCAAAAAGGAGGGAGTCCAAGTCTCTGAGATCATATCGGAGTCGTTCCCCGTCTCGCTGTCGCTCGGTCTCGCCTCGATGGGGATCGCCCTGCTCATAGGCATCCCAGCCGGTGTCATCGCGGCAGTGAGGAAAAACTCGCCCATCGACTTCGCCTGTCTTTCCTTCGCCATGCTCGGCATCTGCCTGCCCAGCTTCGTGATCGGGCCGCTGCTCGCCGTTGGTCCCGGGCTTTACTTCCAGTCGCTCAACGTCGCTGGCTGGTCATCTCCCACCGACTGGATCCTGCCCGCCTTCACCCTCGGCATGATCAACGCCGCCTACCTCGCCCGACTCTCCCGCGGCGGCATGCTCGACGTGCTCAACCAGGACTACATCCGCACCGCCAAGGCGAAAGGCGTGCCCGGCTCGCGAATCATCATCCGCCATGCCCTCAAAGGGGGGCTCATCCCCGCCGTCGCCTTTATCGGCCCCGCCTTCGCCGGGATGATCTCCGGATCCTTCGTGATCGAGACGATCTTCCAGATCCCCGGCATGGGTCAGCATTTCGTCAACGCCGCCACCGACCGCGAGTTCTTCCTCATCCAAGGCCTCGTCCTTTTCTACGGTTTCCTCATCGTCGCCGCCAACCTCCTCGCCGACCTCGCCCAGATCGCCCTCAACCCGAGGATGCGATAGCACGCGGTCACGGAAACGTTAGGGTCGAAACGTGTATTAAAGCTCATGCCGGAAAGGACTGGCATTTTTTCACCATTTCCTCAACGCGCCTCGACGACATGCGCTCTAACAACTTCGGAATGGTATTAATCCATTTCGTCCCGCTCCCTGCCCGCTCTGCGGCTCTGCGGCTCTGCGGCTCTGCGGCTCTAGTAAGATTTCCCTAGTAAGATTTCCTAGTAAGATTTCCCAGGGAAATAGAAGTAGTAAGATTTCCCAGGGAAATAGTAGGACTTTTCTGTTGCCACGGGGGATTTTGTAGTAAGATTTCCCAGGGATAGTAAGATTTCCCTAGTAAGATTTCCCAGGGAAATAGTAGGACTTTTCTGTTGCCACGGGGGATTTTGCGGGTAGGATCGGGGGAATGAGCAGCAAGCGGTTCCTGAGTCCTTGG
>JAYTOE010000163.1:0-2016 GCA_043747935.1 Akkermansiaceae bacterium
AACGTCTCGGTGGGGCTCTCCATCGGCGAGGACACGTTCAGCCTTTCCGGATCGACCACCCCGGAAGACCAGCTCCTCCAACTCCAAATCATGGTCGCCTCCCTCACCGATCCCGGCTACCGTCCCGAGGCGCTCTGGCAGTTCCAGAAAGCAATCCCCATGCTTTTCCAAGCGCTCAAGCACACCACCACCGGTCCGATGATGGAGATGGATTCATGGCTCCATGGGGGCGATTTCCGCTACTCCGTCCCCACCCAGGAACAGGTCTCCAACTACACCATCGATCAGGTGAAGGAATGGCTTACGCCGGAGTTGGAAAAGGGTTATTTGGAACTGACCGTCGTCGGCGATTTCGATCAGGAGGCCTTGCTGAAAGACCTGCTCGCCACCTTCGGCACGCTTGCGAAGCGCGACGCCGCTCCGCCGGTGAAAACCGCGCTTTCCCGCAAGGTTGATTTCCCGAAACCACCTTCGGAAAAGACCTTCTCCTACGAATCGAAGATCCCTCAGGCCGCCGCGACCGCGATCTGGAAAACCGTAGGCATGCGCGGCAACATCCCTGAGGTGCGCCGCCTGAACGTGCTCTCGGAGATCTACGGCGACCGCCTCCGCGAGGAAATTCGCGAGAAGCTCGGCGCTTCCTACTCGCCCAACGCCGGCGTGGGCGGATCGGATGCGCTCGAAGGCGACGGGTATCTCATCGGCCAGTCCCTAGGAAAGCCGGATGATATCCCGCTACTGCTCACCACCATGGAAACGATCGCCAAGGAATTGTCTGAAAAAGGAGCCACGCAGGACGAACTCGACCGCGCCCTCGCCCCCACCCTCTCGAACCTTGAGAAATCCCTCCGCGACAATTCCTACTGGCTCTCCACCGTCCTCTCCCAATCCCAGGCCGACCCCGAGAAACTCGATCTCGCCCGCTCCCGCGACAACGACTACCGCTCCATCACCTTGAAGGAGATCAACGCCCTCGCGAAAAAATACTACTCCCCCAAAAACCTCCACCGGGTTTCCATCCTGCCGAAGTGAGCGGAGCATGGACGGAGCCGCGTTCTCCAGAACGCGAGCACGGCATGGATCGGAGTAACCCCGAGTCCTGGAGAACGGACTCGGCGGCATCACCGAGCAGAAAGAGCGTAAGGAAACCGAACTCGAGGACGCCGATTACGATGAGATCATCAACGCCCCAGGCGTGGCACAGTCCATCCGCAAGGCGCTCACGAAAGGCTTCCGCCCCGCCTTCAATCTGGTGGAGAAAAAATTCAAGCAGCTCGACTCCCTCATCATCCAGTTCGGCGCGACACCGTCCGGTGCGTAAATGGTCGCGGAATGGAAGGACGCGCGCATCCAAAAGGGCAGCAACAGCCCCGACGAACCGGCGCGCCCCCCTGTTCCCTGAACCGAATGGATAAGGGGGCGCGATGATCAATCCCGCGTCCGAGCAAAGAGTGGACTTCTTTCACCAGCGTCTGTGTCTTTTTGGGGGCTGACTTTATGGAGTGAAAACCTGAGAAAACTGGCAGAACTCGAAGAAATGTTGCGATGAACTCCTGACCCGAATGGCAATGGAAGACGCGTGGATCGCCGCGAAGTCGCGGGGCTTCTGAGGTCGAGCAAGCTCGCAAACACCTCGACACCCCGAACCCACCCTCAAGAAAACCTCAGAACCGCGCCACGCACCCCGGAGGATCGGTGCTCGCCGTGCGCTGCCGCATCGCATCTCTATATTCCCACACGTAAATCCCTCATACTCCAAAGCGTGCCAGCCGCCGCCTTCCCGCTCCCCCGCATTTTCCGCGCCCCGTCCTTCCTCTTTTCCGTGAACCTCTCCCGCGCCCCGGCGAACGCCTCGTTCACAAATTCCTTGCTGCCAATCACCGCCCCGTCCGTGAAATACCTCACCTGGCAACGCAGCATCTTCGCCATCGAAAGCTCCGGGAGGGGCTGACCCCTGTCTGCCCCACCCTCCAAATACTCCGCATCATTCATCCCCGCCGACCTACCTTCTTTTCT
>JAYTOE010000164.1:0-12800 GCA_043747935.1 Akkermansiaceae bacterium
CCAGATCAGGCCGCAGGCGAACTACGCATCGAACTCCACGGCCAAGCCAACCCCGCCCACGACGCCGTCGTCACCCACCTCTGCGAAGAACTCAACGCCACCGAAACCCCTTACCCCGGCACCAAACTATGCCTCAAATACATCCCACAGGTCATCGACTTTCCTTGCAGGTCAGGATGTCTGATCAAAGGATCGCAACTCCATAACAGCCACTCGGACATCGGCTGGGAAGTAGCAATTTGCGGCGAAAGTGGATATGGTAGAAGGAAAAGCAGGGCGCAATAATCTGGCAATTTCCGTATCCTAACAGCAGGGGTGGGGGAAAACAGGGGATTGACGATGGTTGATTGAAGATTGCTGATTTTTGAATGATGGGCGATTGGGGATTGGGGATTGGGGATTGGGTGAGGACGGATTTTTCCCAGCGGGGGAGAATGGATTCGACGATTTCGCAGGTGATATCGCCCGGATCTCAGGAAATTTCCAGCGCGGCGCGGGGAAGCGGATGAAACAACCCGCGCCTTTTTGATTTTCCCTCCATTCTCAATATGGAAGGATCACAAACGAATCCGCGAAAAACCATGAAACCACTCGCCCTCCTCCTACTCCTCGCCCTGCCCCTCTCCGCCCAAGAGGAGGACAAGCAAGCGCTCCGCGATCTCAAAGCGGTTTACGAAAAAGCCGTCGCCACGAAAAATCTCGAACTCATCAAGCCGCACCTCGCTTCCGATTTCTCCGCAGTGATGATCACGGCGGATGAGGTGAAGAACTACGATGGCATCAAGGCTTACTGGAAAAAGGTCGAGGAATTCATCGGCAAGGACGGCACCTACACCGCTTCCATCGAGCCAGACGACACCATCTTCCAAGGTGACACCGCCATCGCCAAAGGTATCGCGAAAGAGCACGTCGTCCGCAAGGGCAAGTCCATCGACCTCGTGACGAAATGGACGGCCATCGCCCGCAAGGAGGAAGGCAAGTGGAAACTCGTCCGCATCCAGGCCACCATCGATCCGGTGAACAACCCGATCATCCGCGTGCTGAACAAAGGAAAGCTATGGCTCACTGGCGGTGTTGCCGGAGTTGCCGGGCTGCTCATCGGGCTTCTGTTAGGGCGGATCCTATGGAGTAGACGCGTCCACGCGCCTTGAGTTCGAGGTGGCGTCTCCGCCACCGGATAAAAGCCTTTCTACGGCGAGTGGAGACACCCGCCTGAACCCAAGGTGCGGAGACGCACCTGCTCCTAGGCGTCAATCAGGCATGGCGGATGCGATCTGCAGCCACTCCCCGATCTGATGGTAGGCACTCGGGAGAAACGGCCCGAAGCTCTCCTCGCTGCCATCCGTCCATTTCACCTTCACCCGCACCGGCGAACCATCCCCCGCCAGCCCGACCACAATCCGCCTGTCGCCCTGTGCGGAAAAGCCGGATACATTCAGCACATCCACGTGCCATTTCTTCCCGCCCTGGGTCAGTTCAAGAACCGATCCCACCGCATCCCGTGGCACCGTCTTGCCGTTTCCACGGATCTCAAAGCCGATCCAGCTCCCCGGCGAACTACGGCGATTCTCGTAGAACGACTCGGGATCGAATTGCCGCGTGATCAGCAGGTCAGCATCCCCGTCGTTGTCGAAATCCGCGAGCGCGACCCCGCGCGCGTTGCCCAGTTCCGTGAGCCCGGCGACTTCCGAGGCGTCGTTGAAAGTTCCTTGATGGTTCAGCAACACCCGGTTCCCTTGGCTACCCCAGATCGTGTAACCGCGTGTATCGCCCCACTTGTCGGCGTAGGCATGAACACTGGGATCACTCCGCGCCACCTGCCCGTTCACATACCAGTAATCGCGCGGCTTTTCGAACTTCCGATCCATCTTGTCATCCACCATGCCGTTCGCCTGCACCATGTCCGGCCAGCCATCCAGATCCAGATCTGCCACACCCGCGCCCCAGCCGAAACGCTTCGGATTGAGCACACCGCGCGCCGCCGCCTCGTTGTGGAATGCCACGTTTCCATCCGCCGTCCGCTCCGTCATCCACAGCAGGCTGCCCTCCGCCTGCATCGGCGCATGGACATTGGAAACATGGATGTCCGGCGTGCCGTTCCGGTCGAAGTCCGCGATGCTCGCATTCATCCCTTTGTAGGTGTCCTTGCCGATGGATCCGAAGTGCGAACCCTCGATCCGGCGGAAACCCTTGCCCTTCTCATTCAGATAAACATCGTCCGGCCCGAAGTCGGAAGCCGCGTAAATATCCGGCCAACCATCGCCATCGAAGTCCGCTGAATTCAAAGCCAGCGTCCAGTGCGTCTCGGGCATTCCGAGTTTCACCACGTCCTCTGGCGCGAAAGTCCCGTCCCCGCGGTTCCGGTAAAACTGGTTCAGCCCGCCATTCTCTGCCTTGTGCCAGCTCGCGTGCATGAAATGGAACATCCTGCGATCACCCTCGTATTCGGGCTGCGGCAAGCGGAAGGGATTGAGCGGAGTCGGTGCCTTGTAATCCGGCAGATACGGCGTCATCGAGTTTCCTAACAGAAGATCCAAGTCCCCGTCCCGATCCGGATCGAAAAACATCGCCACGAGGCAGGTGTGATGCCCGGCGATCCCCGCCGCATCCGTCACATCCGTGAACCCGATTTCTCCCGTCCCCGCGAAATCATTCCTGAAAATCCGGCTCCGCCCGAAGCCCATCCCGATGAAAAGATCCTGATCCCCGTCGTTGTCGATATCCGCAAACACCGCGCAGGACGGCAGCCCGTATTCCGCAGGATCGTTGCGCATCGCGGCCATTTCCGGCAACGGGATCTCCTCAAATGCCAGATTCCCCGTATTTCGGAACAGCGTGCAGCGCTCCTCCGCCCGTTTCATCGGCCTCGTCAGGAAAAGATCCTGCAAGCCGTCGCCATCCACATCCGCTACCGCCGCCGCATCTCCCACCGAGAGGATCCATTTCCCCACATGCTGGAGCCGGGGATCGATATCCGTCAGCACCGTCCCTTGCCGCGATGGGAAAATCTCCTTCTCCACGAAAGCAAAACCCGGGCTTTCCGTCATCCCGCGCGGCGTCCGGTCTAACAGAAATGCAGCACCCACCAGCAATGCCGCCAGTGCCCCCCGCACCGCGAGTTCACGCCCCACGGGAAACCTCCGCACCTTCGCCCATCCCCAAAGGAATCGCACCGTCTGCACCGTGAACGCGGCGTAGAACAGCGTGTAGTAGCTTTGCAGGAAATGGAACGCCAGATCCGCCGCCGCGATCGCTGCCGCGATCCAAACCTGCGTCGAGCGCCGCGCGGGCGAGGTCGCCGGATCCGTCAGCATGTAGAACACGAACAGGAAAAACGCCGGAGCTGTCAGGGTGCCCAGCCAGATCGCCTCCGCAGGCACATGATGCCGCATCACCCACGCCCGGAACGCCGTCTGGATGCAGTAAAAAAACAGGAACGAACCCACCAGCCAGCCGCGCCCGATTTTCCGGATGAAAACCACCAAAGCCAGCCCGCCGAGAAACATCGCCACCGCCCACGTCCCACCCCATTGGTAGGCGGGCGCCGGTGAGATCAACCCGCCCCCCAGCAACATCCCGGCAATCACCCCAAACAGCGCCGGATTGTAAACATGCTTCCCGTTCAGCGTGAAAAGATGCTTCGAACCGATCGCCAAAAGCGGCGGCAGCATGGGCAGCCAAACGTTCGATCCGTAGTCCAACAACAACGCCAGCCCGCAACCCGTGATCAGCCCGCTCCACGGGAACTCCCTGCGTTTCCGGAAGAACAGGTTCGCCAAAAAATCCGCCGCCACCGCCGTCCCCACCACCATCACCACCTGCCAAGGCGTCCGCGCGAACCCGAGAAACATCAATCCGCAGATAAGATACGTCCCCAGCAAAGCCGCAAACCACGGCCGCGGATCACCGCCTCTGTCCGTTTCCATTTTCAACATCCGCATCCTGCCCCACCTGCAAAGCATCCGCAATGCGGGATATGCTCGCCGCTCGGACGAATTGACGGTTAGCTCCATTCCCGTAACGCTCCCAGGAGAAACTCCCCGCCTGAATTCACCGACCCGAATCCCATCCCCACAAATGCCTGCCAAGAAATCCGCGAAAAAGAAAAAGCCCAACGCCATCCCCGTTCCACCCGCAGGCGACTGGCGCACCACCGACCAGGACGAAATTCACCGCCGCACCCAGCGCGCCATCGACGAGAAACACTCCGTCACCAACCTCCACCCCGAGCACCCTATCTTCTCCAACTTCGCCGCCAAGAAACAAAAAGTCGCCCAACTCCTCACCGAAGCCGACCTCGCCGAGGAAGCCGAACCCCACCGCAAAGCCGCGGAGAAAGCGCTGGCGGAGGCGGAGGGGATAGAGGGTCACTAAGGAGAAGGGATTTTCGGAATTCCCGTTCATCTCGCGCCTTGCCCGTATCCAGATTACTCGCCATTCTCCCCCTAAGAGAATGAACCCGACCACAGAACAAATTTTGAACATGATCCGACTCGGAGAGGACTCCGGTGTCATGTTCAAGGAGGTTCGTTTCGAAGGAGATCGGGTCAGCGACTCCGGGAAAAATCATCTCGCAAAGGAGATCGCCGCAATGGCCAACGCAAAGGGAGGATGGTTGATCCTCGGGGTGGAGGACAAAACCCGGCGGATCTCCGGCGTGCCTCTGGAAATGCTGGACAGTCTTGAGCGCTACATCGGCGAAATTTGCTCGGAGACCCTGAAGCCCCCATTGCCCATTGATTTGTTCCGGCGTGAACTTCCCGGCGAATCGGGGATTCCAGTTCCCGTCCTAGTGGTCAATATCGGTAAAAGCCTCTACGTCCACCACACGCCCGACGGCTTTTTCTACCGCGTTGGCAGCAGCGCCCGCCCGATGGATACCGATTTCGTGGTCAGGCTTTTCCGGGAGCGCAGTTTGGAAAAAATCAAACGCTTCGAGGAATTTCCCGTTCCGAAAAGCTCCGTCGCGGATCTTGATGAGGCGTTGTGGCAGCGATTCGTATCCAAACGGGAGGAAGACACCACCGCCGCGCTGTTGAAACGCGACCTGCTCGTCGCGGATCCTGACGGCGGGAATCAAGCCTCGGTTCTGGGCATACTCATCTGCAGCGGGGAGCCGAGGAAATTCTTCCGCAACGCCTTCATCCAGGCGGTGCGCTATCGTGGCAACCACCAGGACTCCCATTACCAAGTCGATGCGAAGGATATCAGTGGCCCGCTCGACCGCCAGATCCTTGATGCGCTCGTGTTTCTAAGACTCAACCAGAGGGTTGCGGCCATCAAAACCCCCGGGCGCATCGACTTTCCGCAGTTCAGCGAGCGCGCCGTGTTCGAGGCCATCGTGAACGCCGTTGCGCACCGCGATTATTCCGTGGAGCACTCAAAGATCCGGTTCTTCATTTTCGACGACCGCCTGGAAATCTACTCGCCCGGATCGCTCGTCAACTCGATGAGCGTCGAATCGCTGGCTCTGCGCACCGCCACCAGGAACGAGCGCATCACCAATCTCCTCGCCGAGTGCCCTGTCCCTGAAAACTACGACAAGCTCGGCCGTTCCTCGATGATGGAACGTCGTGGCGACGGGGTGGACATCATCCTGTCCGAATCGGAAAAACTCTCCGGCAAAGTGCCCGAATACAGGATCCTCGACGACGCGGAAGTGATGCTGACGATCTTCGCCGCGAAACTTCCGAATCAGGATGAAGTGGGGAACAATGACTTGGGTGCGGTGTGAACCGCCTTCAACAGATCGCCGCCGAACCCCGAACTCTTGAAGCCCGGCTCCAAGAAGAAAACGCCCGGTTTCATTCCTCCTCCTGCGCATCATCCCATTCCTCAACGGCGTTCAGCGCGCCGAACTCATTATTCAGATCGAGGTCGATCTGGGCTTGTAGCACGGTGACGAGAAACTCGCGGCTCGGCGGGTTTTTCTCCAGTTTCCAAAGCAGTTCGGCAGTGGCTTGATCAGGCTCTTCCCCTGCCCAGTATTCGGACATAAACATGACGGCTCCCTCGCGTTCCTGCTCTGCGGCGCGGGAGTCGGCGGCGACTATTTGAGCGTGGGCGAGATGCTCTGGGTGCCTGACTAATCGAGATAAATCGCCGAGCGCGTCCCATGCCATCCGCCTCAGATAGCCGGCACGTTGCGAGCGGACAGGTGATCCCTGGACCCTTTGGAAAAAATAACCGCTGAGTTTTTCGAACCATGGGATGGCAGACGCGGGTGATGGCGGGTCCGTTACTTCAGTAGGAAATTTTCCGTCACGCTTTTCCGGTTCGGGAGGATCAATGGGCGCATGATAGTAGAGACCGGAGAGTCGTTGGTAAAACTCCCTGATGCCGTATTGCGATCCTTTTCCCCGATAGGCCTCGAACTCCACCACAAGGGCGAGAATGGCATCGAGAGTTTCCGCGTCGCTGACGATCTTGTCGGGATTCTGGAAGAGCTTGTGGATCAGGAGATGGAGTCCCGGATCAGAGGCACCGCCCGCTCCGCCTGAGGAAATGAATTTGCGGATGGCCTGGATATGCTGGAGGTGTGCTGGTGGGATGGGCATGGTGATTGAGGTGTGGGAATATCAGGTGGGGTCTATAAAGGTTCGTTTCGCTCTTCCTCCCTGATTTTTCCGCTTTTTTCATGGCATGGCGAATGCTTTGAGCCGCCACCTTCCTGATCGGCTAGTATGCGGGGGGCGCCGACTACGACGAAGTGCCGGGAGTAGGCTTCCTCCAAGTTGCGGTCGCCGAATTTGGTGAAGCGCAACGGCTGGCTGCGGTGCTTGTAGATGGTGAGCGAGGGCTTGAGATTGAGGTCATGGGCGTGGAAGCGGAGGATGCGCAGAAAGCAACTGGCACGGGAGAGATTGCACAGGATCACTCGCTCGAGATAAGGCAACGATCCGCGCCGCCAGCGCTCGTGGCTTTCCCTGGTGAGCAGTCCCATTTCCAGAAAGACCTCGACCGGTGCGACGAAGCGCTTGCGGGAAAGGACAGCCGTCACGGCACGGACAACGCGCGGGTATTCCTTCTGGAGCCGGTAGTTTTCGAGGGTCACCTTGCGCATGTCAGAAGAGGAAATTCCCCCCAAGCCTCAATCCAAACAAGACAATACCTCGTCAGGCGTCTCTGTCCGGCAGTGCCGCATAGGCAGGGCATAATCTCTCTAAGCAATTGACGCGCAGAAGTCGGCAATCTATGTCCAAGAATGAAAAGTAAATGCCCTGCATGTGGAACGGGTAAAGCTCGGCGGCTATGCTGGAGGAAGGACAATGCCGAGATCTGCAGCGCATGCTGCGCCGCCACCCGGGATGAGGATTGTGGGGAATGTGTCCATTACGCCTCCACCCTTCAGCATGAGGAGAAGCGGCGCATTTCGGCGCTCCGCCTGCCTCCAGGGCAGTTCATGATGGAAATCAATCCCGAGGTTCAGCAAGCCGTCAATGCTGTCTTGGAAACCGCGCAAAGAGGCGGATTCGAAGGTGCCATGGAGACGCTGACCGATTTGCTGCGCGACCACCCGCTCAATCATGACATCCCCTTCGGAATCGGGGCGATCCATGCCATGAAAGGGCAACACGAAAAAGCCCTGATGTGGTTCGACCGTGCCATCGAAATTTTCCCTTACAGCATCGAGTCCAATTACAACAAGGCCGTCTCTCATCAGAAACTCCTAGACCTACCCAACTGCATCCGCAGCTATCAGAAGGTGGTGTCCATCGGCCCCGCCAGTGATCCGGAAGTCGCGAAAGCCCGATCCATGGTTGAGGATATGGCATCGAACATCAGGCGAACCCAGGGGATAAGCATGGAATCCTATCTCCGCGCAGGCGACAGGTTCGGTGAAGCGTTCGATCTGATGGAACGGGGCAATTGGAGTGGCGCAATCAAAGGCTTCCGGGCTTCCGCCGCGCTCAATGCGAAGAACGCGCCTTGCCACGGTAACATGGGTCTCTGCCTCGCTTACCTCGGACGAAAGGCCGAGGCGCTCGCCGAACTGGATCGCGCGATCACGATCGATGCGAGATACCAACCCGCCCACTCAAATCGCAAGATCGTGGAAAAAATGACCGAGGGGCATCCCATGGAAAACACTACGTACGAGAGCATTAATTTCGCCAAAGAGAGCTTTATGAAAAAGGATTCGTAATCTTGCCCGGCTTTCCATCACGCTTCAATCGCCGCCCTCCAACGGGACGAGCAGACCTTCGGCAGCAGCGAGGGCGATCTGGTTGCCGTCGAAGGTGAGGAATTGCTTCGCGCCGAGTTCGAGGGCGGTGGCGACGTGGAGGATGTCGAAGCTGCGGTGGCCGCCGGGGAAGGTGTGGGATTTGGAAATGCGCTCGCCGGCGACAAGGACGTCGATGAAATCGCAGTTCACCATCCGGACGCTTCCGGCGTCGATGTGCTCGGTGAGCTTGGCGATCATTTTTTCCGCCTCGTGGAGCGGGTATCCAAGCTGCCGGTTCTTGGAGTGACGGAACGCCTGAAAGCGCACGGATTGGCGGAACTCCCAGAGCAGGAGGCGGGTGACATGGAGGGGTTCGGTCATTTCCGCCCGATAGGCGAGCGCCCGCGAGGAGTTGTCCTGCGTCCGGTAGAGGGCGCAGAGGAAGGAAGTGTCCGGGTAAGCGATCAACTGCGGTCTCCGAGTTCAGCTTCCCTCATTTCCCTTACCTCAGCCATTGTGAAAACGCGGTCGCCCCACGTCTCCTTCATCCAACGCTTGTGTTCTTCGACATCGAATTTCGGAACCTTCACGGAACGGGGCGGTGAGAGCCGCGCCACCGGCTTGCCGTGCTTGGTGATCTCGATCTCCTGGCCGTCGGCCAACCACGCCTCCACCTTGGCGAAATCGTAGCGCAAATCCCTGACTGTGAGCGTCTGCATAATTGTGATGTTTTGTTTAATCACAAAGCTAGGTAGCTGGCGCGTCGTGTCAAGTTGTTGGGTAGGGCTGATCCGGCTCGGTCGGCCCTGATCGAAAACGCGGGAGTCGTAATCACGGAATGGTAGTGAAACCGCTGTTGCTGGGCTTTTTTTCCGGGATTTCACTCCCGCCAGAGTGAGCGGTGCGTTTGATTTTGGATCAGGGCCGACCGAGCCGGATCAGCCCTACCGGATAAAAATTTCGTCACATTATAGCCAGGCGCGATTCGAAGGCGCGGAAGACATGAAGTTTCCCGTAGCTGATGCGGCCTTCGAGGTGGTCAAAAACAGGCTTGAGCGATACGTCGGTATAGCCGTCGAGGGCGGCGCGGATTTCCTCTTCCTCCTCGGCGGTATAGAAAACACGCGGGTCGATCGGTTCGCCATTCGCGATGGCTTGGGCGAGGTGGCCTTCGATGGTGACCGGTGACAACCCGCGCTCGGCGGCGATCTCGTCGATGGTTTTTCCTGTACGCCAGAGTTCGAGGCTGAGCTGGGCGGTGGAGTTTACCCCGGACTTTGGAAGCTTGGGCGGTGATGTGAAATTCGTGAGCGGGGCGAAGGGGCGGCGCTCTTTGCTTTCGAGAAAAGTAGCGATGCCACTCATGAAACCCGGACCATATTCCGCGAGCTTGCGTTCACCGACGCCGGGGATTCCGAGAAACGCGACGTCATCGGTGGGATACGCGCGGGCCATGTGGCGCAGGGCGACATCGGAGAAGACGACGTAGGGCGGGACTCCGGCGGCATCGGCGACCTGTTTGCGGTGGACGCGGAGGATTTCGAAGAGATCCATGTCGCAATCGATGTCACCGGCGCGCTGGCTACGGGCAGTTTTTTCGATGACCATGAGGCGAGTCAGGGAAACCGTGCGGCGATCGCGCAGGATCGCCATGCCCTCGGAGGTGGTCGTGACGGTGGGAAACGCGCCGCTCTCGATTTCGATCAGGCCTTTCCGCGCAAACTGGCGGGCGATCTCCGCCCATTTCGCGGCGGAGTGTTCCTTGCCGATGCCGTAGGTGCTGAGCTGGTCGTGGCGTTTCACGAGGACTTTCTCGGAGCGTGATCCGGCGAGGATGTCGGATAGGTGGCGGATGCCCACCGGCGGGTGGCCGCTTTGCTTCACGCGGAGGACGCAGCTCAGGAATTTCTGCGCCTCGGTGGTGGCATCCCATGCTTCTCGGGGGGCGAGGCAGTTGTCGCAGCCGCCGCAGTTTTCCTCCGGCCATTTTTCCCCGAAGTATCCCATCAGGTTCACCCGGCGGCAGGTGTCGTTTTCCGCAAAATCCGCCATCTGATCGAGCTGGAGGCGGGCGTGTTCGCGGGCTTCCTGATCGGGGATCTCATCGGTGAAACCGAGCAGCTTCGCCACATCGCCGCGCGAGAAGAGCAGCAAGCAATCGGCGGGCAGACCGTCGCGGCCCGCTCGGCCGGTTTCCTGGTAGTAACCCTCGATGTTTTTCGGCAGGTCGGCGTGGATCACGAAACGGACATCCGGTTTGTTGATGCCCATGCCGAAGGCGACGGTGGCGCACACCACTCGGACTTCATCCCGCAGGAAAGCCTCCTGGTTGCGGGCGCGTTCATTGGCTTCAAGGCCGGCGTGGTAGCAGACGGCGGGGATGCCTGAGTTGCGCAGCGTGGTGGCGAGTTCCTCGGTGCGTTTGCGCGACTGCGCATAGACGATGCCGGAGTCTTGCCCGCGGCTGCGGATGAAATCCACGATGCGGGCGGCGGCTTCCTGTTTCGGCTCGACGAGGTAGTTGAGGTTCGGGCGGTTGAAACTGGCGAGGAACACGGCGGCCTCGCGCAGGCCGAGCTGCGTGAGGATGTCCTCGCGGACGCGCGGCGTGGCGGTGGCTGTCAGCGCGATGGCGGGCACATTCGGCAGGGCGGCGCGGAGTTCGCGCAGGCGGCGGTATTCCGGGCGGAAATCATGGCCCCACTCGCTGATGCAGTGTGCCTCGTCCACGGCGAGCGCGGTGACGTTCCATGATTTCACCACCGAGAGGAAATCCCCGGACATCAGCCGCTCCGGGGCGAGATACACGAGCTTCACCTCGCCCGAGCGGATCGCATCGATACGGCGGCGATTTTCCTGCGGGTCGAGGGTCGAGTTGAGAAAGGTCGCGGCAACACCCGATGCGGTGAGCTGATCGACCTGGTCTTTCATCAGCGCGATGAGCGGGGAAATAACCAGCGTCACCCCCTCGCGGGCAAGAGCCGGGAGCTGGTAGCAAAGGCTCTTGCCCGCGCCCGTCGGCAGGATGGCGAGCACGTCGCGGCCCGCCAGCGCGGCGTCCATGATTTCCCGTTGGAGCGGACGGAAGGTATCGTATCCGAAATGGGTCTTGAGCAGCGTGTTGAGCGGGGGGCGCGTTTCCATGACCGCCCCTTGATACATGTTCATAAGAACGCATCAAGCAAATTTTTCCGCCCGCCTTCATTTTCCAGCGGCGACGCTACTCGGCCGCCTCGAGAACCTTCCGCATCTCCTGTAAAAGCGCGGCTTCCGCATCACCCGCCGTGTTGCCCGCGGCCCCGCTCCGCTTTTCGAACTCCTCGATGATTTTCGTCTCCACGCTGGCGGTTATCCCCTGCGACTCGGCGATGGCCTCGTGCTCCCTCAGGTGTGCATCCGTCTCCTCGCTCTGCAGACGGGCGACATACTCGGCCAGATTTCTTGCCTCATTTTCCTGCGCCGCCTTGAACTCGCCCGAGAGCTTGACCAAGCGCTCATGGGCCGATTCCAGCTTCGCCAGATCCGCGGGATCGAGGGAGGACGCCTCGACCGCCCGCAGCCCCTGCCTGGACTCGATGCTCAGCATCTCCCCCATTCTGCCGTCGATCCGGACGCCCGTGTGGGTTTCGCCGCCGATCTTCACCTGATCCACGAAGGTTGCCATCAGTTTCCTGAAATCCTCCGAGGCCGCGATGTCCGGCGAGGTCTTGCCCGCCTTGGACAGGAACGCTTCCGAAAGCTCCTCGGCGTCGAGCGCGAACGCCCCCTCGTCATGAGTGAAACGGAGCTTGCCGAACTGGAGCGAGCTCGCCCGGATGTTCCTGAAAGTCCGACTCTTGACGGTCATCTCGGCGGCGAAGATCGCTGCGGGCTTCGTGATGGACTGACCCGCGATTCCGGCCTCCAGCTCCTTTTTCCTCAACTCCTCCTTCATCCGCTCGATGCGTGGCGAAAGGTAAGGCACCGTTTTCACATGATCGCGGGTCAAGGCTTCCATCGCGGCCACTGCGGCCACGCTGGTCGGGGTGCTGTATTCGAAATTCGCCACGATATGCCTCTCCAGCCCGGCCACCTTCTTGCCGCCTGCCAAGGTCAGCCCGAAACTCCCGTCGCCGAAACGGAGCGAGGTGTATTCGTAGGCGGCGGCGTAGGATCGGTTCGTGCTGCCGTCGTCCACCACGACAAGTCCCTGTGGCTGGAACAACGAGGCGCACGCATCCGGTGCCGCGACCCGCATCAGGGCAACCGCAAGAAGGCCGATGCGGCAAAAGGCAGGGAGGGATTTTGTGATGGAATGCATGGCTCCGGTTTCATCGGAAAGGTAGCCGACACGGCTTCCCGCTGCCAAGGGTTTTCACTCACGCCCCCCTCCATGGTTCCTCCACTACGAACGAAAAGAATTCGAACCACGGATGAACGCAGATGGACACGGATAAGAGAGTTGGGGAGATCTGTTTTTGAAACATGACGAGAGAACATGGAAGCGCTGACCCGAAGTTGAGATGGTATATCATGTCATTTCATCCGTGTTGATCCGTGTTCATCCGTGGTTCGAATTCTTCCCGTCCCCTCATCCCACGAACAGCCCCACGATCGCCGCGCTGGTCAGGTTCGAGAACGTCCCGGCCGCGAC
>JAYTOE010000165.1:0-6906 GCA_043747935.1 Akkermansiaceae bacterium
CCGGCCTCGGCAGCGAGCGTTGCGGCACTCTCCTGCGCTTGCCGTGGGTGCGGAAGCACACACAGGCCTCCTTGTGCTTCGGCCATGAGATGCACGTGACCCTGTGGCAACACGCCGCAGCATTGACCACGATCGTGCGCGGCGGTCACTACCGTCCTCTGCGCGTCGTCAAGGCGATCGAGCAGTACGGCGTCACCAAGCCGATCCCGCTCGTCGAGAATCTCGACTTGCAGTTGCACGATTCGCTGTCGCAGCAGACCTGTGACCAGGTGCGCGGGATGATGGAACTCGGCGCGCGCATCGGAACTGGTCGCAAGTCCTACCGCCCGGACATGGCGATGGGCACGAAGACGGGCACCGCCCAACGCGTCGGCACCGAACTCTGCCTGCACGTCGAACTCGCGCACAACAAGCAACACGATTGCCACGGCTCGCGCGCCTGCCGCGCCGCACTGGTCGGGCAGAAAGCGCACAAGGGCAACTGCTACACGTCCTCGATGTGCATTTTCGGACGCCGCCTCGAAGGTGGGCGTGAAGTGATGGTCTACGTGGTCATCGACGAGCCGCGCGGCCGCTTCCACTTCGGTTCGGAAGTCGCGGGTCCGGTCGCGCTCGGTGTGCTGCGTGAGGCGCTCGGATTCACGAGCCTGCTCGAGGCCGTCGAACGACCCGACGCGAGCGGATTCCACTCGGTGAACGTGGTGGCTGCCGAAGCGTCAGACCAGCCGTGGTCGGAGGTGCTCCATGCGGCGCGTTGAACTGCAAGATCTCGTGGTTCGGTTGGGGGGGTCCCTTGCGCCTGTGGGAGGTGCGGGACCGAGGATCACCGGTGTCCACTTGGACAGCCGTCGGGTGGGCGCCGGTGATCTCTTTGCCGCTGTGAGCGGATCCGTCGAAGACGCGGAGTACTACGCGGTCGAAGCCGTTCGGCGCGGTGCGTCGGCTGTGCTCGCACGGCGCGCGTTCGACGCGGGCGTGCCGGTTTGGGTCGTTTCCGAAGCGCGCAAGAATGCCGGTCTCGCAGCGGCTGTCGTGTACGGCGAGCCGGCGCAGTCGATGTTCAATGTCGGCATCACCGGCACGAACGGCAAGACGACCACCACGGAGCTCGTCGCGCGCATCCTCAAGGAGGCCGGCCTAGGCGGAACGCCCTGCGGAAACTACGGAGCGCCTTTGTCGGAGATCGTCCTATCCCCGGATGTGCCCGCCGCGATCGCGCTGGAGCTTTCTTCCTTCCAGCTTGAGACCATCGAGGATCTCCGCCCCCGTGTTTCCATCTGGCTGAATTTCGCGCCCGATCACATGGATCGCTACCCGACGGTCGCGGACTACAAGAACGCGAAGCTCCGCATTTTCGAAAACCAAACCGCGGAGGACACGGTGGTCATGCGATACGGCGAGGAACTCGGCGAACTCGTCCCGAACGTGATCACCTTCTCCACCGAAACGCGTGAGGCGGATTTCTTTTCCGACGGCGTCACGATCATGCAGGGCGGCAGGATGCTCCTCGATCTCGAGGCGGAAACCTCCCTCCGAGGTATGCACAACGCGGAGAATGCGATGGCGGCGATGGCCGCGTGCATGGCTTACGGAATCGACCCCGCCATCATCCCTCACGCGCTGCATGGCTACGCGCCGCCGCCGCACCGCTGCGAGCTGATCCGCACCTTGGATGGCGTCGAATACCTCAACGATTCCAAAGCCACGAATCTCCACGCCCTGCAATGCGCCCTGCGCTCGCAAAACCGTCCCGTCGTCCTCATCGCGGGCGGAAAGGACAAGGGGCTCGACTACTCCCCGCTGCTTCCGATGCTTGCTCGGCAGACGATCTCCGCGGTCACTTTCGGCCAGATCGCGCGTCCTCTCGCTGCGCTTTTCAGCACCGCCGTGCCGACCACTGCTGTCTCCACTTTGTCGGAAGCGATCCACACCGCACGCTCCCTCGCTCCGCGAGGTTCCACGGTTTTACTTTCTCCCGGAACATCCTCTTTCGACCAATTCAACGGATACGAGCAGCGCGGCGACACCTTCCGCGACCTCGTCCACCAGCTTAGCTGAACCCCGACCCACACCCATATAACCATGAAATACGACCGCATCCCCACCCGCCGCCAAACCGTCCGCAAGACCCTCTACGCGCGTCTCTTCAACAAGGCGCAGCCGAAGAAGCAGCGCGCCGCGGCCGCGCCCACTGCTGAAGACATGGAAGAGGGCGGGATCAACATTTCCCGTTCGCTCACCATCATCTTCGCGATCCACATCGTGGCGATCGGCATGATCTTCATCCACAAGCAATACCTCTCCGGACGCACAGCCGTCCCCGAGAGTGCGGCTGCCGCTGCCGTCGCGGAAACATCCGCCGCCGCCCCGTCCAATCACCTCCCCGTCCTTAGCAACGGCGACAAGCCCTACATGGTCACGAAAGGCGACAACTTCACCATCATCGCGCGGAAATTCAACGTCGAGGAAAGCGAGTTGCGCGAGATGAACCGCGGCACAGACATCCGCGCGGGTGTGGTGCTCCGCATCCCGCAGAGCCAGCGCATCGTCGCCGAGGTGCCGCCCGAGGTCGCCGCGATCCGCGACCAGGGAACGGTCAGCGATGCCGACCTCGGTCTCGTGGAAATCCTGCCTCCCGCCGAAACGGAAACCGCGCAGCTTATCCGCCCGGCCATCAGCCATAACGATAGCCAACGCACGGCTCCTGTCGCCACCGGCCGCACACACACGGTGAAATCCGGCGACAACCTCTGGCGCATCTCGAACCAATACAAGGTCAGCCAAAAGGAACTCATGGCCATCAACAGCATCTCCGATCCGTCCAAACTGAAGATCGGCCAATTGCTTAAGCTTCCTTAAATTTCGTGTATCCTTGAGGAAAAATTTCCGTTAGGCTCCCACAAGTGCTCCGCCACAGCTCCACACTCCTGATCATCGCCGTCGCCCTCCTTTGCGGACTCGGGCTGGTGATGTTGGCGAGCACGGGCGTATGGGTGCGCGGGATGGAAAATCCCTACCACTTCGTCACGCGGCAGGCGGTCATGATCGTGATCGGTATCGCGGCTGCCGTCGGCATGGCGAAATTACCCAGCGATTGGATTCGCAAGCTCACGCCGTACGCGTATGTGGCGAGCTGCATCCTGCTCGGCCTCTGCTTCCTGCCGGGCGTGGGGATCAATGAGTTCGGTTCGAGCCGCTGGATCAAGTTTCCCGTCGTCGGCCAGTTCCAGCCGTCCGAGGCTGCGAAAATGGTCGTCGTGCTCGTGCTCGCGCTGTGGTTCACGCGCTGGCAGACGGAGGTGCACACGTTCTGGCGCGGTTTCGTGATTCCCAGTCTGATCATCGCGATCCCCATCGGGCTCATCGCCGCGGAAACGGATGTGGGCACCGCGCTTTCGCTTAGCGTCGCCGTCGGCGCGATGATGTTCTGTGTCGGCACCCGGCTTCGCTACATGCTTCCTAGTGCCCTTACAGCGATGGCTGGCGCGGCGTGGTTTATTTACAACGACCCGAACCGCTGGGGCCGCATCCAGGCATGGCTGGATCTTGAAAACCCCGTCCACCAGCTCGATCGCGGCATGCAGCAATGGCGTGCCCTCCTCGCCCTCGGCAACGGCGGCCCGTGGGGTGTCGGCCTCGGCAACGGGGTGGAGAAATTCGGCACGCTCACTTTCGCCCACATCGATTTCATCTTCCCTGTCGTCGGCGAGGAGCTCGGTCTGCCGGCCACGCTCGGCGTCGTGTTCTGCTACGTCGCGATCGCCGTCGGCGGCATCGGCATCGCCCTCCAGGCGCGGCAGATCTTCGAGCGCTGCATCGCCCTCGGCCTGACCTGCGTGATCGTCGTTCCTGCCATGGTGAATATCGGTGTCACCACGGCCGTCCTCCCCAACGACGGCCTCCCGCTGCCCTTCGTCAGCTACGGCGGCACCAGCCTCGTCTTCAGCCTCGCCGCCGTCGGCCTCCTCGTGGGAATCCACCGCCGTTCGCAAGTCGCCGTCGCCAGGGCTTTTCCACTCGGGAAGGAAGTGCGTCTGGCCGTGAGGCTGTGAGGCTTGAGTATCGTCAAAAAAATGCCCAGATGAGAACTTTTCGAGAGGGTAACGGAGATAGAACACGCCAAACGAAGTGATATCAGGGATGGAAGTTGTCCCGACCGAGTACCCCTAAAATGAGGCTGATATACGCACCCATCCCCTGAAAAATCCCCGGCTATCCTTGCCATTAAAGGAAATTTCCGATTCCGTGCTTTAGGAAGTCCGCCGTAGTAATCTCATCGCTCCAGATGTTGCGGAAGCCGATGTTCATCATTTCTTCTGCCGCAACTGTTCGAGGCGGGAGAGGGGTTTTTCTGGGGTGGCGGGTGCCGGTGGAGCGGCGGCTACTGGATTCGGGTTTGCGAGGGGAGGGGAGGTTTCGATTTTCGGGGCTGGATCGATGCGGAGCGTGCCGCCTTGGCCGGTTTGGTGGATGACCGGGCCGCCGGTTTCGGGGACGATGACTTTGCAGAAGAGAGAGGTGGTTTTGCCGGCTTGTGCCTCTCCGGAGATGGCGAGGGGGAAGGTGATTTCCTTCTGATCTTTCGTGAAAGAGACGGGCGTCGAGGTGATGCCGAGGGGGAGGGCCTGGAGTTCGGCGGTGGCTTGCCCGGTGAATTCGCGGAGGGTTTCGATCTTCGCGAGCATGGCGGAGGGTGCGCCGATCTGGCCGGCGGCGAGATCGAGGGTCATGGTGAGGTAGGGCTCGGCGACGGTGAGCGGCACGAAGCCAGACGCGGCGGCGCGGGGGCCTTGCGGGGTATCGGACTCGGCGATGGCGCAGAGCTGCCAGGTGCCGGTCGCGGCGTCTGCGCTGGCGTTGAGTTCGTATTCCACCTCGGTATTTTCGGGCGGGATCTCGATGTTCACCGGGCCGGAGATGCCCGCCGGGAACCAGGGCAGGCGGGCGGTGATTTTTCCTTTGAAATCGCCGCTGCGGGTGGCGCGGAGTTTCAGCATGAGCTTGCCGTTGCGGACGATGGGGGTCGGCGGTGCGTCCACCTCGATGGTGAAGGGCAGTGGGCTGGTGACGGCGGCCGGGATGCGGTCGGAGACGAACGAATGGTAGGTGCCCTCGTTGTTGACCTCGATCAGGTGGATCGTGTCGGTGAGCGGGGCGGTCAGATCGGGCGGAACATTCTCTCCGGTCGCACGGATCGTGAATTTCCCCAGCGTCGAGTTAAGCGGGGCGTCGGGGGCGGCCTCGAAGATCACGGGGAAATTGTTCAGCGATTCCGGGATCGCGTCCGGTGTGATGAGGCGGACGCCGGGAGGCAGCGTCTCCGCCGCGAAGGTGATGCCGCAGCGGACATTTTCACGCTTGAGCTGGATCACGGCGGCGTGGCGCCCGCCTTGCGGGATGGTGAAGAATTTACCTTTCTGGGAATCGTTGCGCTCGGCGACGGGCAGGTTGGCGGCGATGAGCGGTTGGCGGGCGTTGATCTCGATCCTGAACACGAAGTCCGATCCGGTGCGCGCGAGTTGGTCTCGGATCTGGAGGAAATAGTCGCCGTCCGCCGGGCAGGTCCATTTGATGACGCTGTCGGGGGAAAGCTGGTCGTCGTCGTTGTTGAGGAGGGTTTTGCCCTCTCCGTCGCACAGGTTGAGTTCGGGATCGAGCGGCGAGCGCTGGGCGCGGGCGATGACCTTGATGTCGAGGTTCTGGTCTTTCTTCGCGGTGAAGCGGAACCAGCGGGCACCGCCTTTCTCATCGAGGATGCCATCGACGGCGGAGGGGATGGGCGGGAAAGGGTGGGCGGCTTTCAGGTCGATGTTGCCGTCGGGCTGCGCACTGTGTTCGAGGCCGGAGACGAGGACGGGGATGGGCGCGGGGGTGCTCTCGCCGTTGAGGGTGGGGAAAAGCGGGAATGGCGCAGTTTCGGCGGGAAGCGTGGCGGGCTGCGTGAACACGCCCGCGGGATCGCCGATCAAGGTGAAGTTGACGGCTTCGCCGGGCTTGCCGCCGAGGGGAAACACCATCTGCGGGCGGGGATGGCTGCCGATGTGCAGGCGGTAGGCGGATAGGTCGCCTCCTTCGTAAGCGGCCTCGCGGATCAGGATCCGGTAATCGCCGTCCTCGGGCGCGATGAGGGAAAGGTAGGGATCGGTTTTGAAAAGCGGTGCGTCGTCGCGCGAGGCGAGCTCGGATCCTTTCGGGCCGATGATGGAGAGGTGGGCGTCGAAGAGGATGCGTCCCAGGCGCATGGCCTCGGCCTCGACGGAGAGGCGCTGGCCTGTGGTCATGGCGACGGTGAACTCGTCCACGTCCTCAAGGGTGATGATGCCCTCGACCGTGGTGTTGAGGTTCACGCGCTGCGCCGCACCCTCCGTTTCTTTCAAAACCGGATACGGGCCGACCCAGAACGAGCGGAGGTAGGAAACGCCATGGGCGGTGCGGATGCGGACGGGGTGCTCGCCGAGAGGCGCGTCGGGGGCGATGCGGAGGATGGCGGTGGCGAGCTTGTTGTTCGCCGCGTCGGGTTTGAGATCGGCGAGGGTGAGGCCGGGGCGGTAGGTGATGAGTTCTTGGAACGAGGCGATCTGGTCTTCGGTGAGCGTGACGGGGACATCGGTGCCGCGCTGGCCGCCCGTGGGGGAAAGGGCGGACAGACAAGTGATCAGTGAACAGTGGACAGTGATCAGTGGAAGAAGACGCATCTTGGATGTCCTTTAGGCTTTTTTCGCGAGGATCGCGTCGAGCACCTCGCCGCCGTCGACGATTTCGATGGGGCGGTCGCCGGGTGACATGAGTTCGCTTTCCGCTTTGATTCCGATCTGGTGGTAGATGGTTTTCGCGAGATCCTCGACGCCAACCTTGTTCTCCTCCGGCTCGCCGCCGAGGGAGTCGGATGAACCGTGGATGTATCCG
>JAYTOE010000166.1:0-7163 GCA_043747935.1 Akkermansiaceae bacterium
CGCCTGCCCGATCCGGAAGCGCTCGCCACCTCGCGCACCGCCAGCGGCTGGCGGCATTTCACCCTCGATCCGGCAGCCCGCACGATCACCCTTCACCACGAGCACATGGCCTTCGATCTCGGCGGCATCGCGAAAGGCTACGCGGCCGATCTGATGCTGGATTCCCTCGCCGCCGCCAACATCCGGCAGGCTCTTGTCACGGCGGGCGGCGATGTCCGTCTCGGCGACGCTCCGCCGGGACGCGAGGGCTGGAACGTCGCGCTGAAAACCTTCGACCTTGCGAAAAACGACGAGATCCTGACCCTTTCCAACGCCGCCGTCTCCACCTCCGGCGATCTCCACCAATCCGTCGAGATCGAGGGTGTCAGCTATTCCCACATCCTCGATCCGGCGACAGGACTCGGCTTGACGCGCCGGGTGGCTGCGAGTGTGATCGCGGAACAGGCGACGCTCAGCGATGCCCTTGCCACCGCCGCATGTGTGCTTGGAAACAAGGCTACAGACAGGTTGCGGGATCTACCGGGTGTGCAAGATGTGAAAGTGCGCATCGCGCAAGAAACCCAGACCGATAAAGGTAACATAAGACAATGAAAAGCAGCCGTAGGAACTTCCTCCAGCATTCCCTGCTTGGGACTGCGGGAATCGGGCTTGGCATCACCGCCACTACGGAGGTGAGCGCAGCGAGTTTGCCCGGCGGACTCGAACCCGAAGTCACGGACAATGTCGATGTGCTTGTGGTTGGTGGCGGCACTGCGGGTCATGTTGCCGCGATCCAGGCGGGACGCGCGGGCGCGAGCGTATTGCTTGTCGAGCGCGGCAGTCAGCTCGGCGGCGTGATGACGACCGGAGGCGTCGCCTTTCCGGGGCTTTTCGATGCGTGGGGGAAGCAGATCATCGCCGGCATCGGCTGGGAGATCGTGAAAGAGAGCGTGGAGTTGGACGGAGGAACCTTTCCCGATTTCAACAAGGTGCCGCAGAAGCACTATCAGAACCAGGTCTTCACCAACCAGTTCCTCTACGCGATCCTTGCCGAGGAGAAATGCGAGCAGGCGGGCGTGCGGATCGCTTACCATGAGTTTCCCCAGGCTGTCAGGAAATCGGACAAGGGTTGGGAGGTGGACTGCATCGGTTTCGGCACGAATAGGCGCGTGAACTGCAAACAGATCATCGATTGCACCGGCGGCGCCGAGGTATGCGGGATGCTGGGGCTGGCAAGGCTGCGTGAGGATGAGCGCCAACCGGGTTCCTATCTCTACATGCTGGGGAAAGCCCACGAGCCGGGCCGCAACCAGATCCACCGGCTCTACGTGCACGGCGCGGATTCCACGAACTCGCGCACCGTGACCCACGCGAATCTCACTGGGCGGAAGTCGATCCTTGCGGAAGTGCGCAAGAAGAAGGCCCGCCTCATGCACCTTCAGCCGGAAACCGGTTTCCGCGAGAGCTACCGCATCGATGGCGAGACGCTGATCACGGTGAACGACTACCGCGATGGCCGGGTATTCGAGGACGCGATCTGCTACGCTTTTTATCCCGTTGATCTGCACAGCAAGGAAGGCGTGAAGCCCGAGCCGCTCAAGCCCGGCAAGATCCCGACCATCCCGCTGCGCGCGCTGATTCCCAAAGGCAGCCGCAACATCATCGTCGCCGGCCGTTGCGTGAGCAGCGACCGCTTGGCGAATTCCGGCCTGCGCGTGCAGGCATCATGCATGGGCATGGGGCAGGCGGCCGGAGTAGCGGCGACCCTGGCCGCGAAAGCGGGGACGACCCCGCTGGAAGTGCCGATCAAGGAAATCCACGCCCTTCTCCGCAAACACGGAGCCATCATTCCCGGCGATGTCTGAAGGCAGGAAACCACAGCTCGGCACGCTGCCCCGCCGCGCCGTTTCGCTGCTCACCGCACTGACTTTCCTCGTCCTCGCAGTGACGGGCGTGATCGCGTTCATCCTGCCGTTTTCCATCGGCATCATCGGCCTCCACGCGCTGATGGGCTTCGTGTTCGTCGCCCTTGTCGGGCTGCATGTTTTCAATAACAGCCGTCCGCTGAAAAGCTACCTGCACAGCAAGGCGTTGTGGGTTACGCTCGCCGTCACCGCCGCGCTGACGGGGCTTTTCTGGTGGCAGCCCGCTCCGGTGAAAGCCGTGTTGGGCTTGAGCGGAAACCTCGGCCCGGCGATGGAGCGCTTTGAGATGGGAGAGGAAGGCATGGTCTTCGATTACGTCCCCTCACCGGATTACAAAATGAGGCTATCGGTGAAACCGGGGCCGGCTTACAAGACCGACCCGCCGCCGGATGTCGCGATCTGGCTGGAGAACCAGGGCGGATATCACATCAAGACCCTGCTAGCGCCTAAAACCGAAGCGGAAACGCCCTATTACGCATTCAAGCGCGCCGGTTGGGAAAAGGCGAAACACGAGGCCGAGGAAAATGCCGGGATCGACGCCGTTTCCTCTCCGACCCCGAACGGTTCCTTCGACCCCGCCGATTACATCCTGCCTAGTGATGGCGGGGACTCCACGCCCTACCGGCTGTTGCTGGAGATCAACCAGCCGGCAGACAATCAGCCTTCCCTGATCCATTACGTGGACATCGACAACAGCCTGCCGAAACATTTCCAGCTCCTCGAACTGCGCGGTTTCCCTAAGCGAGGCGATGAGAACGGGAAGGAAGCGTGGTCCATTTATTACGTGGATGAAACTGTAACCACCGCCCTGGAGTTGATCGACAGTGCGCTGCTGACGATCGACAGGGAAAAATGAGATTACGCAAAAACGCGGGCACCTTGGTAGATGCCCGCGTCAACGCTAGCAGTGTTCAACTATCGGATGGCTGCCTCAGAAAGTGTACTCGAGCTGGAGCCAGAACTTGGTCTTGTCAGCACCTACGACGCCACCGTTGGAGGCATCACCTGCGTATTGGCTGACCTTCGTGAGGGCGGTGAGGTTGTCATTGAATTTCTTCACGAGGGAGATTCCGTATTCCTGGCCGTAAACGTCGCCGGTGTCCTCGGCGGTGAAATAATGGGCTTCGAGGCGACCGTTGATCCCCCAGCACAGAGGGGCGCCGGCGAAGACATAGTAGTCGCGCAGGCCGCCGCCTGGTGTGGCCAGGAAGCTGTCGGCCCAGCCGTTGAAGAGGTGGAGCGTGGCGAGAGGGGTCTGGAAGGCGTTGATGCCGTCTCCTCCGAGGCTTTCGAAGCCGGCACCGACCTCGTATTTGTTGCGAATCACCGCTCCGCGGACGTGGAAGTAATGCTCGCTGAAATCAGTCCCGGCGGTGGTGTCGGAGTTTTCCATCTGGTAGGCCCATTCGGCGCGATATTTCAGGGAGTAGGATGGGCAAAGCGGTGTGGTGCCTTCGGCGAAGAGCCCGTAGGTATCGCTGGAGATGGCGGCCGCGTTGCTGAAGTAGAGCAGGTAGGCGTAGGCTCCGAGGGTGAGATTCCCGATGCCGGTGTAGGTGGCGTTGAGGAAGTGGTTGTCACCGTGCAAGCGTTGCAGTGCTCCGGCGGGAGCTTCCGATCCGAAGATGCGGTTCACCTGCCAGTTGTAGGTGTAGTCGAGGACGAAGTCCGGGATTGCATTGAGCTGGAAGCGCGCGGCGTCGAAGGTCTGGTCGTTCTGTCTCCAGGCGACGGTTCCGACGTGGCGCTGGTTGAGGAGGTTGATGTCCTGGCGCCCGACCATGGCTGTGAAAGGCTCGGACTGATACTTCGCGAAAAGGCGGTTGAGATCGAATGACTCGCCGTCGGCGACAACGGTCTGGCCAGCGTTGAATGGGGGCGGATAGGCGGCGAAATCACCGCTGTTGAGTTCCCAGTTGTATTCGCCCTCGGCGAGGAGGGAGAAGCCGGAATAGACTCCGGTCTGATAACCGAGGCGTGTGCGGAGCGTGAAGGCGTTTGCGTCGTCGAAACCTTCCTGATCCGCATACTCGTATCGCAGGCGGGAGTTGAACAGGAGTGCTCCGTCGGCGATGGGTGCGCCGAGCGGATCGAGGATGGATTGTCCGAGCGGGACGGGATTGGCGTGCGCGGCGGCAATGGAGGCGGCGGCGAGGGAGGCGGCATTTATGTATGATTTCATGATGTTCTAGTGGTGGAGAGTGATGTGAAACAGGCGGTCTGCCAGTTGGCGGCGTCGGAGTCATAATCGACGTCACAGAAAACGGGATCGGTGATGCGGGTCGCGCCGAGGGCGGCCAGGCGGGAGTCGATGTCCTTGGCGCATTGGTTGAAGTCCGGGTATCCGCTGTCGCCCAGACCGAGGACGCTGTAGGCGATGCTTTCGAGCGAGGCTGCGGAGGAGGAGTGTAGATGGTCGTAAAACGCTTTGGCGCTATCGGGAGGCTCGCCGTCCCCGTAGGTGCTGGTGAGGATGAGGAGGTGCGATTCTTTCGCCAGATTGGCGGGTTCGTAGTCGGCGAGGTCGATGACTTTCGGCGTGAGATTGTGGTTCTTGGCGGCCTTGGCGGCTTTCTTCGCGAGGCTCTCCGTGGTGCCGGTCTGGGAGCCGAATAGGATGGTTATTGGAAGGGGAGGGGTATTTGAGATTGGAGATTCGATATTAGAGTGAACCGGGGGCTGCGCCGGATAGAGGGCGGCGATCATGCCGTTGAGCCACGCGCGCTGGGCGGAGTTGAAAGGGGCTGAATCGGGGAGTACGGGGGCGTCTGGCATGGCGGTGGTGTGGGCTATGCGACGGCGTCGAGGGTGAAGGTCGCGGCGAGTTCGGCGAGTTCGGTCACCGAGTGGCGGCGGGCGAAGGTGACGAAGGTTTCGCCGGTCTGGCGGGTTTCGAGGTAGCCGGTTAGGAGGCGTGCGAGCAAGGCGGGGACTTCGGTGAAAGGGACGGAGTTGAAAACCTCGCGGGCAATGCCTTGATCCTGATCGACCCCGCCGCCGATGACGATGTGGTAGCCTTCCACCTTTTCGTCGCCGGCTTTCACCTTGCAACCCTGCAGTCCGATATCGCCGATGTAGTGCTGGGCGCAGGAGTGGGGGCAACCGGTGAAATGGATGTTCACGGGCTCATCGAGCGGGACATGCTTTTCTAAATAGGCACCGAGTGCGATGGCATGGCCTTTCGTGTCGGTGGCGGCGTATTGGCAGCCCTTGTTGCCGGTGCAGGCGACGAGGCCGTTGGCGATGTGCGAGGGCGTGGCATCGAGGCCGATGGAGGCAAGCGCAGTGGTGGCGGCGGCGATTTTGCGGGTCGGAATATTCGGGATGATTACGTTCTGCCACACGGTAAGGCGAAGTTCGCCGGTGCCGTAGGTGCGCGAAATTTCCGCGAGGCCGCGCATCTGCACTTGGTCGAGCCGGCCGACGGGGACGGTGACTCCAAGATAGTGATGCTCGCCGTCCGCCTGCGGGTGCGAGCCGATGTAGCCGTGCTTATCGACGGCGCGGCGAGGCTGGCAGGCTTCGAGCGGTACGTAGCTGAGCGGAAAGGAGAGATGCTTTTGGGTCTCTTCCAAAAAGCGGGGGATGCCCCAGGCATCGACGAGATATTTGAGCCGGGCTTTTTTCCGGTCGGTGCGGTCGCCGTGCTCGCGGAAGACACGGAGCATCGCGGCGGCGACGGCAACGGCCTGGTGGGGCGCGATTAGGAGTCCGCAATCCGCTGCGAACTGCTTGTGGCCGGTGATGCCGCAGAGCTGGACGCGGAAGGCTGCTTCGGATTTGAAATTTGAGATTTGAGATTTGAGATCCTCCTTCGGTCGGACGGCGTAGAAAGCGATGTCGTTGGTGTCGGCGCAGACGCTGATCGCACCGCCGTTGTCGAAGGCGATGTTGAACTTGCGCGGGAGGTCGTACATGTCCCGGTTGTTGAGTATGTAATGGTGCATGGCCCGGGCGTGGGGCAGCACATCGAGGACTTCGTCGGGATCGAAACCGCTGGTGGGGGAGGCAGTGATGTTGCGGATGTTGTCGGCACCGGAGCCCTGTGCGGTGAGGCCGACATCGCGGAGCTTAACTAGAACATCGACAGAGTCGCGCGGCATGATTTCGCGGACCTGGAGGTTGCCGCGGGTGGTGATGTGTGAGTAGCCGCCGCCCCAATCGCCCGCGATGTCGGCGATGGCCTCGAGCTGCTCGGCGCGGAGCACGCAGCCGGGCATGCGGCAGCGGAGCATGAGGCTTTCCTGGGCTGGGCTGACGTAGAAAAGGCCGTGGAACTTGTAGCGGAACACATCGCCGCCTTCGGGGAATTTGTCGCGGGCCGCGTTGTCGAGGAGGGTGTCCCAGATATCGAGGCCGTGGTAATCGTGCTTGATGCGCTCCTCCCGGCAGAGATCCTCGATCGGCGTGCCGTGGACGGTTTCCTTGGCGAGGTTTGATGGTGCGGCGGATGGGTCGGCGGTGAAACGGCCGTCCGGTGTCTCGCCCAGGAAAGGAACGCCTGTTCTTTGGCTGATGCCAAAGAAGAAGCCTTTGAGATATTCCTGCTGTTCGGTGGTGAAGGACATGGCGGTGGTGTGGCCTTTGGTTCTGGTTGCTGAAATGTGGACAAAAAAAGACGCCTTGCTCCCGTTGTGCGGGAGAAAGGCGCCGTTGCCTGAAGAGAGAGGTGATACCACCCATCGTTGGGTGATATGCGGGTTATAGCAGCGGCTGTGCCAGCTGGTTCTGTTTTTTATCCTCCGATGTATGACATTTCCACTTTTTGGTCGGTGGGCTTGTCCTGAAGGGCGGAGCGGATTTCCGAGTAGCGGTCGTCGCGGGCGGACCAGATTTGCCTGAGTCGGAGGCGGAGGGTTTCGTCGTCGGGAGTTTCCGTGCGCAGGAATTCGCGGAGGTCGAAGCCGTGGGTGGCGAAGAGGCAGGTGAAGAGCTTTCCGTCGGCGGAGAGGCGGAGGCGGGTGCAGCCGGAGCAGAAAGGTTGGGTGATCGAGGTGATGACGCCGAGGGGTGTGCCGCCATCGCGGTGATGGTGCGTTTTAGCGACCTGTGTCGCCGAGCTAAGATCGAGGGGATCGAGCGTGAATTCGGTGGCGAGGATTTGGAGGATTTCGGCTCCGCTGACGACATCCTCCGGCTTCCAGTGGTTGTGGTTGCCGACATCCATGAACTCGATGAAACGGATTTCGACGGCTCGTTCCTTGGCGAAACGGGCGAGGGGGATGATCTGGGATTCGTTCACGCCGCGCTGGATGACGG
>JAYTOE010000167.1:0-21662 GCA_043747935.1 Akkermansiaceae bacterium
CCTCATTCTTGTGGTCGATTTTACTTCGATTTGAACCCATGCGCTTTGGATAGGCTAATCCATCAAGGGCGCATAGAATAATCCGCTAAATGGTATAACACCTTTAGGCTGCATTATGGGCAATTTTAACGCAGTTTTGCGCATTGAAACTGGCGAATATTTAGCGATTTCTCAGGGTGAAATATTTACACAAATGACCTAATTAAAAAGACATGCGCATGGTGGTCCCGAGTGGAATCGAACCACTACCTACGGCTTCGGAGGCCATCGTCCTATCCATTGGACCACGGGACCAGTGCGCTTGCGCTGAGGGAGGAATGCGTAACGGGCCTTGCTGGAATTGGCAAGGGAAGGATTTCAGTTTCTCACGGATTGCATCTGGTCCCAAGCTGCCCAAAAGGCGGTGGTTTGGGCGGAGTCGGGAATTATTTCGAGGAGCAAAGTTTTTTCCCCAGTTTCTAATTTGTCGAAATCATCGACAGTCCGGATGCGGAGGTGGTTCATCCCCCAGAGCGTGGCAAGGCCAGATAGATCGGCGGTTTGCGGGTTGGTCATCCACTCGACCGCACGTGGGCTCATGCTTTGCAGGCGCGGCAAGCGTTCGAAAATTTTGCCGCCACCATTGTTGATGACAGCGAGCACGCGTCCTTGGCAGTGGATTTGTTCGAGCACAAACGGCGCGGCAAGATCATAAAGCGCGGTGAGATCGCCCACGACGGCCCACGTTTCACTCACATCGGCGGACCAACCGAGCCAGGTGCTGACTTGGCCGTCTATGCCGTTCGCACCGCGGTTCGCACGGACCGATGGAACGGGCCGCACCCATTGGGCGAAATGATTCCATTCGCGGATCGGCATGCTGTTACCGAGGAATAGCCCGCCACCTATGGATGCGTAGTGCGAAAGCGTGCGCAGGAGTGCGGGCTCGCTGTCCGGGTAAATTTCGAGTAATTCATCAATTTTCACCGCACGGCTACCAGCCCTGGTGAGGTAGCCAAGCGCGTCGTCGGCGAGTTCGATAGGGCCAAGTGCTTGGATGATCCTGTCGAGTGAGCCGCGGACGACGTTAGATTCGCGGGCAAGGCCGGGCAGTCCATTGCGACAAGCGGACCAGACGGACACCTGCGGCAGTTCTTCGAGATCGCGCCAGATGCGACCGCTGGGGACTTCGCCCAGACGGAGGATTTTCCCAGGCGGGCGGGATTTCAGAATGCGGTCTGGATCGTGGATGGCGAGCGATTGTAAGGCTTCGCGCAAGCCGCTGGTGGCCTCAGCCACGACTGGAGCGCCCAGGTCTTGGCAAAAATGAAACACCTCCTCGCGCTCGTCTGGCTCCAGTCCGCCCACGAGAACGACGATGCCTTTGTAGGGTTCTTCGCGCAGCCAGCGCGCGAGCGCTGCGACGTTGAGTTTCTCCTTCACGGACACAAATTCACCGAGTTTTTCATTCGAGAAATTTTCGTCACCAGCTTCGAAGGCTTCTTCGAATTCCACATTCAGGTGCAGCGGCTGCTTCCCATCCCAATCCACGAAACTCCCTCGCCATGCGTGATTTCCAAAAATCCCCGGTTGCTCGATGGTCTGTGGCGCGCCCGTCCCGCGAAACGCTGCCGGCCGGTCTGCGGTGATCGCGACAAGTGGACGCCCCTGATAGTGTGCCTCGATGATGGCGGGTAACAGCTCAGCCACAGCAGTGCCGCTCGTGGTAATGACAGCGCAGGGCAGGGCGGTTTCCATCGTTCGCCCGAGCGCGAAGAATCCCGCGCTGCGTTCCTCAAAATGCCGCCAGACGCGGACCAGTCCGGCGTTTTCGGCGCGGGCGAGCGCTTCGAGAAGGGCTGCATTTCGCGCCCCAGCACAGACGACAAACTCGCCGACGCCCGCATTGAGACAACTTTTCACCACATCGACCGCTGGATACCATGAGTTCACACCGGCTTTGCTATCGCAGGCGGGGGAGAATGTCCAAGCGTGTGATCACAGTTTCTTCCACTTTCCTCGATCTGCTGTCACCGCCTCACATTGCCCTCAGCCACCAACCTTTGGGTCAATTCGAAATCAAAAACAATCCTAACAATCTGCCGGAATTTCGTCCAGAAATCAGTTGCAACTCAGGCCATCCTTGGGGAGGGTAAAACGTCGGAAGTATGGAATTGCGTAGCTTAAACCGGAGCGCGATTTGCCCCAGAGAATCCGCGTTTCGCGTGAGCGCACGCCTTGCATAGCCTATTTTCCATCAAGTCCGCTGTTGAATCATGCCTGAGCTACCCGAAGTCGAAACCACTCGCCGCGGCATTGAACCGCATGTCACGGGCGCGCGGATCACCGAATTGATCATCCGGCGGCGTGATTTGCGCCAGCCGGTCTCGGAGAACATCCTTGAAATCGAAGGGCACGTGATCCGGGGCGTGACGCGGCGCTCGAAGTATTTGTTACTAGAAATAGATGACGGCACGACACTGCTGATTCACCTCGGGATGTCTGGCAGTTTGCGGGTGATCCAGTCGGCGGCGGATTGGAAAAAACATGACCACCTCGGCATCACCCTGGGAAATGGCAAGCAACTGCGTTTCCATGATCCGCGGCGTTTCGGGCTGGTGCTTCGGTTGGTGGAGTCCGATCCCTTGACGCACGCTTTGCTGGAAAACCTCGGTCCGGAGCCGTTGGAAAGCGGCTTCACTGCGGATCACCTGAAATCGAACTGCGCGAAACGCTCTGCTGCGATCAAACTCGTCATCATGGACGCGAAGGTCGTGGTGGGCGTGGGGAATATCTACGCTTCCGAGGCCTTGTTCTGTGCTGGCATCCGGCCAGATCTCCCGGCCAACAAGCTGACGAAGCCGCGTCTTCTCAAACTCGTCGCGGCCATCCGCCAGGTTCTATCTGCGTCGATTGAGCAAGGCGGCACGACCTTGCGGGACTTTCTCAACTCCGACGGGCAGCCCGGTTATTTCAAACAGCGGCTCTTCGTTTACGACCGTAAAGGCGCGCCCTGCCGGATTTGTGAAACTTCGATCAGCCATGCCGTGCTTGGCCAGCGCGCGACGTATTGGTGCACAGCCTGCCAAAAGTGAGAAGTGCGCTACTCGGCAATCAAATCCACCATGTGCCCGCCATGAGCGGTCACCCACTTGCCCTTTTTCACCACTTTGGTGAAACCCAGCCCGTTGGCGGCGGCCGCTTTGAAAACTTCCCACGCCTGCGTCGCCAAGATACCGGAAACGATGAGGTCGCCACCAGGCGCCAGCGATTTTCCAATCACCGGCCATGCTTCGATCAGGATAGTGGAAAATAAATTAGCGAGCACCACATTGTAACCCTTTTTGCGAGGCTGCCATTTCAGGACATCCTGCTCCTTCATTTGGATATCCGGTGTGCAATTGCGCTCGATGTTGCGCATGCCGACAGCTACGGCGAACGGGTCGAAATCACAGGCAAACGTCTCGCCAGCACCGAGTTTCTTCGCCGCGATGGCCAGCACCCCAGTGCCAGTTCCCAGATCCGCGACAGTCCAATTTGTGCCTTTACGGGCACGTGCCACATCCACAAGCAGACGCAGGCAGGTCGAGGTGGTCGCGTGATCACCCGTGCCAAAGGCCATTTCAGGCGGAATCACTATGATTTCGCGCTTCGGATTCGCCTTCTTCAGCGCGGCAAGTTCTTGTGGCCGTTTTTCTGCAGTTAGCACGAAAACGTCCCGCACTTTGACGGGGCGTGGCGCTTCGACCGGCTTATCCCACTCGGCGGTTGCCATTTTGCGGATGCTGCCGCCGAATCGTAGAACCACGGCCTCAGCTTCTTCCAGGGTGGCGCAAAAGAGACGGATGCGGATAGATTTTCCGCCCTTGATCATCTCGATGACCAAATTTGGGTTTGCGGCGAATCGTTCCTCCCATGCATCCATCCACTTTGCCGCAGAGAGTTTCGACCAGACAAACATGGTAAATTGCGTAAGTAAAATACGCTCCAGAAAAATTGGAGCGGGCGATGAGATTCGAACTCACGACATCCACCTTGGCAAGGTGGCGCTCTACCACTGAGCTACGCCCGCGACGTTGTGCGCGTGCGGAGTTGTTACCTCACCGCCGGAACCGATCAAGAGAATTTTGGTGAAATTTTGCGGAAAAAATTGCTCCACAGCTCTCCTTGTGGAACCTACCTACTCCCCGCCCGCACCATGTCCGACAAACTTGCCGAAATCATCGCCACGAAACACCTTGAAGTGCAGGCATTGCTCCCCCGCGCCGCCATGCTCCGAGCCGCCGCCCTCCAGCGTGACGAATTTCGGGGTTTCCGCGCCGCCCTCGACCGCGGTGCCTCCCGTCTCGGGCTCATCGCCGAGGTAAAAAAGGCCTCGCCTTCCGTGGGGCTCATCGATCCGGATTTTGACCCCATCCGCCAGGCCGGGCGCTACATCGATGGCGGCGCTTCCTGCCTCTCCATCCTCACGGACGAGAAATATTTCCAGGGCTCGCTTTCCTATCTCACGAAAATCGCCGAGTTCTCCACCGTTCCCCTGCTGCGCAAGGATTTTACCATCCACGAAACCCAGATTCACGAGGCAGTGATCGCCGGGGCGGACGCGATCCTGCTCATTGTCGCCGCCCTCGACGATGAACTCATGCGCCGCCTTTACGACGAGGCGAAGTCCTTCCAGCTCGATGTTCTCGTGGAGATTCACGACCTCGCGGAAATGGAGCGCGCCATCGATCTGGGTGCGGATCTCATCGGCATCAACAATCGCAACCTCAAGACCTTCGAGGTCGATATAGCCACCACCGAACGCCTCGCCGAAGAGGTGCCGGACGATGTGATCCTTGTTTCCGAAAGCGGCATCAAGACGCACGAAGACGCCCTCCGCGCGCTCAAGGCCGGAGCCAACGCGATCCTCGTCGGCGAAACCCTGATGCGTGCGGACGATCCATCGCGGGCGGTCGAGGCGTTCATGGAACTCTCGCTGTGAGATCGAATCATATTGCCCCGCCTCCCTCCGCTTGTAGCCTCGCGCAATGAAATCCGCGCTGGCCGCCATCCTTTTCGTATCCTTTCCTCTCGCACAGGCCGAGCCGCCCGCCGCGAAAATCACCGGCTCGGAGGATGGCTGGAATCCTTTGCTCAAGGCCGATTTCACCGCGGTGAACAGCGCGGAGAACACTTGGGTTTTCGATGACGGGAACAAAACAATCGCCTGCACCGGAAATCCGGTCAGCGTCATTCGCTCGACGAAGCCCTACACGAATTTCGAGGTCGTCGTGGAATGGATGCATGAGAAACCCGCCGGGAACTCAGGGATTTTCGTATGGACCAGCAAGGCGGCGCTTGATGCGCTGACCAAGCCTGGCCTTCCGGACGAGGGGATCGAGGTGCAGATTCTCGACCTTGGTTACAAGGAATCCTACGAAAAATCATCGGGGAAAAAATCAGACTGGTTCACCTGCCACGGCGATGTGTTTCCCGTGGGAAAAGCGAAACTCACCCCCTTCCCGCCCCTCTCACCGGATGGCGTCCGCAGTTTCCCCTCCGCTGAAACCACCAAGCCCCACGGCGAGTGGAACCACTACTACGTCCGCGCCATCAACGGCGAGATCCGCCTTTGGGTGAACGGCACCGAAGTCTCCGGCGGAAAGGACTGCTCGCCCAACAGCGGCTATCTCTGCCTCGAATCCGAAGGCTCTCCCATCCAATTCCGCAACCTCATGATCCGGGAACTGCCATGACGGACTCCCACCCCAAAGACCCGCTCCACGGCTACACCCTGGAAACCATCGTCACCCGCCTCGTCGAGGAATACGGCTGGGTCGAGCTTTCCGACCGCATTCGCATCCGCTGCTTCGCCACCGATCCCTCCGTGAAATCCACCCTCACTTTCCTGCGCAAGACACCGTGGGCACGAAACAAGGTGGAGACTCTTTTCATCGAACTGCTGGATCAGTAGCTGGGGAATCCTGCCCCAGGCCGTTATTTAGGCATCCTGCCTAAATCAAACACCGCACGCCAGATCGGGCATGTCTTGCCCATCTTCAGACCCTGCCGGTATCCCGAGAGCCTGCGCCTTGATTCCTCGGCTAGCATCCGCCTCACCTCACGCCTCTCGCCTTTCGCCCTTCCGATATCCATGTGGTCGTAGGATGTCGTCTGATGGCGCAGCCACGCGATCGTCGCCGCCTCCGCCCTTTGCTCGATGGGGATGAGCTTCGTCCGCGCCACCGTGCCGCTGCCCACCGGGGTCGCGTGCTTGGCGATCATTTCCGCAAGTTTTTCCGCCATTTCGGAATACATGGGATCGAAGGAAAGGAAATCCCGCACCGCCGCCGCGAAGTCCTCCACGTAAGACTCCTCCTGCTTCTCCCGCCGTTTCCGCCCGGCCTCCAGTTTCTTCGCATACGAGGGATCTTCCCGCTCCGCCTCCAGTTCCTGCCGGAAAAACGCGATCCGATCCTTCGGTGCCAGCACCCCCAGCGAGATCCAGCGTTTCTTGTAAAAATCCTTCACCACCCAATGCGGCCCGTCCTTTTTCACCCGCCGCGTAAGTCCCGCATCCCCGGGCAGCAGTAGTTCCCAACCCTCCGGAATTTTCATTTCCTTCCCCTGGAACGTCACCACATGACCCTCCCGCGTCCCTCGCTTCACATCCATCGTCTCGTCGATTGCCATCGGGCAAAAAGAAACCCAATCTCGCCGCGAGATTCAACCTTTCCCTGCCATGAACCCACCATCCCTCGCCATCATCGGAGGCAGCGGCCTCTATGAAATCGACACCCTCGAAGTCATCGAGCGCCATGAAATGAAGACGCCGTTCGGCGATCCCTCCGACAAGATCATCGAGGGCAGGCTGGACGGGCGCACGGTTTTTTTCCTGCCCCGCCACGGCATCGGCCACCGGCTTCTTGCCAGTGAAATCAACCACCGTGCGAACATCTGGGCGCTGCGCTCGCTGAACGTGCGCTGGGTGGTTTCCGTCACCGCCGTTGGCTCGCTGAAAGAGAAACTCGTGCCGCGCGATGTGGTCGTCCCCGACCAACTCATGGACAAGACCGGGCGCGGCCATGAGCACACCTTTTTCGGAAACGGCATCGCGGCGCATGTCGGCTTCGCGAATCCTTACAGCGCGGAGATGCGCCGTCACCTCCTAGCCGCCGCAGCGAAGCACACGGAGAGGCTCCACGGCGGCGGAACCTACGTCTGCATGAACGGCCCCGCCTTCTCCACCCGCGCCGAGTCCCACATGCACCGCGCACTCGGATTCGATCTCATCGGCATGACCAACGCCGGCGAAGCCCGCCTTTGCCGCGAGGCCGAGATCGCGATGGCCACCCTCGCCCTCGTCACGGACTACGATTGCTGGAAAGAGGACGAGGCGGCGGTGGATGTCGCCGCCGTCATCGCCAACCTCCACGCGAACTCCACCCTCGCCAAGGACATCATCCGCTCGCTCGCTGCGGAACTCACCCATGTTCCCGATTGGGAGGAGCACCGCTCGCTGGAAAACGCGATCATGACCCCGCGTTCCGCATGGCCTTCGAAAACAACCGAAAAGCTCCGGCCTATGATCGGGCGGTTTCTCTGAAAGCTACCATTTCCCGCTCGCAAGCGCGATGGAACGGGGCAATATCGCCCCAACGTCATGCCCCGTTTATCCATCACCAAGACACCTAAGTGCTATGTCGGCGGCGCGTTCATCCGCTCCGAAAGCAACCGCACCTATGAAATTTGCGACAACGCAGGCGAGTTCTTCGCGAACGTCCCGCTCTGCACGCGCAAGGACGTTCGCAACGCCGTCGAGGCGGCGGCGAAGGCCTGCTCCGGCTGGGCGAAACGTTCCGGCTACAATCGCGGACAAATCCTTTACCGTATAGCCGAGATGCTGGAGGCGCGCTCCGCCGAACTGATCGACGCGCATTTCCCCGCGAACGCCTCGGAAAGGAAACGAGCCGTAGCCGAGGTCGCCATCGCGATCGATCGCACCGTCCATTACGCGGGATGGACGGACAAATACGAGTCCCTGCTGGGCAGCGTGAATCCCGTCGCCTCGCCGCACTTCAATTTCTCCGTCACCGAGCCAGTGGGCGTCGTCGCCATCGCCGCGCCCAACGAAGCGCCGCTACTCGCGCTGCTTTCACTGATCCTGCCGGTCATCGCCAGCGGCAACGCGGTCGTCGCCCTCGCCTCCGAAACGAAGCCCTACCCCGCGATCCTGCTCGGCGAGATGCTCGCCACCAGCGACCTCCCCGGCGGTGTCATCAACCTCCTCACCGGATCAAAATCCGACATCCTGCCGACCTTCGCGACTCACGAACACATCCGCGCGATTTCCGCCGTGGCGACCGCCGATGAACGAAAATCCCTGCAAACCGGAGCCGCCGAATCCGTCAAACGCACCAAGCTCATCGCCGCGGAGAAACCCTGCGATTGGCTTTCGGAAAAAGCCCAGGGGCTTTACCACATCCGCGATTTCGTGGAACTCAAGACCACCTGGCATCCAGTTGGATGAGAGCCAGCACCACCGCCGCCCCTTCTACTCCCCTCTTCACAGTCGCTTCCATATGAGGGGAATTCACAACGGATGACGGAACACCAAATAACCTAAAAAACTGCAGAAAATGTTGCAATGATACTCCTGACCCCATACCCCCATGGGATTTCGCATCCCGAATTATCCTTCCCATCCCGCCCCGCCATGCTTCGCTTGTCCGCGTGATCACAAGAACCTTCCATGACCGTGTCATCGCCCCTTCCCTGCTCGCTGCTGATTTCTCGAAAGTGGGCGAGGAAACCTCCCGCGCCATCAACGCCGGGGCGGATTGGCTGCACCTCGATGTGATGGACGGCCATTTCGTGGACAACATCTCCTTCGGTCCGGCGATCGTGCAGACAATTCATGAGTCGAACGACATTTTCCTCGATGTGCACCTGATGATCTCCCGTCCCGACCACTACCTGCCGCGCTTCATCGCCGCCGGGTCGGACTGCATCACCGTCCACGTCGAGGCGGAGCATGATGTGGCGGAAACCTTGGAGCGCATCCGTGAGGCGGGCTGTCTCGCCGGACTCGCGCTGAACCCCGCCACCCCTTTCGAGGATGCCATCCCCTACCTCGGGCAAATCGACCTCCTGCTCTGCATGACCGTCGTCCCGGGCTTCGGCGGGCAACCTTTCATGGAGTCGATGATGCCCAAAGTCGCTGCCGCTGCCGCCTATCGGAAAGAGAAAGGCCTCGCCTACCACATCGAGGTCGATGGCGGGATCGGGGTCAAGACCGCCGCTCTCGCCTACGCCGCCGGAGCCAACGTCATGGTCGCAGGCTCCACCACCTTCGGCGCGAAAGACATGGCCGCCGCCATCACCGCCATCCGCGAGGCGTAACGTTCCCAACCCACCGCTTTGAAAACCATCCTCATCAGCTCCGCCATCTCACTCGCCGTCGGCTTCACCTTCGGTTGGCTCATCAAATCCGCCTCGGCAGATCTCGATAGCTTCGTCCCTCAAACCGTCCAGAACACCCCCAACCCTCGCCCGCCCGTACGCACGCCCGACTCGCCGATCGAGCGCGTCCGACCCGACCGCCCCTCATCCGACAACGGCCCGACGAAAGGAACCCCCATCGGCACCGCCACCGTGCCCGAAGCCGCCAAGCGGGAGGATCGCGCGAAATGGATGCGCCTCATCGAAGTGCTGGGCCTTGACGAAGTGCAGGCGAAAGCCCTCGAAGCCGCCATGGCAGAGTCCCTGCCGAAATCGGATAACGGGGAATCCCCCGAAAGCACCTACACCGAAGCCGGAGCTCTCCTCGAGAAAAACATCCTCGCGATTCTCAACGCCGAGCAGCGGAAAGCCTTCGCCGATATGCAGCGCCGAGCCATGGACAACCGGATCGAGCTCAGCACACAGAAAACCTACGCGCAGGAACTCGGCGAACTCGACCTCTCACCGGAGCAGCGCGAAAAAGCCCTCGATCTGCTGCGCTCACGCGAGGCGGGCATCGCCTCGGAGATTCCGCCCGCAACCCGGCTCCTCCTCACCGGCTCCTTTCTCCCCGTCGGCGACGTCAGGTTCTCCGATGATGCGATCCGCCTGCTCCGCCAGCTTTCCCCGCAGGATAAGGGCGACGTCACCCTCGACAAGCTCGCCGAAATGCGCCGCGCCGAGGCCGAAGAGAAAGCCAAGCTTTTCGAGGGAGTCCTCACCCCAGCGCAGCTCGAACTCTACCGCTCGCACCTTTCACAGACCCCCGACATTCTCGACCAGCTCCGCTCCGGCGAGTGATCTCCCGTTTCCATTTGAATCCTCGCCGCCCTTTCTATAACTTTCCGGCATGTCGAAAAAATCCGGTGCCGAGCGCGTGGTGGTGAAGGTTTTCACCTATGGAATTCAGCCCAAGGTCTGGCGCGTCCTGTCCATCTCTTCCTCCGTCACTTTCCTTGAGCTCAGCGATGCCATCCAGGCCGCCATGGGCTGGGAAAACAAGCACCCGCACGAGTTCCGCCACGGCAAGGGCAAGCGCCTTGTCGATGTGATCGGCCCCGTCGGACTCCAAGATCAGACCCTCGGCGATTTCCAGGACGAAGCGAAGGTCACCATCGCCGACTACATCGGCCGTAAACGCCTGCCGATGCGCATGCTTTACCGCTACGATTTCGCCGATGAGTGGATCCATGAGCTTGTCTTCGAGAAACGCGAGGAAGGCGAGGGCGGACCGCAAATGATCGATGGCGGCCGCGCCTGCCCTCCCGAGGATTTCGGCGGAGCCTTCCAGTTCATGCAGGCGCTCGCCGGTGAGATCGAATGGGACAACCCCGGATACGACCCCGCCGCCTTCGATATCGCCGCCGTGGACTTCGCGAAAAAGGCGACCCGCAACCGGAAATGAGCGCACCTCCCCCGCTTTCCATCGCCCACACCGTCCGCGCCTCCGCGCTCGAGGAGGAGAAGACATGGATGCTCATCGGCGACACACTCTGGATCTACATCGAGGGAAAGCCCGATACCTCCATCCCGCTCAGCGCGATACTGAAACTCCGCCTGTCCTATGATCCGAGCCGCATCGAGCGGAACCTTTTCCGCTGCCACCTGTACAACACCGGCGGCAAATTCGCGGCGATCCAGAGCTGCCATTACGGGGGCATCGCCTCCTTCGAGGACAGGGCGGAATCCTACACTCCCTTCGTCCGGACGCTCATCCACCGCCTCGCCTCGGTGAACCCGCGCTGCGAATTCGTCGCAGGCATTTCCCGCCTCCGCTGGTGGGCGAACGCCCTCTTCTTGACCGGCGCTTTCGCTTTCCTCCTGCTCATTCTGATCCTGCTCTACGCCGCCATCGGCCCGTTGGTGATCATCAAGCTCCTCCTCATCGCGTTTTTCGTCCCGACCCTGATCCGCTGGTTCACAAGGAACCGGCCAATGAACTTTTTCCCCCAGTCCATCCCGGAAAACATTCTGCCGCAGGTGGCCGCGAAAAGCACCAATCCGGGAACCGAGGCTTAGGCCTTGGCTTGGACTGACATCTCATTCCGGGCCGCCATGATCTAGTCGTAATCCTCAGAATAGGTATTGATGCGCAGCTCCCAATGGGTAAGCACCCCCACCACGGGTATTTTACTATTTCGGTTGGACGCAGTTAGCCGAGCAATAAAGTCACGAGACTGAGTAAGTTCTTGAGCCTTCGACAAGGCTGGTTGTTCAGCTAAGCCTCGGGCTGATAGCAAAGCGCTTTCCAGCAGGAGAACCCGGAAAAGTGAGCGGATCATTTATTGCACAACAGTGAATTAGTTCAGCCCCGGACGATATCGCCGGGAAACATCCGGTCAATATTTGAAAAAGCGGGGGCGCAAGTGATTGCAAGAGAGGGGATTTGGTTTCGTCGTGGATGAATGTGAAACCCACATCCCAGCGGGATGAAGGATGGGAGCTTTCGCCTCAGAAATCCGTGCCCTTGTCGGCGAGGTCGAGTTCCTTGATCCAGATGTTGCGGTAGCGGACGTCGTGACCTTCGCATTGCAGCTTGAGGCCGCCGGGGCGGTCGGTGATGCCTTTGCCGCCGTCGTTGCCGCCATCGATCCCTGAGTTCGCGCCGCCCCAGACCTGGTTGATGGCCACATCCTTGTGTACCTTCTCGCCGTTGAAATAGACGGTGACGCGGGCTTTTTCGGTGAGCTTGCCGTCGGTGAAACGGGCGGCGCGGAACACGATGTCGTAGGAGTTCCACTGCCCGATGCCCTTGTAGAGTTGATAGGGCGAATCCTGCTCGTTGATCACCGCGCCCATACCGTGCCTGGTCTTGTCGCCGTCCTTGATCTGGATCTCGTAGCGGTTCTGGAGATAGACGCCGCTGTTGCCGCCCTTGTTGTTCACGAGGAACTCGATGTGCAGCCGGAAATCCCGGTATTCCTTTTTCGTGACGATATCCGCCGCGCCGAATTGGCCTTTCGAGAGAGGATCGTCGGTCTGCATCGCCGTGCCTTCATCCACCGGATCATCCACGATCTTCCACTTGATCGGCATCGCGGAGGCGAACCGCGGCCCCTCCCAGTAGATCCATTTCGCATCGAGCATTTCGCGCGTGCCATCGAAGATCACCTCGGCTCCCTCAACGGGCTTGGCGCCGATGCCGATGTTTTCGGCGGAGACGGTGAGGGCGGAGAACAGGAAAAGCAGGATCGGTTTCATCGCGGATCACTTACGGAAATAGTCGGTGATCGCTTTCACCAGACCCGGGATATCGTGCTGCGCCGCCTCTACGGCGGGCTTGTGGTCGAGCTCCTTGAGCGTCGCGGAGGTCACCGGGCCGATGCTGGCGGCGACGCAGCGATCCGGCCATGGAAGATCCAGTGCGAAGAAATGCTCGGCGGTGGAGCTTGAGGTGAAGGTGACCATGTCCGCGCCGTCCTCGATGAACTTCGCCTGCGCGCCGGTGTAGTCGTCCGTTTCCGGAACGGTGCAGTAGGCGATGCACTCATCGACGATGGCTCCGAGTTTCATCAGGCCGTCGTAAATCACATCGCGCGACTCGGCAGCTTTCACCCAGAGCATGGTCTGGTTCTCGACGTTGAGCTCCTTGAACTCCTCGATCAGACCCTCGGCGACGAAACGTTTCGGCAGCAGATCCACACCGATCCGGTATTCGCGGATCTTCGCCGCCGTGCCTGGGCCGATGGCGGCGATCTTGGGATTTCCCAAACTACGAGCATCCTCGTAGGTGGCGAAAAAGGCTTCGAAGAATTTCTCGACACCATTCGGGCTGGTGAAGACGAGCCAGTCGTATTCGTGGGCGTTGATGACACCCTCGGCGAAGCCCTCGCGATCCTCCGGCAGCTCGATGCGGATCGTCGGCAGCTCGATCACATCCGCGCCCAGGTTCTGGAGGCGCTTGCTGAGATCGCCCGCCTGCTCGCGGGTGCGGGTGACGACGATTTTCTTTCCAAACAGCGGGCGCTTCTCGAACCAATTGATCTTCGCGCGCTCATTGACCACGTTGCCGATGACAGCGACTGCGGGTGAGGAAAAGCCCTCTTTCTCCGCGATGTCGGCGATGGTTTCCAGGGTACCCACGATGGTCCACTGTGATCCGGTCGTCGCCCAACGGACGAGCGCGATGGGAGTATCCGCCGCCGCGCCGTGTTCGATGAAAGCGGTGGTGATCTCACGGAGTCGCGCAACGCCCATCAGGAAAACCTTCGTGCCGGGAGCCTTCGCGAGCTGGGCGTAGTCGATGGACGAGTAGCCTTTCGTCGGATCCTCGTGGCCGGTGAAAATGGTGAGCTGGGTGTTGTGATCGCGGTGGGTGACGGGGATGCCCGCGTAGGCCGGCCCGCCGATCGCGGAGCTGATGCCGGGGACGATCTCGAACGCCACGCCCGCTTCCGCAAGTTCCGCCGCCTCCTCGCCGCCACGGGCGAAAATCATCGGATCTCCGCCCTTGAGCCGGGTCACGATCTTTCCGTTTTTCGTGTGATCCACAATGATCTGGTTGATCTGATCCTGCGGCACCGCGTGATCCTTTGCCCGCTTGCCGACGTAGATTTTCTCGCAGCCGGGCTTCGTCCAGCGCAACAGCTCGGGGCTGCTCAGTGCGTCGTAAACAAGCACGTCGCAGGTTTCGATGCACTCCTTCGCGCGGAGGGTGACGAGACCGAGATCGCCGGGGCCGGCGCCGACGAGATAGCAGATTCCTTTGGATGTCATTTGAGCGATTTGAAAAGTTCGTGTGCGACGGTGATCGGATCTATGCCCTTGGCCTCGCCGGTTTGCGGCGTGCCGCCTTCCTCCGGGAAGACGCGGGCGAAGAGGCTGATCACGCCGTTTTCAAGATGAGAATAAACGCCAACCGGAGTGTGGCAACCGCCGTCGAGCAGGCGCAGGAACTCGCGCTCGGCGGTCACCTTGAGCCATGTATCCGGGTGAGTGATGGACTCCGCGATGGCCCGTGATTCGGCATCATCCGCGCGTATCTCAAGGCCGATCGCCCCCTGCCCCGCCGCCGGGTAAAATTCGCTTTCGGGCAGGCGATGGGCAAACACGCCTGGAAATCCCTGCACCGTATCCACGCCGCCGGTTTCCGTTTCCGAAAGGAATCCGAGCCGCACCAATCCCGCCTCGGCGAGAAGGATCGCGTCATATTCATCGCCCTCGGCGAGTTTCCGAACGCGGGTAGGCACGTTGCCACGCAGGTCGAGAACCTTGAGATCGGGACGCAGGAATTCGATCTGCTTCGCCCGCCGCACGCTGCTCGTCCCGACCCGCGCGCCCTTTTCCAAAGCGCCGAGGCCGCCGGGCTGTTTCGTCAGCAGCACATCGCAGACAGGCGCCCTTTCCAAAGTCGCCGCAAGCCGGAAGCGCGGATCGAGCACCGTCGGCATGTCCTTGAGGCTGTGCACCGCGATATCGACCGATCCGTCGTCCAGCGCCTCCTCGAGTTCCTTGATGAACACGCCCTTGTCGAAAGTCCCCTCGGACTTCGCCACATCCGCCAGCGAGACATCCGTGCGGCGGTCGCCGGTGGTGGTGATGACATTGCGCACGATCTCCGCCTCGGGGAATTTCCCGCCCAGCAAGCCCTCGGTCGCCGTTGCCTGCACCAGCGCGAGATCGCTGCCGCGCGTGCCGATCGTGATGGTTCTTCCGCTCATGGTTCCTGTCCGCCCCTCCATGCCGCGCAACCTCGCGACACGCAAGGGAAAGCATTCCGTACGGGGGAAAATCAGTCGCCCTCCGGTGGCGCCGCCTTCGTCCTATGCCCTTGTTTTGCAAGGATTTCGATGTGGATGGCCGGCCAGCTTTCCTGCGAGGCCGTATCGATGCTTTTCGTGATTTCGGAAACGTGGACGGGCTCGGCGGATTCCACGTCCTTGCCGGTGCGGCAGTCGAAGTCCCAGAAGTCCACTCCCTCGGGCAAGGGCTTGCGGCGCTCACGTTTCAGGTATTTGCGGATCTCCGCCTTGATCCCCTCGAGGACGCGCGGCGGCTTGTGATTCGGCATTTCGAGCGGGAAATTTTTCTTCATACCGTGGTTTGTGGGAGATGGACGTCGGTTTGTCGATGGCGAGCCATCGCGATTTTCAAGGCGGCCGCATCGCCTTCCGGCACGAGAGTGAGGAGCGGATGCTTGGGAAGGCCGCAGGCATCCGTGGCGATCACCGGGATGCCCGATGCGAGGGCGAGGAGCGCGAGGCGAGGTTCGTGTTCGATCCAGGCAGGCATGACCAAGGCCGTGCAGCCGCCGAGTTCGGACAAGGCCGCGCGACGATGGCGGATGCCGGCAAGAGGATCGGAGTCGCTTTCCTTCGCGCCTCCGAGAACCAACAGCTCATCCCCGCTGCCGCTTAGGGCGGCGGAGAGCTCGTAGATTCCTTTCCGGGCAAGCGCAGAGGCGGGGAAAAACCATTTGAAACCCTCTCCCTTTGCAGGCTCCACAGGAGCTGGCGGCGGCATCGACCAATCGAGCAAAAGCGCCTTCGCTCCGAAATGCCGGGCAATGCCACGGTGCGGCGTGACGATCCTCGCCGCCGCCGCGAACGCATCCGTTTCCGCACGGAGCAGGGCCGCGTCCGCACGGAAATCCCGGATCGTCTCCGAAACCGGATGTACCAGCGCCGCCTGATCGAGGCGTTTCTGTAATTCGGCCAGCGGCCAGCGGTTCGCCAGCACATCGAAAGTCCGCCCCCCGAGGCAACCCGTTTTCCACAGATGCGGCAGCAGGGTCTGGGAAACAATGAGATGCCGCGCCAAGGGATCGATTTCCGCCGCGAAGCGCTCCGCGAGCCGCTGCTGCGCCGCGAGCATGAAGCGCTGCCTGACGGCTCCCTGCGCGGGGATCCGGCGCTGGCGGAAAGAGCGGATCAGCGTCTCCAAGGTTGCGTGCCGTTTCCATGCCCCCAGCGGCAACGTCCACGCGTAGTTGGCTTTCCCGAAACGCACGCCATCGAGCGGAGTGAACCAGCGGTCGCCCTCATGGGCATGCAGCGCGCACCATGCATCGAACTCCGGCCATCGCCCATCGAGCAACCAAGCGGTATGTCCGGCGGAGGGAGCATGATCGGCGATGGCGGATGGATGCCGGAAACAGGAAGTGACACCGCACGTCAGACAATCGCCCTCCGCCTTCGCCCGCATCGGAGATCCGCCGAACTTCACTGCCTCCGCAGACTGGGATTTTTCCGAAGACCGATCCGCGCGAATCGTGACGACGAGATCGCGATCGGACATACTGACATGGAGATGCCATGGGAACGGCGCGCGAAAACGCAGATCCACGTAGTTCCAGAAAACGGTCGCATCACGTTCCGGCGGCAGTGGCACGCCCGGCAGCGACATCGAGTGGGTGTGCTTTTCCAACACCTCCAACCCTGCCTTGAGCGCAGCGGCATGAAGCAGCCCGGAAATCTGGCAGAGACCGCCACCGAGGCTCGGCACCATGCAGCCGGAGCGGAGTTCGCGTCCGGTGACGTAGCCCTTCCGCTTCGTCACCCGTCCCATTTGTCGCCAGAAACTGAAAACCTCACCGGCAGGAACCGAAACGCCGTCAAAAGCGGAGCAGGCAACGCGGAGGTTCTGGATTTTCCCGGCGGTCAGCGGAAGCTCGGCGGGGCTTGTCTGCGTCCAAAGCGGCGACCGCTCCTCCCCGATCACGGGCGCATCCATCGGAATCGATCCCGAGGAATGCTTCCGCACGGGAGACTTGAAATCACGAAAAAGCCGCCGCGCGATGAACACACGGGACTTCAGGAAAAACCCCAGAGCCTCGATGCGGGTCGGCTCATTGTGATCGTGTTCAGCGCTTCCTTGCATCGTGAGATCGCTACGTTGCTCTCAGCGCGAAGCATTCATCAGAATCACCATTTCGCCTTTCGTCCCATGCGTCTTGAACCATTCGAGCAACTCGCCCGGTTTTCCCCGGTGATAGGTCTCGAATTTTTTCGTGAGCTCCCGGGCGACGCAGACCTGTGCCTCCGGAGCGATCTCCGTGAGGATTTCCAGGGTGGAAACGATACGGTGCGGGCTTTCGAAAAAAATGCCAGTCTCGCCGCTTTCAAGGGCATCGGACATGGCAGTGCGGCGCTTGCCGGATTTCACGGAGAGGAAACCGCCGAAACGGAAGGCGTGGCAGGGCAAGCCGGAGCCGATCAGCGCCATCAGCACCGCCGAAGGGCCAGGTAAAACTTCGAACGGCACGTCCGCGGCAAGGCATGCCTGCACCAAGCGGTAGCCGGGATCGGAAACGCCCGGCATCCCCGCATCGCTGATGAACGCGATGCGCTCGCCGGCCTTCGCGGCGGCGACGAGTTCGGGCGCTTTCCGGCTCTCGTTGTGCTCGTGGAGAGAGACCAGCGACTTCCCGGAAATGCCGTGATGCGCGAGCAGGATCCCCGAATGACGGGTGTCCTCGCAGGCGATGCGATCCGCGTTTTTCAAAACATCGAGAGCCCGCAACGTGATATCGCCGAGGTTCCCGATCGGGGTCGGCACGAGGATGATTTTGCCTCCATCCTCGCGTTCCTGATTCATGCGCTTGCTTTCAGCCGGTTTTTCTCCGTCTCGAAATTACCCATCAGTCCTCGAATTTACTGACAAGGACAGAGGCGTTGTGCCCACCGAAACCGAAGCTGTTGCTGAGCGCCACCTTGACGGGAAGCTCGCGAGCCACGTTCGGCACCACATCGAGATCGCATTCTGGATCCTGTTCCTCGATGTTGATCGTCGGCGGGATCACGCCATCGACGATGGCCATCACACTCGCGATCAGTTCGATACCACCCGCAGCACCAAGCATGTGGCCGGTCATGGATTTCGTGGAGCTGACCATCAGGCCGTTCATCGCGTAGTCGCCGAATGCGAGCTTGATCGCCTTCGTTTCCGCCACATCGCCGAGACCGGTGGAGGTGGCGTGGGCGTTGAGATACTGAACCTCATTCGGATTCTTTTTCCCGTGCTTCAGCGCCATGCCAATCGCATAGGCCGGGCCACTGCCATCCGGCGACGGGGCGCTGAGATGATACGCATCCGCGCTGACGCCGTAACCGATCAGCTCCGCATAAATTTTCGCGCCGCGCGCCTTGGCGGTTTCGAGTTCCTCGATCATTACCACACCGGCTCCCTCGCCCATCACGAATCCATCGCGGTGCTTGTCGAAAGGACGCGATGCCTTCTCCGGCTCGTCATTGCGGGTGCTCAGCGCCTTCATGTTCGCGAAACCGCAGAGCCCCATCGGCAGCACAGCCGCCTCGGCGCCGCCGCAGAGGAAACCGTCGGCATCACCGAATTTGATGATACGCCATGCCTCGCCTATATTGTGGTTCGAGGTCGCGCAGGCGGTGACGATCACCATGTTTGGGCCGTGCAATCCATGCTCCATGGAAATAATGCCGGAGGCGATATTCGAGATCATCATCGGGATCGTGAAAGGCGACACGCGCCGCGGCCCCTTCTCCATGAAGACGGAATGCTCACGCTCCACCGTGGAAAGACCACCGATACCACTGCCAACCATCACACCGTAGCGGCGGGAATCGATTTTCGCCGTGTCCAAACCGGAATCCTCCATCGCCATTTTCGAGGCGGCCACGGCGAATTGAACATATCGATCCGAACGGCGGGCATCCTTCGGCACGCCGAAATACCCGTCCGCATTGAAGTCACGGATCTCGCCCGCGATCTTGCAATCGAAGGGCGTGACATCGATGGCCTCGATCCTACGTATCCCGCTACGTCCGTTTTTTAGTCCGTCCCATGTTTTCTCAAGGTCATTTCCCAAAGGAGAAATGCATCCGATTCCAGTGATCACTACCCGTCGCTCGCTCATGTCTTGGTGCGAGCCTAGACGCTGAACCGACAACCGCGCAAGCAATAGAAATGCCCCCCTTCAACCCACCATCCGGAAAACCGCGAAGAAGGCGGAAGCGGCGATCACCGCCAGCGCGCCCATCCCGGCGATGCGGTCGGTCGCGTTCATCTTCGGGCGCATCACGGAGCTGGATCTCGGGAAAACGATGGCGGCGTAAACCATCCCCGCCAGCAATCCGCCGAAATGCGCGGCGTTGTCGATGAAACGATATCCCACAACGCCGATCAGCGCCGTCATCAGCACACCGCCGATCAGGCGACGCTTCGCGCTCCTCGGGACGAGCGCCGAGTGGAGTGTTTCGAACACGAGCAGGAAACCCAGCCAGCCCATCAGCCCGCCGGAAGCGCCGACCGAGGGGGTTTCGAGAAGACGCGCCGAGGCCTCGCCGCCCACCATGGCGGAAAAAAGGAAAACCATCGGCACATGCGGCCAGCGCGCGAACACCTCCAGCCGTTTCCCCAGGTAAAGCAAACCAAGGGCGTTCATCACGAAATGGATCAACCCGCCGTGGAGCATCGGGGCGGTGAAAAGCCGCCAATACTCCCCTCCCCTGTAGGCATCTTTTAATAGGCCCGCGTGCACGACGGATTCGCGGAAAGTGAAAATCGATTTGTCGTCGATGACCTGAACGAGGAACACCAGCGACATGATCACCAGCAAAGCCCAGGTCACGGGAGACTTCTGCACATCCAGCCATGTCTCGAAACGGATCAGCGGGACGTTCGGGGTGATGCTCCCTCCGAGGAGCTTGATCTCAGCCGCTTTTTTCCGTGCCTGATACCATGGGATGAACGCGAAAATCAGGAACGCAAGCATTGCGAGGCCGACGGAGGAGGATGCGATCAGAGCTTTCGCGATGAACTCCAGGCGCTCGATCAAACCGAGATCCAGCCCGTTCGCCTTCTGACGTTCAGCGAAAAGACCCCATGCCTGGAACGCCATGTAGCCGAACAATACCACTAATCCGATGCCAAATTTTTTCAGCCGATACTGCGCATCCGCCAGATCATCCGTCGCCCAGCGTTTCCTGATCTCTCTGATCGGCTCCGCCAATGCTTCGATCTCCTCCGGCACCCGGCAAAATGGCGAATCGGGTGTCCAGACAAGGTTCACCGCGCTGGCGCGATCTTCGCGGATGGTTTTGGAAAGCTCCTCAAACGAGGAACATGCGTGGCGTCTGCCTTTTTGATCGACCCATCCGTAGCCCTCGCCCGCTTTGGGAAACGCCTCATCGCGTGCCCAGACGGCGAGATGATTTTGCTCGTCGCCGTCCGCTTCAGCCTTGTTCACACCTTGCAAGCGTCAGGCTCACTAAGGTTTGTCCGGCGCATTTTCAATCGGGGCGGCGGGAGCCGGTGCTTCCTCAACTGCGGGAGCAGGCACTACCTCGGTGGGAGCCGGTGCACCTTCAACAGGAGCGGGTGTGCCTTCAACAGGAGCCGGTGCACCTTCAACAGGAGCGGGTGTGCCTTCAACAGGAAGCTGATCGACCAGTGACGGTTCTGGCACCACTTCGGGAGCTTTCTCTTCTGCTTTTTCAGCGGATTTCTCGGCCACGGCTTTTTTAGGATCCAGCAGGGATTTCTGTCTCGACTGCTTTCCGATCAGGATCGACAGCGTCAGGGACAGGATGAAAAACATCGAGCCGAGGTAAACCGTGCCACGCTGGAGGACGTTCGTGGTGCGGGCGCCGAAGACTTGGTCGGTCACGCCTCCGCCGAAGGCCGCGCCCAGTCCTTCCTGCTTCGGACGTTGCATAAGGATGAGCAGCGCCATCAGAAGACAGACGATGACGAAGACAACCAGAAGGAGGTTGATGCTGATGGAGAGCCAGTTAATTGCGGCGAAAATCATGGGCGGCGGAATATGGGTATCCCCCCCCACCTTGTAAAGCGGGGAGTTTCCGGTTTTTTCAGTGCTAAGCCGGGGACTCCCACCTACCGACCGCCTTCGCGAGCTTGCGAGTCAGCGCGGCGTTTGTTTCCGTCTCGGGAGCCGTGCCGAGCTTGAAGTCGGTCATCAGTTTCTCGAAAGTCTGCCCACCTTTTTCCTGTTCTGACGGGATGCTTCTGTGGAATTGGGTTTAGAGAAGCCTCACACCCCCACCCGCAGATCCCTCACACTCCACAGCACCCCCTTCGCTGCCGCGCCGCTCCCCCGCATCCGCCGTGCACCATCTCTCCTCCTCTCCGAAAACCTCTCCCTCGCCCCCGCGAACGCCTCGTTCACGAACTCTTTGCTACCGATGACAGCTCCATCCGTAAAGTATCGCACCCGTTTCATCAGCATCCCGGCCATTCCCAGATCCGGCAGGACGGTCTCATTATCC